>JAZQIW010000071.1:0-105204 GCA_045541355.1 Eubacteriales bacterium | reverse complement strand
ATGATGGTAGGAGCCGAGGTTGACATAAAGACTGTTTTCGGCTACCAGCCTTTCAATCAGGACAAGGCATTTGGCGAGCTTTTTGCCGACGTTGCTTCGGAATTTATAGGCAAAGAAAACATAACAAGAAATGTTGACATGACAGGCTCAAGCGACATCGGCGATGTCAGTCATCTCATCCCTGCCATTCAGCCGATGGTAGGCGGTTTTTCCGGACAGCTTCACGCAAAGGATTTTTGTGCAAGCGACGACTACACAGCATACGTGCTTCCTGCAAAAATTATGGCATTGACAGCCTTCAGGCTTCTGGAAAACAATGCAGAAAAAGGCAGAGAAATTAAAAATAATTTCTCCCCCACAATGACAAAAGAAGAATACATAAAACTATTGGAGGGTTAATCAAATGTGGACAGAAGAAAAGTTAAACGATTTACTTACTACCCCGTCAAGTGCTCTGATTGAGGACATAAAAAAGATTGACGGCGACATTATGGTGCTCGGTGCAGGCGGTAAAATGGGATGGACTCTTTGCGTACTTGCAAAGAACGCCATCAAGGCAGCAGGCATTGACAAGAAGGTTATTGCGGTTTCCCGTTTTTCTGACGAGTTTGCAAAAAGCTATCTTACCGAGCAGGGCGTTGACATAATTTCATGTGACCTTTTGAATCTTGAACAGCTTCGTGCTCTTCCCGAAGTAAAGAACATCATATACATGGCAGGCAGAAAGTTTGGTACTGACGGTGAGGAATGGAAAACCTGGGCTCTTAACGCAACTCTTCCCGCATTTGTCTGTGAAAAGTTCAAGGACAGCAACATGGTTGTATTCTCTTCTGGTAACATTTATCCCATTGTGCCTCTTGCTTCCGGCGGATGTACTGAAAAGGACAAGGTAGGTCCCATAGGCGAATACCCAATGAGTGTACTTGCAAGAGAAAGAGCTTTTGAATATGCCGCAAACACATACGGAACAAAAATATTCATGTACAGACTCAACTTTGCAGTTGATTTAAGATACGGTGTTCTCTACGACATGGCACACAACATTTTAAACGAGACTCCAATCAAGCTTTCCACACCATGCCTCAACTGCATCTGGCAGGGCAGTGCCAACGAATACGCCATACGCGGTCTGCTTCACGCTTCTTCTCCCGCTTGTGTCATGAACATTACGGGTCCTGAGACAATTTCAATAAAGAAAGCCGCAACCATGCTTGGTAACTACCTCGGAAAAGAACCCATTTTTGAAGGTCAGGAAGGAAATGACGCATATCTCAACGATGCAAGTTTGGCAATGGAAGTTTTCGGATATCCTTCTGTTTCTGCAAACACTCTTATCAGATGGCAGGCAGAATGGCTTCTTGACGGCGGCAGAGGTCTCGGAAAGCCTACTCATTTTGAAGAAAGAAAGGGGTCTTATTAATGAACAGACACGAAAAAGCTCTTGAAATACTCCATTCGGGAACAGTTATTCCCGCAACTCCCCTTGCCCTTGACAAAGACAGATGCTTTGACGAGGCAGGTCAGAGACTTCTCATGAGATACTATCTTGACAGCGGTGTCGGCGGTATTGCAACGGCAGTTCACACAACTCAGTTTGAAATCCGACTTCCCGAGTACAACCTTTATGACAGAATACTCAATATTGTCAAGGAAGAGATTGATGCATACGAGGAAAAAACGGGCAAAGTAATTGTCCGTGTTGCAGGTGTCTGCGGAAAGACTGAGCAGGCAGTTTCCGAAGCAGAAAAGGCAAAGGCTCTCGGCTACGATGCTGTTCTTTTAAGCCCCGGTGGACTCAACGATATGTCCGAGGACTACATGATTGAAAGAACAAAGGCAGTTGCCTCCGTTATGCCCGTTATCGGCTTCTACCTCCAGGAAAGAGTCGGCGGCCGTCATTTCACATACAGCTACTGGCAGAAGCTTTGCGAGGTTGACAATGTTGTTGCAATAAAGGCTGCCCCCTTCAACAGATACATGACTCTCGATGTTGTTCGTGCTGCTTCCTTCTCATCAAGACGCGACAAAATTGCCCTCTACACAGGAAACGACGACAACATAGTTGTTGATTTACTTACCAACTACGAATTTACTGACGAAAACGGAAACAAGATTGTAAACGGCTTCAGGGGCGGACTTCTCGGTCACTGGACTTTATGGTCAAACAATGTTGTTAAGATGTTTGAAATGCTTATGAAGGCAAAGAAAGAAGACAAAATTGATGCTTCTCTTCTCACCCTTGCCGCACAGGTTACCGACTGCAATGCCGCATTCTTTGACCCTGCACATAACTTTGCAGGCTGTATTCCCGGTGTTCACGAGGTATTAAGACGTCAGGGACTTATGAAGGAAATCCACTGTCTCAACCCAAATGAGGTTCTCTCGGAGGGTCAGGCAGAAGAATTAACCCGTATTCACGATGCGTATCCACACCTTAACGATGATGCTTTTGTAAGTGCTAACATCGAAAACTGGAAATAAATTTTAAGTGCTCACATTTGTGAGCACTCTTTTTGTATAATGGAAAAGCGGTGCATTTGCACCGCTTTCAAGCTTTATACACCGTATACATTCTCAACCGCAATTCCCACTATATGTCTTGCGTCATTTACAATTTCAAACCGAGGGGAAACAAGACTTCCCTTTTCTACCGAGAAGCTGACAACAGTAACAGCCGTGAAATTAGGGCAAATCGCCGTACTTACAAAGGGCATCGGAAGATTGAATATTCGCGAAAGAACAGCTGTTGATGAGCCGCCATGGCTTGTAAGAAGCACATTTTCATATTTAGGCTCTACTACCCTGTAAAAATAACCTTCTCTTTCATATCCAAGTTCTCGAAGAAGCTTATCAAATTCTTCACCGACAGTCTTTGCCCTATCGGTAGTGAAGGACAAGCTGAAGGGTTCTTCAGTATCCCACGTTGGACTGAGAAGGCTATTATTCTCCTGCACAATTTTTGCCGACAGCGACCATGGGTCATATCCATTCTCGCCTCTGCCTCCCACAGGTCCCCAGCCGATTTCCCTCATAAAGTCGAGTTTTTCTATTTCTGCTCCCCTATCCTTTGCAATATGCTCTGCAGTCTCATACGCTCTGCCGCAGGAGGAGGAATAAAACTTATCAATTATTTCCCCGGCAAGTCTCTTTGCCACCGCCTCAGCCTGAAGATGTCCAAGCTCCGTAAGGCAATCATTTTTATAATCAGGATGTCCGTGTCTGACAAATATAATTCTCATATATTCTACCCCTTTTACCTAAATTTTACATTAAGATTATAACATAAGCGAAAAACACCGTCAACAAGTCCAAAAAAAATAGTCACCGCACATTGGCGGTGACTTGAAGATTTTTAAAGATTTGCAGGAAGATCAGGGTTTTCGGAGAAATGCTTGAGCATTACAAGAGGTTCTGTTGCAGATGTGTTTGTAATTACAACACCTTTCTTTGCAGCAGTCTCTGTTACGAAGAACTCATCATTTGTAAGCTCGCCGTAGCGAATAAGAGTTGGTGTTGAGATATCCCACTTGCCCATCTTACCATAGCCCTGAATCAGAATCATACCGTATGCCGCAGCATCTGTTATAACAACGCTCTGACCGGGGTTTACTGTAAGTCTCTTTGCGGAAACCACAGGGCATCTGTAACATATCCATTCTTCGCAATATCTTTCATCCTGTCTGCAAACAACAGGCTTCATAAAGCGGTTCTTATGGAAATCAGGGTCGGTATTCGCTTCCCAGTCTATTACATCCATCAGGTAGTCAAAATTACCAAGCTCCTCTTCGGGACAGTTCTTCCACAAAAGATCCTTGCCAACCGTATGACCTCCGTAAAGCACCGACTGATACATTGCATAAACATCCGATGCAAACTGAGGCTCATATGTACAAAGGCTCGCAGGTGCGTGAAGTACTCCGGGAGGCACATCCCAGCCTGTATCAAGAGTAATCTTATATGCCTGAGCATGGTCAAGAAGCTGATTATCGCCCTTTTCAAAGTTCATGAGGCATTCCTTAATCTCTTTCTTTGTGCTCTCGGGGTTGAGACCGAAGAAAGTAAAGGGAAACTCACCGCCGTGATTATTGAGCTGTGACGGGAAGAAATACATTTCCGGCTTACCGTCGGCTCCTACACGCTTTGCGTGCCGGTCTCTATGGTGAATATGATGAGGAAGGGGTCCTGCATTATCAAAGAACTTTGAAAACATGGGCCACTTATGGTACTTATTCCAAAGCGCTTCGCCGATAACTGCTCCTTTAAGCTCATCGACAAGGTCGCGAAGAAGAATCTCTTCACTTCCGTCTTCACTTACAACATAGGAAAGACCTTCATCCTCGGGTGTACCGGGACCGTTTTCCGCCCATGTTGTAGATGCAAACCATCTCTCGTCAATACCGCCCTTTTCTGTTCCCTTACAATAATAGTCATCGGGATGGAGCTTTATTCTTTTACCGGGACGGCAGAATGCTCTGGGTACCCAGGTAGGCTTTAAGCGAAGGATTCCCTCGCCTTCCATTAACAATCTTTCGGATAATGTCATAATAATAACCTCCTTACATTTCGATTTTATACATATCAAATATTCTTGTTTCTCTTGTTTTAAAAGTTGTATATTCTCCGTCAAAGATAAATTCAACATTTGTCTCGTCGGGAAGAAGCTTTACTGCCGACGGCTTTTTATCTGTTTTAACACTCACATCAAAGCAAGGCATAAAGGGTTTATTCTTGGGGTCAAGCAGAAGAGCATTATTGATATAGTAATTATTGCCGTCTTTAAAGGTTACGGTTTCGACATTTGTAGGTGAATTTGTCTTTACCGAAAGCTTATCAAGACAAATATATTTATCAATAACATTTCTCACGATACGCTGATAAATTATATATTCTTCTGTTTCAACAGGACAGATGAAATATACAATCTTTCCCTTACCATAATTCTTTTCAACAACAGCCGGATATTCTGTATGAATTCCGGGAGGATTTGAATGGATTGATGCAAACTTTGTTTCATCAAGTCGTGTATAGGGCTCTGTTAAGGTGGCAATTATCTTTGTGTCCTCATCCTCTTTTATATCAATAAGCGGAACATATCCGTTAAGCTGGAGAGGATAGTCATGGTCAAAGCCTTCGAAAAGGTCAACATATTCAGGTTTTGGTTCAAGGTAATTCGCATTACTCTTTGACATACCCAAAATCTTAGCATTCAAAACCTTTTCAACGAGCTCCTTATTCTCAGCACCAGAAAGATACAGCACACCGCCATTTTTTGCAAAATCAAGAAGTGTCTCAATAAGCTCGGCATCCTGATCCCAAAGGCATGAAGCAAATGCCATTTTATACTTTGACATATCCTTCTTCTTACTCACAACGTCTACTCCAAAGCCGCCTTCAATCATGTTTTTGATAAATCCGACAGCCGCAGAGTGATTTGTAAAGCTATTACCCAACAGTCCTGTGCTCTTACTTTCAAGACCATATGCAACAGCGATATCTGCTACCGTTTCACCAACAAAGTACTTTTCATATGGAATCTGCTTTTCAAAAGCTTTTCCAATTGCTTCAAATGTCTTTTGATTAAGGGTACCTACGGGGTCAATCGCATCAATTACAAGTGTTGCACCATGATGTGCCGCGGCTAAAAAAACTGCCGCTTCAATATGGTCATCGGTTTTTGTAAGCGTATGCTTATAAAGGCTCGGCTCACATTTCGGAAACATATACTCGAACGGCTGATTTTTAGTAATGCCCGAAAAGAGCTTACAGGATACAGATTCATCAAGAAGTCCGCCGGAGCGGTCACCTCCTGCAAACTCGCAGGCGTTGTTTACCTTGTTTCCGGTTCCCATATAAAACCCCGATGCAGCAGCAGAAACGTTGTGCTCGACTGTAAGGTGAGGAGCTTTTTTATTTACATAAGCCGTAATTTTTTCTGCATATTCACCTATCCAGAAGTTTCTTCGTTCAAGATGCTTCTGCCACAAGGGGTCATTTTCATCAAAAGATCTGGGAAGTCCGTCAATACCGGTTTCTTCTTTCCATCTTCTTTCACAATGCTCACAATAACACTGATGAGGCCAGAAAAGCATATCAAAGAAAAGTGCATCGGGGGTAAAGAAATCAAGTATTTCGTCTATCTGTGCATATACAAAGTTCAGATACTCGTCATTATTCGGACAGCACAGACCGTATCTCCTACCGCCTGCATTTTCAAAGCTTACAGCACCCCCGCCGCCTTCTCTGTCACGTCTTGAATGACCGTCATGCTCCAGCATTCTCCATTCTGGGTGTTCATCATGTGCCCATGTGTTGTAGTTCAAACTGTAGTAGCCTACAACCTTGATACCGCCGGCACGGCACATATCCGTAAGCCTTTTCATTTCATCTTCTTTTCCAACAAACGCATTATGCATTTTTCCTGTCTTTGTAGGGAAATAGCAAAGACCTGCATGGGACTGATAGTAAAGCATTGCGCAAGTTACCTTAGCTCTTTTAAGGTTTTCATAGTAATTTTCCGCAGAAAACTTTGACAAAAAGCTTTCATCCCAATCTGCAATATGCATATCACACAAATGGCGGCGGTAATTATTCTCATACCACTTTTTATTCATCATACAAGCTCTCCCTTACACAATAAAATATAAATTTACGTCTTCTTACAGTAGAATTATAGTGCATTTTCACCTAAAATCATAGTAACGGTTAAACACAAAAATAGCACTTATCCGTCTTTTATAAAGATTTTTATTATTTTTTATCATCAGGTGTTGAAAAAAGAAAAAAGTATGGTATGATAATAATACAAACAGCAAAAGGAAGTGAAGAACACATGGACATAAATTTAGAGCAATTAAAAAAAATTTGTCTTGATTTTTTTAAGCTTGCAGGAATGGAGTTCAGTTTATGGGATGAACAAAAAAACAACATTTTTTCTTTTCCCGAGGCTCATTCTCCCTTTTGCCGTGCAGTCAGAAGCAACAGAGAGCTATACATCAAGTGTCAGGAGTGTGACAACAAGGGGCTTGAAGAGGTTGACAAGACAAAAAAAAGCCACACCTACTGCTGTCACATGGGTTTGACGGAGGGAATTGTTCCCATTATGCAGGACAATGAGATAGTAGGATATCTTATGCTCGGGCAGATTGCGGAGCTTGAAAACTTTGACCGTATTTTGAAATGCACACGCTCTGCAACCGACAGCGAAGAATTCTATGAGCTTTTACTCAACAGTCTTGAAAAAACCACAAGCTGTACCCACGAAAAGGTTGAACACTGCATGAACACACTTAAGGTTCTCATTGACTACATGAATCTTTCCTACGTTATACAAAAAACAGGCGGTACTGTTTTTTACAATGCAAGAAAATACGTATTTGACAACATATCAAGTCCCATTCTGCCAAAGGACATATGCAGAGTAATAGGAGTTTCTACAAACACTCTCTACAAGGCAGTCAAGAAGAATACCGGACTTTCCCCAACCGAGTATATTAGAAGTACAAAAATTGAAAAAGCAAAGCGGTTACTAAAAACCTCAGAGCTTTCTATTTCCGAAATCTCAGAGGCTGTCGGTATTCCCGACACAAACTACTTTATCAGGGTTTTTAAAAACGAAACAGGCTCCTCCCCTCTCAGATTCAGAAAAAGCACCCTTTAACTTTAATTGTCAAAATCATCACACAAAAATAGAGGCTGAAGCAATCAGATTGCTTCGGCCTCTCAATTTATTATTTTATATTTGTTAAATCCCTTTTATTCGCCTATAACATCGGAAATATACTTTTCGACGTCAACCACAACACCCTCATGTCTCGACTTTTCTGCCGCAAACACAAGCATATGGTTTCTGCAGGACACGCCGATTTCACTGACTGCCTCGGCAGGAATATTGCCGTTTACATAGTCATAAAGAACCTCGACAATACCGTTATCTCCGCCGCCGTGACCGCCCACAAGGCTTGTTACAACCGCGCTTTCATTTGTGGGTATGCTTTCCCACTTACGTGTCTTGAAATCAAAGAACTGTGCTTCTGTCTTTTCCATGCTTGCATGGAGTTCGCCCTTTGTACCGTAAATCTTTGTGTGTCTGCCACCTTCATTAAAGCAGGTCATTGTGAAGGCAACCGTAAGTCCTTCTTCAAATTCCATATTTACTGTCTGATGGTCAACTACGTTATTATTACATTTAAACACGCACTTTCCGTACTGAGTGCTCTTTAAGCAATCCATAACCGCTTCATCAGTAGGAGAAGCCATCTTTGTCATTGCTCCTCTGAACCAGTCATTCTTCTTATCATCATAGTAGAGCTTGACTGCATTATAGGGGCAATTCTCGGCTTCGGGACAACCGTCTACGCAGTAATCGGGTGCTCCCTCGGGTGCATTCTTCTGTGTAAAATATCTCAGAGAGCCAAAGGACTGTATTCTCTTACACTGCTTACCGAGCATCCACTGCAAAATATCAAGGTCATGGCAGCACTTCTGCAAAAGCATAGGTGAGCTTTCCTCTTCATTACCCCAGTTACCTCTTACAAAGCTATGGCTCTGGTGTACGTTGCCGACAGCTTCTGTATGTTCAACAGAAATTATCTCGCCAAGCTTTCCCGAGTCAATAATCCCCTTAAGTGCTCTGAAATAGGATGTAAATCTGAGAACATGGCATACCATTATCTTTCTGCCCATCTTCTTTGCATAGTTATAGATTTCAGCACAGTCCTCGGGTGTGGGAGCAACAGGCTTTTCGAGAAGAAGGTCATAGCCAAGCTCAAGTGCCTTCATGGCAGGATCTCTATGCATTCTATCCATTGTTGCGATAATTACAACATCTGCAAACTTAGGAACATTAAGGATATCTTCCCATGTTGTATATGCGTTTTCGGCTTTTACACCGTGCTTTGTCATTATGTATTCACGTCTGTCATCAATAGGTTCGGCAACACCTACAACCTTGAACTTTTCGGGAAGGTCTGCCATGATATCGGTGTAAGCACGTCCGCGGCTTCCTGCACCGATTACTATTACGTTAAGCTTATTACTTGCCATTATCATTTCCTCCATTTGGTTATCATATTAATTATATAACCTTTCGGATTTTTTGTCAATACAGCTACAAAAAAAACCAAGAAAACACAATATATCCGCGTTTTTTAAGGATATACATTGGACAAATAATCCTTGACTGTAACATTCGCTTATGTTATACTTATTATGTGGAAATCAATACTTTTGACAAAGGAGACAAACACCATGAAAAAGATGCACAGAGTTGCCATAATCGGTTGCGGCGGCATCGCAAACAACAAGCATATGCCCAACCTCAAGAGAGTTGAAAACGCAGAAATGGTTGCATTCTGCGATGTTATAAAGGAAAGAGCAGAGAAAGCGAGCAAGGCTTATGGCTCATCTGACGCGAAGGTTTACACCGACTACAAAGAATTACTTAAAGACGATAGCATAGACATTGTTCACGTTTGTACACCCAACCGCGAGCACTCCTTTATCACAATAGATGCCCTTGAAGCGGGCAAAGACGTTTACTGCGAAAAGCCTATGGCAAAGACTGTTCCCGAAGCAGAAGCTATGCTTGAAGCTGCAAAGAGAACAGGCAAAACCCTCACCATCGGCTACAACAACAGGCAGAATCAGGATGTTCAGTATGTAAAAAAAGCCTGCGATGCAGGTGAGCTTGGCGACATTTATTATGCCAAGGCACTTGCCCTCAGACGACGTGCCGTTCCCACATGGGGCGTATTTATGGACAAGGAAGAACAAGGCGGCGGTCCGCTTATTGACATAGGTACTCATGCACTTGACATGACGCTCTGGGCAATGAACAACTACAAGCCTAAGATGGTAGTCGGCACAAAATACAAAAAGCTTTTTGACAAGGTTGAAGGCGGCAGCGGCAACGCCTGGGGTGAATGGGATCCTGAAACCTTTGATGTAGAGGACTCAGCCTTTGGTTTTATTACGATGGAAAACGGTGCTACAATCAATCTTGAAGCAAGCTGGGCACTCAATATGGTTGACTGTCAGGAGGCAACCATGATTCTCTGCGGCGACAAGGCAGGTGCTGACAATCTAAATATGAGTGGCAGGCTCAACGGCGTTAAGCACGGTATGCAGTATACAGAAAACACAGGTGTAAAAGCAGGTGTTGCATTCTTTGATGCAGACGACAATGACTCTGTTTACAGAGACATACAGCAGTGGATTGATGCCCTTGACAACGGCGTTGCTCCTTGTGTTCTTCCCGAGCAGGCTTTAGTTGTAACAAAAATCCTCGCTGCCATCTACGAATCAAGCGAAACAGGTAAGCCTGTTTATCTTGCTTAGCCTACTTTCTTAGCCTACTTTCATAACCTACTTTCTTAACCTACTTTCTTGAGGAGAAAGTAGGCAAAGACCTTTTCAATTTCGGGGAAGGTTTTCAAAATTTCAAGCGATATCCACCGAAGTGGAGTGTTCCCGACCGTCAAACAACGACGGTCGGGGATTTTTTAGGGATTTTGGTGGAGTATTTATAAAGGTGTAACTTTGCGAACACCAAAAGAAAGCAAAGAAATGGGGCGGAAAATTCCGCCCGAATATATAATTATTCTTCCATAACCCAAATTTGTTTTGGTTCAATTTCTATTCTATATTTTTGTTTGTCAGGATCATTTACCAAGCATATTCCATTTAATTCTTTAGAGGAATTTCAACAAAACAATTATAGCCCATTTACGGGCAATTGTCAAGATAAATATATTGTTTTATACTATTTTTGCAACAATAATATAGCAAAGGGGTGTAAAAGGTGATTAAATTTGACAAGCTTTGGCAGACAATGAAAGAGAAAAATATTTCTCAATACCAGTTGATAAAGCAGTACGGTTTCAGCACAGGTCAGCTTGACAGGCTGAGGAAAAATGCAAATGTAAATTCATACACCCTGAACTCTTTATGCAGGATTTTAGAATGCAATTTAGAGGACATAGCGGAGTACAAAAAAGATTAGACAAGTCGCGTATGTATTTTACGGCTTGTCTTTTTATATGCAAAAATCCCTCGTGCCGATTGGTATGAGGGATTGTTATTTGCGTGAAAATTAAAGGTATGTTTGCAACCATCCTAAAAATTCACAAGTTATGTGTTGACATCTGTTATTAACGATATATAATCTGTATGAGGTGATATGTATGTCAACGACGACCCTTCCGAAACTCAGTGAACAACACGCAGAGTATAAACATTTTCCTACGCTTTTTCAGACATTTATTTTCAGAAACTGGGAAAGTGTTGCTGTTGAAAAACTGGCAAAAGTTCTTGATACTGACGCCCAAACGGTAAACGAACTTGCCTCAGATATGGGGCTTCGTGTTCCTGCAAAATACAACAAAAGATACGGTGAAAGAGGATATCTTACAATAATCCGTAACAATTGGCATATTATTCCGTACAGCCAGCTTCTTGAGCTTATTGACATGACTGAAGACGAACTTGCTTTTACCCTTCGTGAGGAAGATTTCTTCAGCATAAAGCTCGGCAGATTCAAGCCCGATGTACCGCCTCTTAACTACAGACCTTTGACGGATGAGGAAAAAGAAAAAACAAAATTTCTGAAAGACAAGCTCCTTTCAACATTACCGATGTTCGGCAAGGATACAGAGGCTGATGACTTTGATTTTCTCGACAAATTCGGCATGGAAGAGGCTGTGTCATATAACGGTGAAAAACGTGCCGTGGTTCTTGATGAAAATTGGGGAATTGACGACAAAACAAGCGGAAAATATACTGATTATCTTAAATCCTTTGTACAGCAGAATGCACATTTTTCCCTTGACGGAAAGGACAAATATATTACCCTTGAAGTTATTAAGGATGAAACAAAAAAAGCCGAAAGCCACAACATTTTAATTACAAAAAACGGCATTAAGATTGCCGCTGTTGATGAAGTCGGAGTGCTCAGAGGACTTCAATATATAAAGACTCTTATCAGAAAGAACAACAGCTTTTCCTTTGATGAAATGGAAATAGTAAGGGATACACGCTTTGACATCAGATTCATCCACTCCTACTGCGCACTGTTCGGCGATTCTTTTGCAGACGGCGGTGAATTATCCTATCCCGACTCGCTTTTCAAGGAATATTCCGAAATAGGCATCAACGGAATATGGATTCATGCAGTACTTTATAAAATGTGCGGATTTCCGTGGGACCGGTCCATTTCTGATGGCTGGCAAAAAAGACTTGAGGGACTTAAAAACCTCTGTAACAGAGCCGAAAAGTATGGTGTTAAGATATATCTTTACATCAACGAGCCGAGAACAAGACCTGCGGCATTTTTTGAAATGCACCCAGAGCTTCTCGGATATATTGACGAAACAGGACAAGGTACGCTTTGTACCTCAAAAAAGCCTGTTCAGGACTATCTATATAACGGCATTAAAACTATATGCGAAGCCGCACCCAATCTTGGCGGTTTTCTCACAATTACCGCAAGTGAAAATAAAACAAACTGTTATTCCCATTCCAATAAAAGAGTCACAGCCTGCCCTGTATGTAAAAACAGACTCCAGGAAGAAGTTTACGCAGAAGTCAACGGCATAATCAAAAAAGCCGCCGAAAGTGTAAGCAAGGATATAGAGGTTATTGCCTTTGACTGGTCATGGATTTGGTGCAGTGACAGACTGGATGCCGTAAGAAGAACTGCAAAAACAGGCTCAAGAATAGTCTGTGTCAGCGAAGAAGGTGTCAGCAAGAAATTCGGCGATACCGAAACTTCTGTTATCGACTACTCCATAAGCCTTGTAGGTCCGGGCGAAACGGCAAAGAAAACATGGAAAGCCTGCAAAGAGGCAGGCGGCAAGACCTTGGCAAAGGTGCAGTTCAACAATTCATGGGAATGCTCGACTATTCCCTACATCCCGACCCTTGACCTTGTAAAGGAACACATGGACGGAATATGCGAAAATCCCGTTGACGGTCTGATGCTGTCGTGGTCTCTCGGCGGTTATCCGTCGATGAACCTCAAAGCCATGAGCAAATACTACTTCGGCGAAGAAAATGACGGCGATGTTTATGAAGAAATGTTCGGCGTCAACGCCTCTGCTGTACGCTGTGCAACGGCTTGTTTCAGCAAAGCTTTCCTCCATCTTCCCTTCCATGTACATACGGCATATCTCGGACCTTTCCAGATGGGGTCTGCCAATCTATTGTTTGAAAAACAGACGGGACTGAAAGCTACCATGACAGGTTATCCCCATGATGACATAGAATCCTGGCGTGCGATTTTCCCGCTTGACGTTTATGAAAACAGTCTTAAAACCCTTTCTGAAATCTGGAAAGGAGGACTTGACAGGCTGACTTCCGACGCAATTTCTGACAGCAAAAACATACGTGAATTTATTGAGGTTGCGACTGCAGGTTATTGCATATACAGAAGCAGTTATCTTCAGACTAAGTACAACAGACTACGCAATGAATATATCGACGGCAAGAAGGAAAACAAGGCTGAAATTCTCTCTGTTCTTGATGAAGAACAAACACTTGCCGCAACGATGTATGACGCTGTGTCAAAAAATTCGACCATCGGCTTTGAGTCGGCAAACCATTACTTCTTCAACAAGTACAGTCTTGCGGAAAAGGTTGTTAATATTGAATATCTGAAGGATTTTTATAAGTGAGAGTATACGGGTTTCAGTTAAAGATGGTCAATAGAGTTTTATAAAATAGCAATTAAAAGTGAAAGCGGTGAGAAAATCTCGCCGCTTTTTGTGTTATCAAACACTTATGTGGACAAATTGTGGACAAAAGCAGAAAAAGAACTAAAAAAAGACTTCCAAACCAAAGTTCAGAAGTCTTGAAAAACCAGGTGAAAACCTTTATTTTACTTATTACTTAGACGCTTCTTCAACCGCAACAGCCACTGCAACAGTAGCACCAACCATGGGGTTGTTGCCCATGCCGATGAGACCCATCATTTCTACGTGTGCAGGAACGGAGGAAGAGCCTGCGAACTGAGCGTCGCCGTGCATTCTACCCATTGTATCTGTCATACCGTAGGAAGCAGGGCCTGCTGCCATGTTATCGGGATGGAGAGTTCTACCTGTACCGCCGCCGAAAAGGTAACCGCCAATCATTCCGCCTTCAAGTGAAAGGGATATTTTTTCTTCAACGCTGCCCTTTTCGTTTTGTGCCACGGTTATAGGTGTACCGCAGGCGTAGAATATATTATCTTGTTGGATGCAGTTCATGTCATTCACCTTGTATGATGGTATTATAGTATTTTATGGAAGGAATGTCAATCATGAGCAAAAAAAAGAGCAATACGTTTTTTGTATCGCTCTCAGTAAACATTTCAAGTATTTAATACTTCTCGATAAAAGACTCGCACTCTTCAAGAGGAAGGGGTTTAGAATAGTACCACCCCTGAATAAAATCGCATTTAGACTTAGATACGAGGTCATTCTGTTCCTCTGTTTCAACACCTTCACAGATAACTGACAAATTAAGGTTATGGGCAAGTGCAATAATACCTGCGAACAGCTCCTTACCCCGCTGAGTTCCCGTTTTAAGAAGAATATCTCTGTCAATCTTAACTATATTTATGGGATAATCGCACAGATTTGCAAGAGAGGTATATCCGCTTCCAAGGTCATCAAGATAAATCTTAAATCCAAGCTCACGGCAAAGTCTGACATTTTTCTTAGCCGTTTCTCTATCCTTTTCTATTGCATCCTCTGTAATTTCAATGGCAAGCTTTGATTTATCAAAATCGTAGCTTTCTGATATAGCCTTCAGTTTATCAATACAATCTTCTTCAGAAAGTGTTATCCGTGTAAAGTTACAGGAAATTGTAATATCCTTATACTCGGTATCCTTCCATTTTTCAAGCTGACGGCAGGCAAGGTCAAACATATAGAAATCGTGCTGACTGATAAGTCCTGATGTTTCCATATGTCCGATATAATTACCCGGTCCCAAGATTCCCTTTTCAGGGTTATCCCATCTTGAAAGAGCTTCGGCAGAAACAATTCTTTTTGTTTTATTATCCACAACAAACTGCAAGTACATCTTGAATTCATTGTTTCGGATTCCCTCCAAGATACTTTCTGTAGCATCGTTATCTTCGGTTTTGCCTGCATTATCGGCATTGTTCTCCTCAGACGGATTGATATTTTCAAAGCCTCTTTTTTCAATTCGTTTTATGCGAAAAAGTAACGATACGACAACAGCAGACTGCACAAAAAACACTAATATGAGTATAGTAAGAATTAACTCCTCCATTTTCTGTACACCTCCAATTTTAATATATTATTTATATTTTCCAAATACTATTGCTTCTTTTCTGCACTGTTTACACTGGAAGATATGATATATCTGGGTCTTCCCTTTATTTCTTCGTAAATCCGTGCAATATAGTAGCCGATTATACCAAGACTTATCATAATTATACTACCGATAAAAATAGTGATTATGATTACCGTTGTCATACCTTCAAGTGCTCTGCCGATTATTTTATCAATCAGTGCCCACACGCCGAAGATGACCGATATTACAAGCATCACAACACCGAGACCCGTTACTATCTGCATTGGTGCAGTTGAAAACGATGAAATATTGGAAACCGCATACTTTACAAGCTTCCACGTTGACCACTTTGACTCGCCGTCAACTCGTTCTTCAACATCATATTCTACAGTAGCTGTTTTATAGCCAACCCAATAGGACAATGCTCTGAAGAAGCCTCTTTCAGGCATACTGTTAATAACATCAACCACTTTTCTGTCAAGCAGCTTAAAGTCAGAGGAGTTTGCCATATCAAAGCCTGCCATACGGCTGATTACAGAATAGAACATTTTTGCTGCTATTCCGTGAAGCATTTTTTCCCGTCCTCGGCTGCTTTTTATTCCCTCAACAACCTCATATCCCTGTTCCCACAGGCGGTACATCTCCACAATTTTCTGCACAGGGTGCTGAAGATCGCAGTCTATTACCACGGCACAGTCGCCTTTTACTTTGGAAAGACCTGCGGTTATGGCAGACTCTTTCCCGAAATTCCTTGAAAAATGAAGTCCCGAAACATTTTCTGCCTCTTTTGACAGTTCTGTTATCATTTCAAAGGTTTTATCCTGTGAACCGTCGTCAACAAAAATAATTTCGCAATCAATATTATTTTCCAAAAGGAGATTATGTATTTCGGAATATGCACGTTTTATACATTTTTCCTCATTATAGGCGGGAATAATTACGGATAGCATTTAATCACCTTACTATTTTTCAAATAATGTTTCAAGCTTTGTGACAGGCATGGGATGGTAAAAATAATACCCCTGAAGCATATCACAGCCTGCTTCAACAACCGTTTTTCTGTGTTCCTCGGTTTCTATGCCTTCGCACAGCGTTTTAAAGCCAAGGTCATGGGCGGTGTTGATAATATTTTTAAGAATCACAAATCCCGTTTTATTTATTGAATTCTGGGATATTGATTTATCAATTTTTACGATGTTAATGTCAAAGTCGGTAAGATCGCCAAAGCTTGTATATCCTTTGCCGAAATCGTCCAAGAGTATACGCATGCCTTTTTCCCTCAGACGTTTAAGATTCTTTGTCATCATCGATTTTTCGTCATCATTAAGGTCTTTATCCTCAAGAATTTCAACTGCAATACAAGAATAATCAACTCCGTATTTATCAACTATTCCTATAATACGGTCTGCAAGCTCCATATCGCAAAGAGTAAATCTTGAAAAGTTAATGGTATACACATACTTTGCACGTTTTGCTTTATCGCTTGATATCCATTTACAGTTTTTCTCAAAGATATAGTAATCGAATCTTTCATTAAGTCCCACGTTGTTAACCGCAGAAAGGAAATGCCGGGGAGACAGCACGCCTTCGGTTGCGGAGTTTAATCTTGACAAAACCTCAGCACCTATAATCTTACCTGATTTTGCATCTATTATAGGTTGATACTCAAGAAAGAATCTGTTATTATCAATTTCGCTGTGAATATTGTTTTCAATTTTGATTTTTCTTTCAAAAGCCTTACCGCTTGTGTTATCCCACTGACAATGAAGCACGTCTTTATCCTCAGCCATACTGCAAGCCTGTTTTGCTCTTGACAGGGCGGTTTTGAAGTTAACCTCATTTGAGCTTGTGACATGGTATCCGAAGTTTACACGAACAGCATTTGCTGCACCGTGTTTAACAAAGGCTTCGTTTATTTCCTCCATACACTTATCTATGCAAGCTTCTGTTTTATCCGCTTCAAGATAGGTCAAAGCAACAAAGTTTTCACTTCCGTAAATTGATATCTCGCCGCCTGCCTTAAGGCTCAAATGCCTGAAAAGTATCTTTTTGATACATTCATACATTCTTGATGCCTTTGATTCGGAATACAGTCTTTTCATACTGTCGAAAGATACCGACACATATACAATACACCTTGTATTTCGAAGTGATGCCGCTTTCTCAAAATCGTTTTCTATTTTTCCTATACCGCAAAAGCTCTTTTCAGAAGTGCCTTTTGCAGTTTTTACGGATTTAAAAGTGAAGTACAGTCCCACAAGTCCCATTGCTATAAAAATCAAAACCAGTATAGTCAATATTACATAGGGGAATTGAAAAATCCGTGATTCAAAAAATTTCATCATTTATGCTCCTGATATCAGTTTTCAAAAATTGGGAATTCATCTGTTCCCGCTGTTCTGCGAAGACCTCTTGCCTTTGCTGCGGCACAGCACTTTTCAATGTCTTTTTTTGCACTGTGCTTTCTTCTGACAATATCTCTTACAACAAACAAAGGATTGAATATTAGCATTGCCCTTAAAACATCCTTCTTTGATACGCCGCTTCTCTTATATTCTGCAAGAATTTCAATAAGCACATAGTTTACCGTTTCTTTATCTATTTTACCACTGCTTATTCTTTTAAACCATTTTGCAAATTCAAGATATTTTGAAACATCCGCCTTTTCTTTAAAATAAACACCGCTTATATAAAACTCTTTCATGCTCTCATCCATGGAAGAAGCAAGAGTACCATAATACTTATCCTGTATTTTAAGCACTTCGGTATGCTGTCTTTCAAGGGTTGTGCTTGTAATCTGCTTATCATGGAGGCGGTATATGAGAAGACATTCGTCAAGAATCTGCATTTTCTGTGAGTTCATTGCCATTCTTGTCCACAGTTCAAGGTCCTCGGTACAGGTAAGAGTAGTATCATAATTGTATTTTTTCATAACCTCAGCTTTTGCAATAACACCGGGATGAAGAATGGGATTTGCCACAAAAAGCATTGCACGAACCGCTCTATCGTCGCACCGTCCGCCTGCTCCGCCTGACATATAAACTCCGTTTTTTACGGTCATAAATCTGCAGGAGGACAAAGCTACATCACTATGCTCCTCCATAAACTTAAACTGCTTTTCAAGTCTTTCGGGAAGACAGATATCATCGGCATCCATTCTTGCTATGTACTTTCCTTCAGAAAGAGAAATTGCCTTATTAAGGGATGTGGGAAGTCTTAGATTAACTTCATTATTATGTACCTTTATTCTTTCATCTCTTTTTGACAGTTCACAAAGAATTTCAGCTGTAGAGTCTGTGGAGCAGTCGTTTATTATCACAAGCTCCCAGTCCTTAAAGGTCTGGTTTATGACGCTTTCTACAGCTTCTTTCAGATATGCTTCGCCGTTATATACGCTCATTATTACTGAAATTGCGGGTTTCATGATGGGTGCATCATCCTTTCTTGCGGACTCTTTTTATATTCTTACACATATTGAGAAAGTAAAACGCTGTTCTATAGCATTTTTTCTGCATTAAAAACACGGTTATTTTACTTTTACGTGATATACTCTCAAATCTCGCTTTAGAGATTCTCTCTCCATGTATGGAGTTTTTGATATTTTCTTTAAGCGGCTTTATGCTTTTAAAATGGTTACCTTCTGCTGCCGATGCAAGTATTGCAAAGCACATAAAGCAAGAATAACGGCAAATTTGTTCTTCAAAATCAGGAATCACTGTGAAGTCATTTTTACCTATTTCATTTATCACGTTTTCCACAAGGAAAATCTGTTTAGTATTAAACTCCTTTGACAGTGAATCTTCTCTTACTGTATACAAATAAGCTTCTTTTTTACTGATATAAACGCTTTTTGCCGCAAGATAGCAAGGCACAACGCAGCAAAGGTCTTCGCCAAGAGAGATTGATTCACTGACACTAAGCTGAATTGGTGTGAGAAGTTCTCTTCTTACAGCCTTTCCCGACAAATAGTAGGAAACGTGATTCATATTCTTATCCATTAAAAGTCTCGGGAAAATATACTGCTGTATTCCCTTCTCGTCATAAAAGCCTTCTTCAAGACCGTCATTGGTGACATTTACCGTTTTTTCGCCTTTTACCCATCTATATGAGAAGGATACAATATCACATTTTGTTTCGCATATTTTATTATACGCACATTCAAGTGTATCGTTTTCTATAAGGTCATCGGAATCAAGGTTAAAAACGTATTCACCCACAGCTTCCTTTATCCCCGCTCTTCTTGCACTTGCAAGACCGCCGTTGCACTTATGAACAACCTTTACACGGCTATCCTTTTCTTTATAGCTGTCACAGATTGCAGGACAGTTATCGGGAGAGCCGTCATCCACAAGAACAAGTTCAAAATCTGAAAAGCTCTGTTTCAACACACTGTCAACACAAGCCGTCAAGTACTTTTCCACCTTATATACCGGAACTATTACCGAAAAAAACATAGACTACTCCTATTTGCTTCTTAATTCAACCAGTAATTTCATAAGAAAATACAATCTGCACTTCATACAGTATGCAAACACTTTTTGTTTAAGCGGAAGTGTTGCAATGGGATACATTTTCAGAGCTTTTATACTTTGCTTATGGGTACAAATCTTTTTAAGCATTTTCCCTGTTTCAGAAAACTTGATACCGTTAACTTTACCGTACATTATTTCCTGTGTACAGATAACTCTGCACATAGCCTGCCAAAATCTGTTTATATAGATACCGTATTCTTTTTCATCAATGTCGTTTTTAAAATTCTTTTCAACTTCACTCACAAAAACAAGGCTCTTTTCAAATCTATCCTGTTTACGGGATTTTGAAATTGAATCTTCATTTCGGCAGTAATTGTAATATGCACCGTCTATTCCCGTAGCTTTACTTATATTGGAAATATAATCAATCATGAAAAGTGCATCTTCCGAAAGCATTTCACGTTCAGATTTGAAGGTTATTTTATTCTTCTTTATTATCTCAGTTCTGAAAAGATTTTTCCAGATACTCATGCCGTATTTACTGTCGTCGTCATCCCCCGGCAATGCACCTACAATACCCATTCTCAGTTTTTTCAGCATTTCGGGAGTATCAAAATGAGTATCCTTATCGAAGTAGCTTTTCCTGTCGCAGCCGCCCTTTTCGCTGAACATATTTCCGTCAACAAATATTACCCCGGACATTACAAGGTCACTGTCATATTGTACTGCCTTATTATACAGAGTCTCAAACATACAAGGCTCTGCATAATCGTCGGAATCGCAAAAGCCGACGTATTCTCCGCTGACAAGCTCAAGTCCTGCATTACGTGCATAGCCTGCACCCTCATTCACCTTATGTATAACCTTGATTCGGGAATCTTCCTTCGCCATTTTATTACACATTTCAAGTGAAGAATCGGTTGACGAATCATCAACAAGGATTATTTCAATATCACAAAGTGTCTGATTCTGCAACGAGCTTACACATCTTTCAAGATATTTTTCAGCATTGTACACGGGAACAACAATACTGACCTTAGGCTGTGACAAGTATCTCACCTCTTAGTTAATCTTTCATATTCCTCGAACAGAATATTGGCGTAGCTTTCTACGCTGAGAATATTATCTTTTTCGTTTTTACAGTTTTGCTCAAGGGTATTATAATAATCCTCATTTTCCAGTGTCGCTTTGATTTTTTCAGCAATTCCATGAGGTGTCGGTTCATTTACAAGAGTTCCTGTAATGCCGTCCTTCACAAGCTCTGCCATTCCTCCACTGTTCATTGTGACAACGGGAACACCCATGGCATGTGCTTCGAGAATTGACAGCGGGCAGTTTTCATAGCATACCGACGGAAGCAGCAGCACCTTTGCATTTCCGACAAGCTTTGTCAGTTCATCGCCGGTAAGAAATCCTGCAAGCTTTACATTGGGTATATCTTTAAGAACAGCCTCATCAGGACCGTTTCCTGCAACAACAAAGTTATATTGCGGCAAAAGCTTTGCCGTACCTGCTATATTTTCGATGCCCTTCTCCTTGGAAAGTCTGCCCACATAAGCTATATAATCTTCCCTGTTCCGCTGTGAACCTGAAAACTTTTCTTTATTTATGAAATTATGTATTGTTTTGGTTTTACCTTTATAATACGTCTTTGAGGACAGCAGTTTATTCTCAAGAAAATTACTTGGGCACACGTACAAGTCAACTTTTTTATAAGTTTTAAGAAGTGAATAAAGCTTTGCTTCCACAACTCCCAGTATACTTTTCACCAAAGAGCCGTGGATACATTTATTCTTGATACATCCGATATGCGAGCCCTTCAGGCACTTTTCGCAAGGGGTATTTTTATCAAAATTATAAAGAAGGTGATTGGGACAAATCATCTGATAGTCATGAACTGTCTGAACAAGAGGAACGCCCTTCTTCTTTACGCCATGAATAATTGAGGGTGTAAGCTGGAAGTTAATATTGTTCATATGGACGATATCAGGCTTAAAATCGTCTATTACCTGCATAATCTTCTTTTTTGCTTCAAAGGAATAGATAATTTTAAAGGGATAGAGAAATCTTGCAAGCCCTGTGGAATGAAAGTCCATATTTTTTGTATACAAGCCTTTGGCATTACCCACTGTATTTTTCTCATCGTACATTCCGAAAAACTGTACCTCATGCCCCATTTTCTGAAAACACTCAGCTAAGTATAACATATAGCTTTCGCTTCCGCCCCTTGGGTAGAGAAATTTATTAACCATCAGAATTTTCATAGCAGTGCATCACTTTCATCTTTTTGATTAGCCTTTGACACAACGCCGAATATTTTTTTCTCGTTGTGTATTACGTTATCTTCATAGGAATTTCCCATCATCAGCATTGCAAGAACGCCTGTAAGCAAGGGATAGTTCATGGTATTATCGGTTGACGATACAATTATAAGATAAACGGTAAGCATAAAGGTTATAATAGCATCATCAACTCTGCCTTTTCTGCCGAAATACCACACTCTTACCAAGGTCATTGACACAAGCCACACAATATATCCCCAAAAGCCAAGGTCAATAAAGTGCTGAAGAAAGTCGTTATGCACAGATGCAACGCCCACATTCATAAAGGTATTGAGCTGATATGTGAGAAAACCGATACCGTTACCTAAAAAGCCGGGATCAAATTCATAAAACTTATCCACGGCGTTATAGATTTCTACTCGTCCGCTGGTGTTTATTCCCGCTTTTTCAAGCAGTTCAAAAACATCCATTTTAATAAAGGCAATATATCCGATAAGCAGTGCTATTACAACAATCGAAAAGAACGTCACAAGTCTGCTTGCCGTTTTACCGTTATACTTTGCAACAAACTTCAGAAAGTACCCAAATACCAAAGCCAGAACTATTGCAATCATGGCAATTCGCTTGAATGCCGACAAAAAACAAAATCCGCTGAGAGCAAGAAGTACAAAATACACTATATTTTTTCTCGGCTTATACAGCATATAAATAAGATATGCACCGAGACAAAAGGCAAGCTCGTGGATTTCCGCCTGAACGATAATATCTCCAGTAACACCTGCAAAGGTGGTTACAAGGGTGATAAATTCAGACATATAGCTTGAAAGTCCGTACCTTGCGATAACCGTCAGTATCATAAGCAGATTTGCAATAATTATTGCCAAAAGGTTATACCATATTCCTTTTTTTCCGAACACATACAGCAGTGCTCCCGATGCCAGTGCAAAGGACAGCATATTTGCGTATATAAAGGAGCTTGAAAGTCCTCTTGACATTACTCCCACATCCACCGTTTCCATAAACCACACAAACAGGGATACTACCGTTGTCACAAGCAAAGGAACACTGTAAATACAAGCATCCGCAAAGGATGTGAAGCCTCTTGCAATATTGGGTTTATACAAAAACAGAAGTGTTGCCGAGCCAAAGAGAACAAGAGCAAATGCGTGGCGGAATGTGACGTGCAAGCCTATGTCTATATATTCATTGAGAAAATAATACATCATTACGGCTACTGCCACAAAATAAACCTTTTTAGCTTTTTCAACCAATTTATTCTCCAAGCATTTGCCCTCCCTTCCCTGATTCTTGTTTGTGTACTATGCGTTTTTATCCCTCATATCGGAGCTATAGCTCTTTTTGTTCCGGATTGCTTCAGAAAACAGCTTTCGTGCCGTTTTATTTTCCTTGAAGGTTTCGGCAATACCAATCTTATACTCAATTACAACATTATCAAACTGTTCTCTTTCATCAAGTCTCAGTCTGAACAGTCTCATTATATCTTCAACCGTGATATAATCCGAGTCTTCCGTCAGCATAACAAAGCTTCCGTTACCGTTATATATATAGTCAGTCTTGGATTTACCGTAGGTCTCTTTAAGATAACGTGTGAACATCTTTATGATTTCATCACCTGTTTCTCTTGAATACTCGGTATTGATATGTACAAGATTTGTTATATCAACTACACAGTAAACATTACCGTCATCAAGCAGCTTTTTATCCTTGGATTTCAAGTACTTATCAAGGTATGCTCTGTTATTGAGTTCCGTAAGGTGGTCAGTATAGAAGATATAGCTTATAATATCGCCTGTTCTGCCAAGCACGACTGTACCGCCGCAGCAAAGAATCATAAGGAAGAAAAATGCAATTGCCGTATAAAGCTTTACATTTACGCTTTCTCTGATTGATGCCGACGAAAGCACAGAAATATAGCTTGCACCGAGATACTTATTATACTCATCATTGGTTTTCATGGTAATATCGTAAAGCACATTAAGTTCTGAAAGAAGGGTATCAATTCCGCTTTCTACCTCAGCTCTTTCAGTAGCATACTGATTATCGCAGATTTCTCTGCACGTCATATTGGAATTTGCACAGATGCCGCCGCAATTACCTGTACAGCTTGTAAATGTCTCAAGAACATAATTACAGTATGCTGAATCAATTATTGCGTGTTCTCTGCTTTCATTCAGGTCTCTCCAACTGTAAATCAGTTCGTCATAAGTAACCGTCTGATCTCCGAAATAATCCTGAACGTCTCTTTCATGAAGATTATCAAGAATATACTCGTATGTAATATTCGTATTGCCCGATTCTCTCATTTTTGTGACATAAGCATCAATTACTTCTACAACGTCCTCAATAATACTTTCATCCTTTTCATTGGAAATATTATTATTGTCTATTCTGGTGGTGTAGTCAGAAACAAGCACAGGCTTATTCTTTGTAATCTGATACTTATAAATCTTTGAGAAAAGTGCCGACACTTTTACCTGTCTTAAATAATTAAAGTCATCAGCAAGCTCGGCGAATGAAAATCCGGTCTCTGTTGATCTGTAGTAATTATTCTGGTCTATTCTCTGATACAAGGTTGCAAGAGTATTATCAATACTTGTATCTATCAGCTCAAGCATTTCAATATAATCATAGTCGTTTTTATCAAGATTATCTATGGTATTATTTGCAGGAGCTACATTTACGTACTTCTGGCTGAACTGCTCGAAATAAACATCAAGTATTTCATCAAGCACCGTTCTTGCAAAATCAGGACCTTCTCCGCTTGTAGCAGCGAAAGACACTATGAATGTGCTTGGCTTATAAACATGTTCTTCGCCTTCTTCAAGCTTTGCATCCTTTTGAGCCACCTTATCGGCATCCTCAATCGGGTATATATCAATTCGTGAGATAAGGCTGTCTACCGAATAAATACCTGTAAGTCCCATTCTGTCAACAACCTTTGACATTACTGCCGATGACTTTATTTCATTGACATCCAGTTTTTCGCCTGTAGGTGCAATACCTTGCTCTGCCTGAGAGTCGTTATAGTGAATAACCTCTGAGGCAATATATGTGTTGGATTTTGAAAGCTTGAAATATACTGCACAAGTTGCCAGAAGGCAAACAACAAAGATGACAGGCAAAAGCTTTTTTAAATATCTTAAAATCTGAAGATTTTTCATTGTCATCCTCCTTTATGCCTTCTTGGGAAATTTGCGGGATATAAGGTACAGCATTACAGACAAATATGAAATAACGGCAAACACCACAAGTATTTTAAGCTCGCTCATGATGGAAATTCCGTAAATACTTACTGCTATACACTGATTCATCTTATGACGTGAATACTCTCTGCCTGCAGTTATTGCTTCTTTTTCAAAATCCTTTATGCTGTCATAAATTGACTCTATCAGCAAATCTGCGGAAGATGCAATTTGTGTATCCTGATTACCCGAATATATTTTATTTATTATCAGGTTATTATCCATGATTTCTTTTTCATTGGAAGCAACATAATTACTGAAATTTGTTGCCATTACAGACAGCTCATCAATTCCGACCTTTGTTCTTCCCATGTAGTATTTTCCGGACTTGTCCCATGTAGGAACAAGAACAATACGTGTCATTTCCTCGCTGTACATTGCAATTGCTTCGTTGCAAAGTCTATAGGAAGCGTCGTTTTTCTGTCTGTCAAAATCCACATTTTTATTATGGTATGAGAGTCTGTCAACGTAGCCGTCTTCGTCTCTTACAATTCCGTTCTGCAAAATGAGAGAACGCAAATTC
This sequence comes from Eubacteriales bacterium, assembly GCA_045541355.1. Lineage (GTDB taxonomy): Bacteria > Bacillota > Clostridia > Oscillospirales > CAG-382 > UMGS1387. The sequence continues at coordinate 79,370 of JAZQIW010000071.1, read as the reverse complement.
TGATTTATCTGTGTTTCCTTAAACTGGTAAACCTTTCCTGCAATGGAATTAAAGGTGCTTCCGTTTGAAGTAACAAAGCTGGGATTCTTTCCTGCCATTCCGTAAAGGTAATTGAGTATAGCCTGTGTTTCTTTTTCAAAATACAGCACTATATCCATATATTCCATTTTGGAAAAGTCAGGCTTTTCAGCATCAAGCATGAAATTATCGGTATATTTTTCGATATAATACTCTTTATAAGCTGCTGTTATAAGCTTAATTACATTTTCCGAATCAAGATGCTGAGTATCCTTTGATGCGTGATATTCAACTGCAAATTCCGTTGAAATATGGTACTGCGATTCATCTGCTACACCGCCCTGCACACAAGGATATACCACAAGACAGCTTTTAAGCTGTTTTACCGTTACCTCCTCAAGAGCACCTTTTTCTATTGCTCTTGCAACAATCTCGTCGCTTATAATTTCCGCCATATTATATCTTGTACCGTTGGAATTAAGTGCCTGTGATGCTTCGGAATAATTAAGTGCCACCACTGCATGTACCGACTTTTTCATTTCAAAGTGGTTAAACACTCCGTAGAGAACGGTTGCAACAAAGCATATAAGAATTACCCATGCGTTAAAGTATTCCGCTGTTTTAAAAATACGTGCACGTTCATTACGGTTTACATTTTTCATTCTGAAAAATATCACCGCAGCCGATGCCGCAAACAGCACACCGACAATTAAAAGAATTACTTTCTGAAGTATATCGGTAAGCATATTACATCCCCTCTCTAAACTAAAATTTGTTAATATCAATAACAACCAATTCGGGCTGGTTATTTATACGGAGTACATTTGAATTTTCAAGTCCTCCGCTTACTATCAGAGGTTTTCCTGACGCATCGTATCTTCCGTACACAAAGCTTCCGCTTCTTTCGGGGAACAAGCCGCCTTCGTAGGTATATAACGGTCCGAGAACCGGTACGCGTACAACACCCCCGTGTGTATGTCCGCACACCATAAGGTCACCCCAGAATTCAGGGGCAAACTCTTCAAAAATGAAAGGCTCATGTACCGCCGTTATTTTAAGATTATCGGTATCGTTATAGATATAATCTGCAAATGCTTTTTCAGAATAAGACCAGAAGCAGGAAGGATTGGAGGTTAAAACACCGTAAACATCTATCTTCATGTTTTTAACGGTAATTGTATCCTTTTCATTCTTGAGCACATTGATACCTGCTTCTTCAAGCTGCTGTTCAAAGCTATCCTCTACTTCAAGCAAAGCATTTTCATCACGGTATGTGCTGTCAAATTCAAAATACTCATCAAGCTCTTTTTCATTAAGGGCAAAATCGTATATACCTTCTACTTCGTTATTGCCGTACACATAGTAGGACGGTGCAATCTCCGACAGTCCCTTTGCAAGAGAAACAGCATATTGGGCATCTTCCTCAACAGAGTTAACAATATCACCCGTACAGATTATTATATCCGGCTCAAGTGCCGCAACACGTTTCAAAAGCTGTTCATTATCTTTACCGTATGAGGTATTATGCAAATCCGAAAGCTGAATTACACGTATATTACTGTCAACCTTAATACTGCTTGTGCTGTAAAAGGTTTCTCTGAAATTACGGTTACCGATATAGCTGCATATCACAACTATAACCGCAGAAGCTATGCACACAAAAATCATACCGATAACAAAGAATTTAAATGCCCTGATGTTCTTTTTAACCTTAGGACTGAGTGCATTATAGCCGCTGACCTTTACAATTTTAATTTTCTTTCCTTCACCCATTACAGAGCAAATACAGGAAAGAATTGTTTTTTTACATTCTTTCTTAAACTTTCCGATGCTTTCACTGCCGTGATACACAACTGTGACAGTTTTTTCATCATCCGTTTCAATGTCAAAAGCATCCGCCCACGAGTCATAAAGCTCAACCGGTGCAAGCTCCTTGAAAAGCTCTTTTATCTTTTCCTGATACTTTTCCGTATTCTCTATGTTTTTTATATTATCCATAAAAATGTCCTTCACTTTTATTTTTGATAAAGCTCAATTGTTTGCTTGGCAACATCCTGCCAGCTGTATTTATTCAAAATGAATTCATCTGCGCCTTCACGGTATTTTTCCACAAGTGTGAAGTCTTCACACAATTGCCGCAGCTTTTGAGCAAGGTCCTCAACATTACCTTTTTTGAAGTACATTGCTCTGTCTTCTGCAACTGCCGTGTTTTCGGGAATATCCGAACAAAGAAGTGCATTACCGTATGCAAGTGCTTCAAGCAGGCACAGTGACATTCCTTCAAGGTCTGAGGGGAGCACGTTTATATACGCATTTGAATATATTTCACAAAGTGTATCTCCCGACACAAAGCCTGTAAATATAATATTGGGGTTATTTTTTGCTTTTTGCTTAAGGCTTTCAACATAATCGTCGGTATCACTGGTATCGCCTGCAATGACAAGCTTTTTATCTGTCTCAATGCTGTTATAGGCATCAATGAGATAATGAATTCCCTTTTCGGCGGTAAGTCTTGAAACAACGCAAATATATTCATCCTTTTTCAGTCCGAACTTTTCGGTAATTATCTGTGCTTGCTTCTTTTCGGGACGGCTTATGCCGTTATGAATAATCGTGGTTTGGCGTCCATAGGTTTCTTCAAAGTAGTCATAAGCGGCTTTACTGAGCACTATGACCTCATCGGCGTGCTTTGCAAGTACTTTTTCACCGAATTTTATATACTTGGAAGCAAATCCTTTACCCCACTTTTCTCTCTGCCAGTCTAGTCCGTGCACGGTAGCTACGCACTTTTTACCAAAGAGTTTCGGAATCCACAGTGCCGCACAAGGACCTTCGGCATGGAAATGTACAACATCGTACTTTCTGAAGGATGCCGCTATTGCCGCAGTAAATGATGCTATCATTGCAGAAAAGCCTCGCACACTCAGTGTAGGAGCTTTTTTAATTTTTACTCCCTTATACTTTTTGTCCACCACCGTTCCAATGTATTCATTTTCAACCTTATCGCTTGATCGGTTATAGCAGGTAACATCATGTCCCATTTCAACAAGCATGGGGCAAAGCGTTGTCAGCACATTTTCAATTCCGCCGCGTCTTGACGGAACAACCTTATGCCCTATCATGGCAATTTTCATTTTAATCACTCCAAAATTCAATCATCTTCCTGTAGCCGTCAGCATAACTATAGGTGTTTTAAGCATAATCTTCAGGTCATTAAGGTAGGTTCTTGTCTGTATGTATTCGATATCCATTTCAACCCACTGTTCAAAAGGAATATCGTTTCTGTTTTTGGAAATCTGCCAGGTACAGGTAAGACCCGGTGTTACCAGAAGTCTCAGTCTCTGATAGTCGGTATAGTACTGCACTTCTCTTGGCAGCGGAGGTCTCGGCCCTACAAGAGTCATATCTCCTTTAAGAACATTAAAGAACTGCATAAGCTCGTCCAGCGACAGCTTTCTCAACCACTTACCAACTCTTGTTATACGCGGGTCCTCCTTGATTTTGAACACGGGACCGTCCATTTCGTTCTGCTTTGCAAGCTCTTCAATCATCTTGTCGGCATTCTTTCTCATGGTTCTGAACTTATACATATAAAATTCCTTACCGTGACGTCCCACTCTTATCTGTTTATAAAATGGACCTGCTTTGGGGTCGTCGATAACTATGACAATGGAAATTATAATCATCAAAGGTAGGAAAAACAGCAAAATCAAGGTTGCAAAAAAGATATCGAAAAGTCTCTTTCCCATCCAAAATGTGGAATATGATTTTTCAATGATTTTTTCCAGCTTTTCTCTTGTTCTGGCATCAACCTTTTCCTGGTCAATATAAGGCATCATTCTTTAACACTTCTTTCTGATATATTTCGTACACATTCAAATTCGGTTTTCCGTCCCGAGGAAAAATAAAAATCCTTAAATACAACGTTTTTATCCGCCAACTGATATTCAAGCTTATCTATATAACCGGGATGGAACAGAACCTCAACGTCTTTTCCTTGTTTTTCGGCAAGCTTTTCGTATTTAGGCAAAAGCTTTTTTACACGTTTTTCATCCATTTTTCCCGAAAACAGTATTCCGAAAAAGTACGCTGTTTTTATCTCATAATCTTTTGTATGCTTTTTATTGCACAGCCAAAGAAATTTCAACAGCCACTGTTTTATAACATTCACTGCGTTATAGGTAAAATACAGTGACTGTGTTGTAACAAAAGGCAACATCGGTTCTGCAGGTATTCTCACATAGTCCGCCTGTATTTTCTCATCCTTCAGCACTCTTACCAATGCCCTGAACACCGCAGGTATCATGTGTGTATGCTGATGGCTGTCGATGCAAAACGGAATATCTTTTGGCAAAATGCTTTGCCAATATCTGACCTGAACCAAAATTTCTTTATACAGCTGTTCTTCAAGCTTTTTACCGCACAGGAGATTCAGCCCGAAAAGTCCTCCGAAGCGGTGCTTCAGATTACCGTCCTTATGGGCAATTAGGTCTATTTCCTCAGGATTTGCCATGCACTTTCCTTCAACAAGATTAAGATGAAGTGAAAGTCTTACATTTTTTATTTCAGTAAGCTCCTTCAAATCAACTTCACCGAAATTTGGAAATACGCTTATTTTATTCAGTACCCCGTCACGAAGGCACTTTTTTATATTTGTCGATGTATCTCTGCAAAGCCCGAAATCATCGGCACAGTAATAAATCACTTGTTTTCACACTCCGAGCCAAGCTTTATGACAATAACATCCTCAATTACGGCAATACAGCCTTTATCAGGCCATGTTTCCATAGTCTTAACGTCCTGTCTTTGGAGGAAGGACTTCTTTTCCTCACCGTAAACAAAGTTATAGTTCTTATCACAGTAATCATTGAGAGCACTGCAAAGCACGCTTTGTCCCACCGTTTCATCATCGGCACGAAGTATATATCCGTCGGTGATGCCGGTAATATCGGGGGTGAGATTTACACTATAGTCACGGCTGTTACTAAGCGCACCGACTACCAGAATTCTGCCGCACTCCTTTGTGCCGTCTGTCAGGTCTATACGGTCAGCAATACGCACAAGAGTGCCGTAGGACTTTTCGTAAGCCATCTGTGCTTTATGATAGCTGACATTTGCAATAACAATCTGATTTGCAACAAGCAAAGCCGATATTGCAAGCACGCACCAGCACTTAACCGCACCTCTGTTTTCATTTGCTTCACTTCCTCTTTCATACACAAGGATAAAAAACAAATAAAACACACTGTAGCCCATAAGCATAAGGTTATGATAATCAACGCCCGCATTTACAAATGCAAGTGCCGATGCACCCCAAACAAGCATAACACCTATAACGGCAAGCATCACAAGATTATGCGGTTTTTTATAAACCTTATTTTTTATGATGCTCTTTATGTAATATGCAAGTGTAAACAGCATGATTATGACATTAAGCACCACATACACGTTTACGCCGTTCGACACGTCAAAAAAGCACTTAACAAAGGTTTCTTTAACGGTATAGAGTGATGCAAAAATATCAATTTCCGAAAGGGACGCCGCACTGTCAAGCCCCTGATATTCAAGAAGATTTGTTTTGCTGAGTGCAAGTACTGCTTTCATTACAACAGCATACAGAACAGCTCCTGCAACACCCGACAGCAGTATCTTCATTGCCTTTTTGAAAAGCTTCTTAAAGGCTGCACCGCCGAACACCAGCTCATCTGTAAGGTGAAGCAAAACAAGCATTATTGTCACTGTTACATACGCCTGATATATGCCCAAGGACAGTGCAATAAGAGTTGCTGAAATCAGGTACTTCGGCTTTGGTCTTGTAAGAAAATATGCTGCCAGAACTGCAAGGAAGAATGATATACCGTATCCGTCTGCAACATAGTTATACATCATAACAGAGGTTACTGTGGGAAAGGAAACGGTAACTGCACCGATTATTGCAGCAGTTATCCTCTTTCTGACATCAAGCATACCGCAGATGAACACAGCACCGAGAGCATGAAACACTATTGAAAGCAAACCGTTCAACAACGGCAAATCATAAAATGAACTGAAGGAGCACACAACAGGCAGAAACCATCTGCCAAGACCTATCATATTCTGGGAATCATATCTGAACACCAACGAGTCCCAGTTTGGCAGCCAGTTTGTTATTTTATAAAGATGTGCCGCAAGTCCTGTCAGCAATGCCGCAAAAAAGCACACTTTCCATTGGGGCAGGATACTTTTATTCAGTTTTTTCAATACTTTTTCAGGCAAAACTACCACTCCAGCCATTTGAATTTATGCAAAAATTTTCCGTACAGTTTATCGTACATTTTAACACCCACAATACGCTTTAAAAACAATGTGCGTTTTGATGTTTTGGATGTCCACGAAGCACAAAAATGATGTATTGAATAGGTATTCTTTGTTATCTTTTTCTTTCCCGTATAATATTTCATGGGGCAAAGATAGTCTTCGGGAAGCATGTGTATTCCCATAAAAACCTGATTCTGATTGGTTATATCCATACCAAGCTTTTCCATGGTTTTGGTATTTCTGTCGGGACAGGGAGTCATATCAAAGCTTCCGTCCTCAAGGACAAAAGGGATATGGTCATAATCTGCCAAAAGTGCACCCACCAGTTCATTGCCCTTTTCACAGCCAAAGCCCAACCCCGTTGAAACAACGCCGTTATCGTCAAAGCCCATAAAGCCGGATTCTTTTACAAGCTCATCAATGGGTTTTATAATCTCAACATCTGTATCAAGGTATATTCCACCTTGGTCATAAAGTACCTTCAATCTTACGTAGTCACTGACAAATGCCCACTTTTTTGCTTCATAGGCTTGTCTTGCGTATTTATTATGACTGATGTCAAAGTTATCCTCGTTATGGCATACTATTTCATAATCGGGGCAATACTTCTGCCAGCTTTTTATACATTTTTGTGCAAGCGAGGGCATTTTGCCTCTACCGAACCAGCAGTAGTGTATTACCTTTGGAATACTCATTTACTTTTCTTCCCCCTATAAAGCTCAAGAGCTGTTTTAAATGCTTTTCTGTTAAATACGAAATTTACAAGTAAATACAATCCCACAATCCATACGGCATTTGCCATTCCGTAAAGCAACAGCTTAAAAAACGGAGTATTACTGAAGGAGTCAACAAAGAACACCGACATAATTACGGCAAAAACCGCTGTATTTACAAGGATTATTCTATATGTACAAAACGTACTTCTGCCCAGAATCTTTTTATTTGAGTGGTAAACCGTCACAACCGAACGGTACACAAGTGCCGCAATTGTTCCCACAATAGCACCGCAGATACCCATATAGTAAATTGCGGCAACTGACACTGTTATATTTATAATCATTTCCCAAAGGGCGTGGCGGCGTGTCTTCTGAAAATCGCCTGAGTATTCAATAATTCCGTTTATGGGAAGTTTTGAAGCGGCAATCAAATTCATAACAACAAAAAGAATTAGAAGAAGCGGATTTGTATACTGAGCATCCTCTATTCCGCCTGTATAAATCTGAATGAGCGGCAGAAGAAAAACTGCCATAAGAGTATAAACAATAAAGTTTGCGGTTATATAAAAGGTTTCGTAAACATTAAACAGCTTATCAAACTTTTCTCTGTCGGTATTGAACATCTGACCCAGTGCAAAGGTAAAAGAAGAAACAACACTTGTTATAAAGTTCTGCACCTGTGAAAAGAAGATGTTATATATTGCATAAATACTTACCGCTTTAAAATCGCAGAGAACGGAAATAAGTATTACATCGGTATTATTGAACACCATTCCCGAAAGCTGATGCACAAGCACCGAGTTTTTCTGTGATATTGCTTGAAAATCAGGCTTTGCCTTAAGGTCCAGCCATGTATATCTGCGTTTTGCGTAAAAATAAAGAAAGCCAAGCTGAAAAAGTGCTATAACGCAATACACAAGCTGTATGAGAACAAGGCTGTCTGTGAGAAACAGCACCAATATCTTACCTGCATTTGATGCAAGCTGTAAAAATGTTTCCGAGTTATTTATTACATATTTTCTGCCGTCAACCTCCATGAGGATTCTGTACTTTGACTGCACAAAATAGTTGAAAAGCGAAGGGATTGCATTTAATATTACCATAACAAACAGCACATTACTGTCTATTGATGTGGGAACAAAATATGCGTACACCACCCCAATTGCAAGGACTATTGCAGCATATATTACGCCTGTTCTTTTATAATAGGAATGGGTTGCTGAAAGAACGGCACTTGCACTTTCATAATCCTTCTCGCCTATTCTCTTATAAAGTGCCTGAGTTGTGGCAAGTCCTACGCCCGCTTCAAGAAGGCACAGGTATGTAAAAATCTGCTTTATTGTGGAAAGTACACCGTTTACCTCTGAGCCGAAGTTTTCAAGATACAGTCTCGGAAGCAGAAAGCTCAAGGATATGAGAACTACCTGATACACAAGTGACGACATCAGGTTATGCTTTATTCTTGAATCCTTAAAAGCCAAGTTCTCACCTCCGAAAAGTACTTACTGCGTTTTACCGAAAACATCACACACGGTTATCAATATATCCCTCGGTAGCATTTTCTCTTTCAATTATTCGTGCAGGATTTCCCACAACGATGCTATGGTCGGGTACATCAAAATTAACATAGGCAAGAGGTGCTATAAGAACATCGCTGCCAATCTTTACGTTCCCCACAACAACCGCATTGGTTCCTATCCAGCAATTATCCGAAATCGTGGGAGCACCTTTTCTTTTCCCACGGTTTTCAGCACCGATTGTAACACCTGTTCCAAGATTCACGTTCTTACCCAAAACCGCATTTGGATTTATAATAACTCTTCCCGTATGTCCGATATAAAATCCTTCTCCGATTTTTGTGCGTGCAGGAATCTGTATATGTGTCTTTGCCGAAAGGCGTCTAAGTCTCAACATATAGTAAAGCTTAAGAGGCAAAAAAGAGCATTTATTTGCCTTTCTGAACATTGCTATGTATTTAATTTCCAAGGGACGGAACACTCTTTTAAGGAAAGGCTCGCCTTTTTCACCATAGTAGCGGTAAAGGTCTTTTTTGAAGATACTATTCATAATTCACACTCATTTTTCTTTGGACTCAAGAAAAATCTTTCTTGTTACAAAATTGTACACGGGCACAATTACCATGGCAAGGAATTTGATTACAAGGTAGTAAATCTTCGTAAAGTTTACGCCTACCCACAAAATGAATTGGTTAAGGCAAAGTCCGCCGATGCTGAGAAGCACAAACAGCACAAATTCACGAAGCTTACTTCGATTTTTGCTTTTAAACACAAAGCTCATGCTTAATATGTAATTAACCACAACAGATGCAGTAAAGGAAAGTGCCGAAGCGACAAGAACATCAATATGCAAAAGCTCTTTCAGTGCAACAAGCACCCCTACATCCACAACTGCTGCAATAACGCCCACTACTGCAAACTTTATCAGCTGAAGAATCACGTACAAATCCTCCGTTATTCTCTTGCGAATACCCAAAGAGTATCCTTTACATCACCGCTGTTATCATCAAGATTATGTACACTGAGAATTACTGTTTCTCCGTTTACCTTTTTATATGTAATTGACACAGCTTTACCGTCAAGCAACTGACGTTTTATTGCATCAAAGTTCAGGAAAGTGGTAACTGCACGGTGAAAATCGGGATGTACATAGTCACTGATATACTTTTTCAGCACATTTGAAAAGCTTGTATCAGTTTCACCGTAGCCCAGATATGAAGGCATAAGAATTCCCTGTGCACTGTCGGTATCAAGAGACACTCTGTATATGCCGTTATAGTGTTCTTTAAGCACGGAAATCATTGTATCAATTTCTCTGATACCTGTCTTCATCTGGCTGAAATTCGTATTTGAATCCTCAGAAACCGATGGCTGTTCCTTATTCTGATAGTACAAAGCCTTTGCTTCATACATTCTTATCTCAGCTTCACGAACCATTTCTTCGCAGTTGATATTACAGCTTCTGAAGGACATACCTATTGCAACATTATAGCCTTTGGGTTTAAGCTGCTCTACAAAGGTCTCAATATTCTGTTTGACAACGTCATGGGATATTTTCTTTGCAAATACAAGAAATTCATCACCGCCCATGCGGTAAATGCTCTGTCCGTAGAACACTTCCTTCAAGGAGTTTGCAATAAAGATAAGCATTTCGTCACCTGCGGCGTGACCGTACTTATTATTTCTGATATGAAGCTCATTTACGTCAATATAAATGCACGAAAAATCTTCAGGATTTTCTTCATCAAATACAAGAATATCCTTTTTATAAGCAACCCTGTTCATTGCTCCCGTAAGAGAGTCGGTTGTTGCGGCAAGTTCAGTTTTATTAAGGTGTTTCTTATTATAAATAGCAATTGAGAAGCATACTGCAACATCGCCGATAAGCTTACTTATAAAGATGCTCTTTTTAGGGTTAATTGTACCGAGAATACTTACATGATTATTTTTATCAGAGATAATTGCAAAGGATATATCTCTGATATCATGCCCGGTAAGAAATTCGTAAAGTTCGGGATTTGTCTTTGCAAGATGTCCGTTAGGGAGAATCTGCATAAAGCCTGTCACAAGGCTGTCTGTATGCACATTTGCCGCATATCTGAACAACTCGCCTATTAAATATGTTTTTTCCTCGCCCTTTATCTCTTTTTCCTTTAACGAGGGTTTGATATAGTTATAGTACTCTCCATCGGTATCGGCGAAAAAGCAGGAACGTGCACTTGAAAATTCCTTTATTCTCTTAAGAGCCGTATTTATATTTTCATGGTTTTGGTTAATCTCAAGGAGAAGGTGTCTTATTGAAGAAGACTCGGAATTCAACTTTGCCCTGTTCTTTTCATTCTTAAGTATAAGTTCAAGATATACAGCCATAATGAGAATAATCACTACAAAAATTATCATAACACTATATGAAATCTTATGTGTTTCCTCAAAAACCTGTGTTTCATAACGGGCAAGTATGATTCCCCAGTCAAAATCTTCAATGGTAGAATAATGGATATACAAATCCTCACCGGTAATGATTGACTTAAATGAAGAAAATCCCTTATTGCCTTGTGCCAAAGCTTCATAAGAATAGTCATCATTATAAGCTCTATCCTTAAAGTCTGACAGTTCACCCGGTTTATCATTAATGGTATCAATAACAAATTTTCCTGTTTCTTTATCATATACAAAAAGCTGAGCATTAAGCTCTTTTGCCATAGCATTATACTTTTCGCCTATAACATCAAGCTGAATTACACCGTAAAGAATTCCAACCGTTTCACCGTTTACTTTAATGGGCACAGCACTTCTGACAATATCTTTGCCTGCGCCTGTAAGGTCGGGAATTCTGCCGCTTATATACTCTCCCCTTGCAGCTTCGTCTTCAAAGGAAATAATACCATTAAGATCAAGTTCTCCCATTTTGGTAACAAAAGTATTATCCGGATTAAGAATACCGATATTTGATATGAGACCTATGGACTTGAAGGACTCAAACATGATATCATAGCTTTCCCCGTTAGTATAAAGCTTTGAGGCAAAGTTTGCCATTGTTACAAGATTTTCTCTATCAGACTCCAGCTGCAGTTCAAGATGATCCTTAATTTGCTTTGTCTGGATGTGGAGCATCTCATAGGCATCATTTTCTGCCTTTATATAAAAAGACGTAACCATTGCCAAGAAAACGGCACATATCAATACCGCCGTAACAACGGTATAAACAATGTTATTTTGTCTTTGTTTTTTTCTTTCGTAGGTTATTGCCAACTACATGCATCTTCTTTCATAAGATAGTAATTTTAACATAAAATATCATCCGTCTATACACCATTTAACATCACAAATGTATAGTCCGCCTGATTTTATATTCCAGTATATCATATAATTACAGAAAAATCAATAAACAAAGAACATTTTTTCAATAAACAAACATAAAACAATAGCTATTTTTACCGTTTTTTTACAAGTTTTGAAAGGGCACTATAAAAGGGTGAATCTTATACAATGACAAAAGAAAAGGACGGAATATCCGCCCAAAGTACTTTATTTACTTGTACAAATCTGATTGATTTTATCCTGCATTAATGTCTTATAGTTCCTTCTCTTAAATTCCTCTGTCTGCAGTACTCAAGATACTTATCACAGCCCTCTTCGAAAGTGAGCGTTGTTCCTCTTTTCATCTTAATCTTTTTCATCGAAAAATCCCCCTTATATGCAAAAAAATATTGGACACATCACCATGCAAAAATACACAAATGATGTGTCCAACTTTTTTAATATTTAATTTCAGTAATCGGATTTTTTTCGATGCTTTAAGGAATTTTCAAAAAGTCCCAAAAGCCTTGAAAATCAAGGAATTACTTAGACGCTTCTTCAACAGCAACAGCCACTGCAACTGTAGCACCTACCATAGGATTATTACCCATGCCGATGAGACCCATCATTTCTACGTGTGCAGGAACGGAAGAAGAGCCTGCGAACTGAGCGTCGCCGTGCATTCTACCCATTGTATCTGTCATACCGTAGGAAGCAGGGCCTGCTGCCATGTTATCGGGATGGAGCGTTCTACCTGTACCGCCGCCGGAAGCAACAGAGAAGTACTTTCTGCCGTTTTCGTTACACCACTTCTTGTAGGTGCCTGCAACGGGATGCTGGAATCTTGTGGGGTTTGTGGAGTTACCTGTGATGGAAACGCCAACATTTTCAAGTCTCATGATAGCAACGCCTTCGGGAACGCTGTCTGCGCCGTAGCAACGAACGTTAGCTCTTGCTGTCTTGGAGTATGCGTGTTCATCTACAATCTTAACTTCTTCAGTAGCAGGATCAAACTCTGTCTTTACATATGTGAAGCCGTTGATTCTGGAAATGATGAATGCAGCGTCCTTACCGAGACCGTTAAGGATAACTCTGAGAGGCTTTGTTCTAACCTTATTAGCATTAAGAGCAATCTTGATTGCACCTTCAGCAGCTGCAAAGGACTCGTGACCTGCAAGGAAGCAGAAGCACTCTGTTTCTTCGGAAAGAAGCATTGCGCCGAGGTTACCGTGGCCGAGACCTACCTTTCTGTTTTCAGCAACAGAGCCGTTTATACAGAAAGCCTGAAGGCCTATACCGATTGCAGCAGCTGCGTCTGCTGCCTTTACGCAACCCTTCTTGATTGCAATAGCAGCACCTACTGTATATGCCCAAACTGCATTTTCAAAGCAGATAGGCTGTGTTTCTCTTACGATTTTATCGCAGTCGATACCCTTAGCGAGGGTGATTTCTTTACATTCCTCAACGGACTTAATACCGTATTCGGCAAGAACTGCATTTATTTTGTCAATTCTTCTTTCGTAGCTTTCAAATAATGCCATTTCTATTTACCTCCCTCGATTATTCTTTTCTGGGATCGATGTACTTTGCAGCATCATCGAATCTGCCGTATGTGCCCTTGGACTTTTCGTATGCGGTGTTGGGGTCATCGCCCTTCTTGATGAAGTCTGTCATCTTACCGAGTGCTACGAATTCGTAACCGATAACCTGATCGTCTTCGTCAAGTGCCATTCTTGTTACATAGCCTTCAGCCATTTCAAGATATCTTACGCCCTTAGCCTTTGTGCCGTACATTGTACCAACCTGGCTTCTCTGACCCTTACCAAGGTCTTCAAGACCTGCGCCTACGGAAAGACCGTCTTCGGAGAATGCGGACTGTGAACGTCCGTATACAATCTGGAGGAAGAGTTCGCGCATTGCTGTATTGATAGCATCGCAAACAAGGTCTGTATTAAGTGCTTCAAGGATTGTCTTACCCTGAAGAATTTCAGCAGCCATAGCTGCAGAGTGTGTCATACCGGAGCAACCGATTGTTTCAACGAGTGCTTCTTCGATGATACCGTTCTTTACGTTGAGGGAGAGCTTACATGCACCCTGCTGAGGTGCGCACCAACCGATACCGTGTGTAAAACCGGATATATCGGAAATTTCCTTAGCCTGTACCCATCTGCCTTCTTCGGGGATAGGCGCGGGACCGTGATGAGGACCCTTGGCTACACAGCACATTTCATTTACTTCTGATGTGTAATTCATGTGTTCTACATCCTTTCTTTATTTGAAAATCTTTATTTCAATTTACTTGAAAACGTTTTTTTCGGAACAAAATTCCCAAATCACTTTGCACCTTACATTTTACATTTTGCATTTTGCATTTTGCATTTATTTAATAATTTCTCCCATCATGCCGGGTGTGCAGGAAGCGGCGTTTGATTCGTCTGTATCAATATGCATTGCAGGTGCAAACTTTTCGCTTACTCTTACTACAACATCGCCGAACACAAGGCTTCTGCCGTCGGATTCAACCTTTACGGAAACAACCTGCTTATCGGAAACGCCCCATTCAGCAGCAACGTCGGGAGTTGTATGTATATGACGCTTTGCAGCGATTACGCCTTCGGAAAGTTCAACCTCACCGCAAGGACCAACAAGCTTACATGCACCTGAGCCTGCAACATCGCCTGACTCTCTTATGGGTGCGGCAACTCCGATGCTTCTTGCATCTGTGAGGGAAAGCTCAACCTGAGAAGCAGGTCTTGCGGGACCAAGGATACTAACGCCTGCAAGCTCCTTCTTGGGACCTACAACCGTTACTCTTTCTTCACACGCAAACTGACCGGGCTGACTGAGATCCTTCTTATGTGTAAGTTCATGTCCCTTACCGAAAAGAATTTCGATATGTTCAGCTGTGAGATGCACGTGACGTGCTGATGTTTCAATTAATACCTGTGCCATTTTGTGACAGCTCCTTTATTTTATGTTTTTTTATTATTCTTTATTCAACAGGGTATGCCATGGTAGTCATAAGTGCCATTTCGACCTCACTTGTATCAAGTCTTGAATATTGGCAGACTACATCTGTATCGGATTCAACAAGAATTGCATAGGGAACATCACGCGCAATCTTCTCCCCGCTCTTACCGACGATTCTATCAAGTCTTATATGATGTGTTCTTCCTGCCTTGCAGAAGGAAACAAAATCGCCCTCAATCTTATCTCTGTCCTCATAGAACAGTGTAAGATTGATTGTTGCATCCTTATCGGATGTATTTAGCACGCAGATTGCTTCGTGGCTTATGCTTTCGTTTTTTGAAACAGAGTTGAGAAAACAATCTGGAATCAGCCATGTTTTCTTTCCGTATGTCTTTCCCATATGGGCACCTCCTATACTGTTTTATCAATAACCAATTTATTTTACCACAATTTAGGTATGTAAATACGTATATTTTGTAAATTTTAGGCAGATTGTGAAAAAATTATCGTTTATATTTTAATATACCAAAACCAAAAAAACACCCGACTTGTGTCGGGTGAAAATTCTATTCTTTTGAAGAACCCTTACCGAGATACTTACTGGGTGAAATACCGAAGTATTCTTTAAAGGCTTTACTGAACGCATATACCGTCGAGTAATTCATAAGCTCTGCAACCTTTGATACGGAAAGACCGCCTTCATCCAAAAGCGTTCTTGCCGCGTCCATCCTTCTCGACTTATAATAGCTGTTAAGCGTTGTTCCGGTTGTTTTTCTGAATACGTATGAAAGATAACTGTAATTATATCCGATATCCGACGCCATATTCTTCAGGCTCTTCATTGTGCCAACATTCTGGTCAATATAGTTCATAACCATACCGCAAAGACCAAAATCATTTCTGCAATGATTATAATCATCGGCGCTTCTCTCGCCGAATATTCTCATTATATAAACAAGCATCTGGCTGCAAAACAGCGAAACAAGCTCGTACGAATATCCCTCCGTCGACAATTCAAGTTCTTTAGATATACTTCTGATTGTTTTACTTAGCTCTTCACTGTTAAGAACGTGCGAAACGGTTGATGAATAATCCACGCTGAATCTGTTAAACTCAGATGCAAACCGTTTGGAATGAACGCTGAAGTTCAAATAATCATATTCAATCTCACAGCCATCATTTGACACAAGCTTTTGTTTTTCAAAAGGAAAGGAGATATAAATATCGCCTTTTTTGACGGGAACCGTATTGTCGGAAGAAACCATCTGCCCTTCCCCTGCTGTTATTAAATACAGCTCGTAAAAGCGTTCCTTTGTTTCATATTTGCAGGAAGCCTTTCCAACGCCAAAACAATACAGGCTACATTCTTCAAGCTTCATTGGAGATAACAGGCAAATCATTTTTTCACATCCTTACTCTAACAATAGCCCTTATAATTTCTATTATTAGAATATCACATACGCGTTACTCATTCAATGACTTTTTTTTGCATAAAAAATTTTTTTCTTGACTTTTTTTGTCATTTGATGTATAATTAACAAAGAATGTGAGGTGAAGTGCCGGGATGTCTGTAAACACAAAGAAAACAACTCAGGAGCCTGTTATAGTAAAAGAAAACGAACTCCTTGTACAGCTTGAAAAGATTGTTGAGAAAGCAAACATTCCACCCTCTCCAATCACCTATTATTTTGCCGAACGCGACTCCAACCCTTTGAGAAACGCCATTATTACACAAATGCGTGTCGATGACAATACAGTATACCACAATCACGACTTTTATGAAATAAACTACGTAAAAAAGGGTGAGTTATATGAATATATTGACGGAAAAAAGACCGTGCTTCATGAGGGTGACCTACTTATCATGTCTCCCAAAATCGGTCATGCTTATATTTGCCCAAATGACTCTTTAAGCTATAATTTTATCTTAAAAAAAGATTGGCTCAGCAGCATTGCAAAGGGCTTTGAGGCATACGATCCCGGAAACTACCTGACGAGTCTGATTAAAAACGACATATACACCGTTATCAGTACTTCAGACAATTCTTCAATCGACATTCATGAGCTTACACAGACACTTGTTGAGCTGAACATAAAGCTCAATCGGCACGTTGATTTATTTGAAAACCTCTACTTTGAAAACCGCATTTCCGAGTTTCTCCTGTATCTGACCCGATTTACTCGTCATGAGTACAGCCGCAAGCAAGGAAAAAGCAGGCACGCAGACGACCATTCGCCCGACGATATAGTCAGGTACATAAATGACAACTTTGACAAAATCACACTTGAGGATACTGCCCTTCGTTTCGGATACTCAAAAAGTCAGCTTCACAGAATAATCAAAGCCAAAACCGGTGTCAGCTTCACCGACATTATCAAGCAAATCCGAATGCAAAGAGCACGTCATTTTTTGCTCAACACCCATATTCCCGTCAAAAACATTGCATATCTTTTAGGGCTGGACAGCGCCGAGCATTTCACAAGGATGTTCAAAAAATACCGCGGCATGACTCCCATTGAGTACAGAGAAAGCTTTATGAGAGTCAGTCTTAAAAAGAAAAAGATAAAGAAAAACTCCCCCACACAAAGCTAAATGCGGTCTTTCGACCGCATTTTTTTAAAGCATATATTTTCTTATATAGTCCCTTGAAAAGGCAACGCCCGCTTCTCCAAGCTCGCCTCTCCATGTTGTGGAGTGAGGTTCAAGGCTAAGGTCTCCGTCATACCCTCTTGAATACAGTACAGCAAAAACAGATCTCCAATTTAAATCATCCATTCCTGCCGGCGGATCGTCTATTTCTCCTTTTGTTCCTGCATGAGTTGTACCCTTGATATGAATATGGGCAATTCTATGACACCAATCAGCAAGCTCATCCAGGTAATTATCATGTCTGTTATAGGCATGTGACGGGTCAAACTTAATCCAAAGGTCAGGGTTTTCGCCAAGCACAATATTCCATTGCTCCGGTCTTACAATAAAGTTATTCCAATCACAGTTCTGCACGGCAACCTTTATGTTTTTACCCTTTGCGTGCTCAGTAAGTGCGCCGAGTGCCTCAATTGCGTTTGTATAATTACGATAAAGGCTGATGCTGTCATCATAATTACAGCCGCAAACAAAGGTTTTTGCTCCGAGAAAAACAGCTGTATCCAGAAGAGCTTTATAAGAGTCAAGCTGCTCATAATTAATTTTGCCGTCCTTCAACAGCTCATGATTCCACTTTCCAAGGCAGGAAACATCAACGCCGCTTTGATTTATGGCATCTTTAATTGTATCTCTTATCTCTATAATACCCTTTACGTCATGGTCATAATTACAGCAGATTTCAACAAAATCAAGTCCCGCTGCTTTTACCTTTTTATAACCTTCCGCAGAATGGTCAAAGCATATTCTTCCAAGTCTCATAAAGTTTCCTCCATCGTTAGCACATATTTCAATCCATTTTACCACCGGTGGCGGTTTTTGTCAATGAAATCTCAAAGAAAACATTCTTTTTTAGCAGCAAAATCCCTGCCTCAGACAAGTGCGGCAGGGATATATTAAACACATCAATTACTTATTCTGATTCTTGATTTCAATAAGCGTTTCCATAACCTTAAGAGCTTGTGCGGTCTTAATGGGATAATCCTTTCCGTTTACAACGGCATCATACAGGTATGTCCATGTATGGTCAAGGCTATTGGTATCCCACTTAATCTCACGTTTTTCAAACGGGGGGGTTGGATTGGGGTGGAACTGTGCGCCTTCGGGTGTATGGGGGTTGGATTTTACGGGCGGGAAAACATAGTCCTCGGGAAGAACATTAAGTGTAAAGGTCTCGCCGTTATCATAGAGCGTTCCGCGAGTGCCGTAAACAACATATTGAGGTACTGCAAGAGCAGTGCCGCCGCTTATTTCAATTACAACCTGACGGGAGTTAATGCCCTCAAAGGTCGCACTTACGTAGTCCTCACAATCACCTGCGGCTGCAATCTGACGCGTAACCGACATCATTCTCTTATAGTCTCCGCCGCACAGCTGAAGTGCCTGATCAACAAGGTGAGGTCCCCAGTTAAGAAGCTGGCCTCCGCCGTACTGCATAAGTGTCTGCCAGTCACAGCGTCTGTCATAGCCTGATTCTGAGCGCTTTATATAATACACATCACCGAGTATTCCGGAATCTATAAGCTTATTAAGCTGCATAAACTTTGCCTCAAAGCGTCTGTTATGGCGCACAAACACACGTCTTTCGCCATACTTTTCGGCTATTTCCATGAGCGTCTTTGCATCCTCATAGGTTGTACACATGGGCTTTTCAAGGAAAACAAGCTTTCCTGCATCAAGTGCTGTCTTTGCGTGTTTGAAGTGGTCACATGAACGTGTTGCGATATCAACAACATCAACGAGAGGATCTTCAACAAGGTCCTCTACCCTTTCGTATGTCTTACAGCCATAGAGTTTTCTCATGTTTTCACGTCTGTCGGCTTCAACATCACAAACGGCATATATTTCAAACATTTCCTCCTTGCCGCGAAGCTCGGGAAGGTGCATTGAATAGCCTGCTCTGCCAAGACCCACCATACCAAGTCTTATCTTTTTCATGCTTCTTCTCTCCACTTCTTCATAACATCAAGGCTTTCCTTAAGGTCAATTTTGGGATCCTGAAGGTGTGTATCATGTTCAATAAACATCCAACCGTCAAAGCCTTTTTTAACTGCATACTTGAACACATACTCATTATCCACATTAAAGTCACCCTGCACAAGTCCGCAAAAGTGTCCTCTTCTATCCCAATCCTTATGGTCAGGAGTTTCGCTGATTTTCCAGCCCTTAAAGTGATATGCGGCAATTCTGTCATAGTATTTTTCAACCATATATCTGACATCACCGCCCGCAACAGCCATATGTCCAACATCAAACAAAAGCTTTACATCAGGGCATCTTTCGAGAATTTCCTCAACCTCAGCCTGACTTTCCGCAGGAGCTCCCATATGGTTATGAAGAACTGCATCAATACCATAGCTTTTACAAACTCTTGTCATTTCATTAATCTGCCTGATATAGTCATTAAAGCTCTGTCCGAAATAATCTCTACCTCTTCCGCAGTTTCCTCCCATGACATTGAGCCACACATACTGTCCTCCCATGGCAGCTGTCCATTTAATTGAGCGTTCCACATCCTGTGCATGAACGGTGGCAAATGACATTCCAAGCTTCTTTAAGCGTGCCGCCTTTGTCAATGCCTCCTCAGCCGTTACGGTATAAAGCCTTTCAAGACCGTCAAAGCCAAGACCTCTCACCATATCAATTCTTTCATCGTAATCATAGTAATTTCCATACCAGACAAGCAGTCCGTAATCCGCAACTCCGTACTTAATCACTCTATCAACTCCAATCAAAGCTTATTACTTTTTCTTTTATTAAATTATATCAAACAAGTCGGCTGCTTTGAATGTTTAATATTAATTTGTTTTATGCATTTATTGTCTTATTTTAAGATTTAACAACACGTGATTTCAAGATATTTCGGATTTTACATCAAAATCAATTGCTTTTTTATAACAATTATAGTACAATAAAAAAGGTGATGACATATGAGAGGTTTTACAAGAAGCGATGCACAAATATTGATTTACAATTTTGAAACAAAAAGCTCGGTTGATGCACTTGAGGAAACGGTTCTTCCGTATCTCGACTTAACAATATGCATTGAGGGAGAAATGCATTATTTTTACAACGGGAATTACATCAGGCTTTTTAGCGGAGATGCAATTCTGTTCCCAAAGGGCAGCACTCGCAAAAGACTTTATTCCGACAAGCCCTGCCGATATGCCTCCTTCAACATAACCTTTTCAAAAAAAGCAGAGTGTGAAATAGAGGGTTACATTCCCAAATGTGTAAATCCCGACATAATATATCTGCTTGAGAGCGTTAAAAAGGATTTTTCAAGTATATCATCAAAGAAGAGAGAAAAATGCCTTTGTGCATTTTTCTACATTTACTGCGGGCTTTGCGAGTCTGTAACAGATATTGAAAACCCACATGTAAAGGCGATAAAGCAATTCATACTTGACAACCTTCAGTCAAAGCTTTCTCTTGAGTCAATTGCCTCCCACGTTCACCTTGCACCCCAATACATATGCTCTGTTTTCAAAAAGCAAACGGGCTACACCATAATGAATTTTGTAAAAAAGCAGCGCATTGACCTTGCAAAAAGATTAATCATAACCTCCGGCGAGCCAATCAACAAAATAGCTGAAAGATGCGGTTTTGATGATTTATGCTACTTTTCCCATGCCTTTAAAAAGGCAACCGGTATTTCTGCAAAGCAATACAGGGCCGGAAAAAGACAGTAGTTGCTTACGACCGTTTAAGTTTAACATGACATATACAAAAAGCAAGCGGTGTTTAAACGCCGCTTGCTTATATTTTATTTATCTCTAAGCTTTCTGCAATACTGAGTGCAGAGCTTATCGGTACACTCCGAGCACTTGAGTGCCATATTACTGTTCTCCCAGAACCTTTCGGGATACACAAGAACGCAAACCTCCCACACAACAAAGATTACAAACGAAAATCCAAACAGAGTCCATCCATAAAACCCGCATACCGTCGCAAGGGGCGAAAACATCATTAAGTGATCCCAATTGAAAATACGGCAGGTGGTACAGCATTTATTCTTCATAATAAGTCTGAAGGGACACCATATGAGAACGCACACAAGGTCACAAACATAAAACACAGAAGATATGAGAAGCACATCTGCGCTATCAATTACGCCGCCAAGGTGGAGAATACCAACACCTATATTCAGCATTACCCATACAAGCATCACCACATATGCCGACTTTGTTGTATCAACAATATGTTTTTTCAGGCTTTGCCTATTGACCTTTTCCTTTATCGGGCGGAAAAGAGATTGAAACACCTTCTGAGAGCCGATTGATATATACGCCTTTACGGGAATGAGCTGAAGCACCATATCCAGCATCCATATACCCCAGAGAACATGAAGAACCGAAAAGCCCCTAAAAAAATTCATGCCCTTTAATATTTCAAATTCTTCTCTGTCATATATCATCAGAAGAACAAACATCAGAAGCACAATCAGTCTTCCTGCAAGTCTTAAAAAATATATTCTTCTTGTCTTTGACATAAATTATCTCCAATGCTTTAAGTTATGCTATTCTAACACTTTTTATCAAAAAATGCAACACGGCAGCACATTTTTTTGTACTGCCGCAAATATTTTGAAATTAATCAAGGGCAAAATCGAGACCGTAATCCTCTTTCTTATACATTGTCCACTTTCCACTCGTAAAGTCCGGAATTGCAACCGGTGCTCCGCCCTGCTTTATAGACTGTTCCGAAAGGCAGGTAATACACATCCAGCTTGCCGCATCATACACATCTATCGGGAAGGGAGCTTTCTTTTCAAGTGCCTCAAAGAATGCCGCAAGCACCATGTAGTCAATTCCGTCATGTCCGGAATTTGCCGCAGCGTCTCCGTACTTTTCCCAAATGCCATGCTTATATTTTTCAATGTACTCCTTACCGTTATCCCAATATTTCTGCCAGCTGAAGTGTGCTTTTTCCATCTCCTTATCACCGTCAACATACACAGAATTATTATCTTCCATATACATACCCTTTGTGCCTCTTACGGTAAAGCCTCTGGAATAGGCTCTCGGAAGGGTTGTGTCAAGGGTAAGAGCAATTGTCGAGCCGTCTGCACAGGTAATAATTGTATTTACAATATCCCCTTGAGCAACCTCGCGGGAGTTAGCCTTATCATAAGAGACGAGTATTTCATCATTGAGGGGATAATTTCTGCCGTAATAGCTTACGGTTGTATTGCGATCCTCGCTGTTATCAAGCATTGCATGAAGCCTTTTACCCTCAGCTAAGGCATATTCCTTAAGACCTCTTGCCTTAGATGAAACAGATACCAGCGAGACCATTCTGTTTCCTCTGTTTATATCAAGCACCTTTGCAATGGGACCAAGCTCATGTGTGGGATAGTTTTCACAGCATCTTGAATAGTAATTCCTATTTCTGTAATGACGTGTTATGGGACCAATTGCAACCTCTGTTCTAAGGTCATGAAAATATCCGCCGCTGCAATGCACGATTTCCCCGAACAGTCCCTCACGCACCATATTGAGAACAGCAAGCTCGGTTCTTCCGTAGCAGCAGTTTTCAAGCAGCATACAGCCCATTCCCGTTTCTTCGCCGGTTCTTACAAGTCTATAACAATCCTCAATGCTGTAAGCACCTGCAACCTCCATTGCAACGTGCTTTCCCGATTTCATTGAAGCAATTGCAAGAGGAATATGTGCCTCCCACGAAGCCATTACCATCACAGCATCAACATCAAGCTTCATTATTTCATCGCTGTCTGTTGTACCCAAAGGCTCATAGCCGCATTTTTCACGAACCATATCAATTCCCGCCCGGACTCTATCCTCATACAGGTCACATACTCCTGCAATAATTACATTTTTAAAAGAATCAATCACAGTTGCAAGCATACCCATTCCTCTATTACCAAGACCTATATATCCGATTTTAAGCATGCGATCACTCCTTTTTTCATCATTATACTTGGAATTATTTTGTAAGTCAATGCGATTTTAGGTACAATCTATATAATATCAGACTAACACATTCAAAAAAAACACGCAAAGCCGTGTATAGCTTTGCGGTTTTGCAACAAAAACAAAAATCAAGCATCAATAAGCTCTTTTTTTATCAGCTCAATCATAATACCTGTATTAAGCAAAAATGCATCTATCGGGTATGTCGGTCGAATGGTTTCGGTATAGAAGTTCTGTTCAAAGAATTTAAGAGCATCGTTTGCCGTTCCGCCTGCCGAAAAGATTTCCTTTACGTGCTCGGCGGTTTGTCTCAGCACCTTTTCGGAGTTCTCAAGGAAGAAGCTTGTCTGCTTTTTATCAAGAAGTCCGTAGTGAGGAACAAGCATATTCTCTATATCCAATCCCTCCACCCTTTTAAAAGAGTCGAGGGACATCTTATAGCCCACAAGGCATATAGGAAGAATTGTATTTTCTCCGAAATATACACCGAGGGTTTCGGAGTTGAGAAGAAGCTTATTCTCCTCAAGATAAAAGCCGACTGAGCATTTTGTATGTCCCGGAAGATTAATGACGGTAAAAGTCATTTTACCTGCCTTTACCTTATCGCCGTCATTTACGGCAATATCAACCTTAAGGTTATCTATAAGGTCCTCATATTCATACACTCCGCATTTACGTGCAAACCTTCTGTCAAGACGGCGCATTGTGGACTTTGCCGAGGGTTTTTCAAAAATTCTTGCAGCATATTCACCCGCCACAATCTTAGCTTCGGGATACATTTTCTGTACATAAACCGCTCCCAAGGCATGGTCATAATGAGAGTGGGTGAGAAAAATATAATCAAGCCTTCTCTCGCCAAGCTCTTTCTTTATGTTTTCCGCAAGCCTATCCCCCGTAAAGCCGAAGCCCGTATCATACAGCACCGAGGTTTCTCCGTCATCTATGAGAAAGCCGCTATCCCCCGAAAGAGGTCTTACATCGGTTATTTTAAGTTCTATCATTTTTTCACCTGCAAATTATATCAAACTGCTATAAAGTATAGCACCAAAGCAACTTTATGTGTTACTTTTTTTGTGCAAAAAATATGTTTTTTTTGTAAAAACTTACGCAGAAGCGCTATACCCTCATTTTTTTGGAACAGCACAAAAATCCTCCCATGATACTTTTATATACCACGGGAGGATGCTTTTTGTTATCCGTTTTTACCAACCATATTCACGCAAACGCCAATACAATAGGATTATATTTTATTTATACAGGTTTTGATATCAATTCTGTCGCCATCAACGCTATACTCACATTCTGCAGCCATACAGAATTCATCAAGCGGAAGATAAGGAAGTCCATCATAAAGCTCAAGCTTTGCAGGAAGCTTAACAGTCTTTCCGTCAACAAGTGCTGTATCCTTACCCATTGTCCAATATGAAGTTTTATCGTTGTAGGACTTAATCATCAAAGTCTGCTCTTCGTCATCCCACTCAAAGTAAGTTCTTGTAAGCACATGGATATGGCGAAGGGGTTCAAAGCTGATAAAGAGTTTTCCATCCACCATCTTTGTTCTGAAATGACAGTCATACTCAGCATTATCAACAAAGGTTTTGTATCTTATCTTACCGTCATCAAAGCTGAGTGTCTTTAAGCTTTCGATTTCAAAGATACCCTTCGCGGGTGTCGGGTCGATTCTTAAACGGGTAATTCTGCCATTCCATTCGGGGTTTTCCTTTGTCAGCATCACAAGTGATTTATCGGGAGCCATTAAATCAACCTCAAAAATTCTTTTGCTGCTAAATCCTGCATCTTCTTCTCTCATGAAGAACATCTGTACGGGAGAAGTAATGGGATTTTCCCTATTCAATTTCGAATTTCCCGCAGCAGAAACAAATTTTATGCCTATGCCGTCAACCTTTTGTGCGTCAATATCGACATCAAAAATAATCTGCGGGTCATTAGCGTTGGCTTTTCCGCACACTTTGCCGTCCTCAAAGGAAAGCTCAACGTCATTTAAGCACTCAATTTTATTCATCGCCTCGGGTGTGTCAAACCTATATTCCTCAACTAACTTTTCGGGACATTCCTTGCTTGTATAAAGAAGAGCACTTAAAAGTCTACGTCCTTTGGGATACATATAGCCGAGTCTGTCAAGCACCTTTTCCGAGGGCACATCCGACTCATATGCATCACCGTTTTTAGTAAGCGCCTTTCTGACCTCATTAAGATAGCCAAAGCCATTAAGATTATTCGGGCACATATATGTACCTTCACCGTACTCGTTCCAGGTAGAGAGCATAATCAGCTTTTTCTTCCACTGCTCATCAAGATTGGAATAGGAAGGAAGCAAATCACTCTTAAACCAGTCAAGCACCTTCTTCATATCCTCACATTCAAGCATTGGGTATCTTGCCTTTCTCCATGCCACATCGTTATATCCTACGGAAACAGTAGGCACAACATGGAGAATGCCGCTATCAATCTGGTTTTGCATTCTACTCTTCTGATAATCGGGATCATAGCTGTAATGTCCCCAGTTATAAGCATAAACAGAATCGACTCCTGCAAATTTTCTGTTTTCACTCGGTTCTCCGCAGGTAAGAATTGCAAGATCTCGGTATCCGCATCTCTTGACAGATGCACGAAGAAGCTCTACAACCTCCCTTACCTTATCATAGCCGCCAAGGTCGCGTGCAACCTTTTCGATATTATAAATTGCCATTATAGCAACGCCGTCTATTTGGAAATATCTCGGATCGGTAAAGAAATAGTCCTCGAAATAAGGTATATAATACTTTTCAACCTCACTCGGAGAAGCAGGACAGCCGGCACCGGCTTCCCATATAAGTGCAAGCTTCATATAATCAGCGTACTTTGCCTTGAAATGTCCGTTATGAATTGCATCGGACAGCATTGTTTTCATATTCGGAGCCTTAGTCTGGCTTGCATACCAGCAATAAAACTCACAGTCTACACCATGCTCTGCCATCCACTTGATTTCCCAGTCGGCAACCTCTCTGAGGCCCTCGTCATAGAAGCCGAGATATGTAAGGTTATCCTTGAATGCACTTATTGCATCCCAGCCTACGTGTTCACCGTGTCTCCAAAGCGAGCAAATATTCATACCGGTAAAATATCTATCATCCTTTTCGGGAAGAACGGGAGGCTTCGGATAATCCTCGGGCTCGGGCTGAATTTCATAAACAAACACATCGCTGAACTTCATGATGCCGCCGTTTTCGGGCGAGTATGAAAGCTTTATGCCGTCAAAGCCGCAGCATTCCTTATCAAAAGCAAATTCGCCGCACTTTTTGCCGTTAAGAGAAATGCTTGCTATGTGGGTATTTGTATCAGCCATGACATTAAGGGTTTGCCAGACATAAGGATTATGCTTACGAAGAAGCTCACCATCGGGTGAAAGGAGCTTTGTTCCCGTATCTGAAACGGCAACAATGTCTTTTCCGTCTGCGGTAAGTGAAAAACTTACGCCCTCTTTATCCTCTGTCTTTGTAAGATACTTTATTTCAAAGCAGATATTTCCGTCAGCCTTGTCAAAGCTTCTGCGGCAGACAGCATTTTTCCCCGCCTCTGCGGTCATAACATTTGTATAATGCTTTACTCCCTCATAATAATAGCTGACATATGCATCTGTTCCCTGCTGCTTATCAAGCTCCCAGCCGTAAGCAAGATTTCCGTCAGCATGAACTTCATTTCTGTCATTTACAATATAGTTTATATGCAGGTGTGTCTGCTTAAGAACACATTTACCCTTTGCACCATTACGGTAGCCTGCGATATATCTTGCAATATTTTCAGAAAGAAGGCAATATGTTCCGACGTATTTACCGCCAAAGCAAACAAGCGCTTTCTTTTTTTCTATATCAAACTCCACTGTCATGCTATGAGTCTTTTTTGAAGCCTCAACAGCCAGCCTTGTTTCATTCCAGTAAAACATATCGTTTTTCTGGGTAAGAGTAAACGCGGGCTTATCTTCGGTATCGAGAAATTCAATAAAAAAGCCGTCTCCTCTTTCTATGCTGAAAATGAAATTCAGCCCTGCCCTGCCTTCTCTTATGGGCATAAAGCGTCTCGAAAGAGTGGCATTTGCATTAAGGCTATCATCCGTTTCAAGGGTATATCCTCTATTCCAAAAGATGTTATTCGGATATTTTGCGCCCCTTGCATCAAGGTCATATCCCGAAGGAATCTGATGATTTTTTTCATGCATATACAGGTCTTCTACGACATATACTGCGTCCTTTGTTCTTCTGTTATCCTGCTTCATAATAAGCTTTCCTTTCCATTAAAAAGAGTAGTATAAGCAAAAGTTTTATTTTTTAGAATCAAGGCGTACTTCAAATTCATCAAAGCTAAGCTTTTTATCAATCAGCTCACAAAGCACATCTGCCTGAATATGCGGTATACCGTCAACAAAGGTAAAGGGCTTTACAAGCTTTACCGTTTCCCCGTCAATTACTGCCTCATCGCTATCCTTTGTAAATACCGCTGTCTTTACGCCGTAAACAGTAAGGGTCTCAAGTGTATGGCTCCACTCATAGTACATATTGTCAAGCTTTTTAAGCTCACTCTTGGTGTCAAACGGAATATACACCGTTCCGTCTTCCTCATACGGCATCTGCGCAAGGTCATAAATTTTACCGTCAATCTTTAGAAGCTTATGCTCGGGTGCTGCATAGAACTCGATGCTTTCAAGCTCAAAATCGCCCTCCATGAACACAGGGTCAAAGCGGAAGCCGTATATCGTTTCATGCCAAGGGAATTTATGCTCATTCTTTGGATCAAGGGTGAGAGGCACAACCTTATCGGGCACAGAAAGTCTGGAAATAGGCCAATTATGCCAGTTTTCCTTATTGAACTTAAAGAAACACTGAATACAGCAAGTAGCATCCACAGGCTTATAGGTTCGGCAATGTGCAACAATCTTTCCGATTTTTTCGGTGGAAACAGGAAGAAAATCATCGTCCTTCAAAATCATATACGGATCTGCCTGCTCGGAATGTCCGCAGAGCTTTCCGTCACGAATTTCATAGCTTGTAAGCTGATGGATTTCCCACTTTTCAAGGTCTTGCTTTGTCTTAAATTCGTATTTTTTAATTATGGGATATTCGGTTGTATCTTTGGTCATATTATCCTGCGGGGCAAGAAGTATTCTGTCCTGAGGATGAAGAATACATATTCTGTCAAGCTGATCCTGATTTGGAGCTACATCAACATGGGGCACATCCTCAAGGAAGGAAGCTCTGAGTGCATCGAGATAGCCAAAGCCGTGAACACCCGCAGGCATCATATATGTTCCCTCACCGTATTCGTTCCAGGTAGAGAGCATTACGAGCTTTGATTTCCAGCTATTCTTATCCTGCTTTGTAAGAATCTCATCCTTTGACCATTCAAGAAGAGTATGCATATCACAAGGCTCGAGAACAGGGGTACGGATGCCTGTCCAGCCGGCATGGTTAAAGCCCATGGAAACGGTAGGTACGGTATGGGTAGAGCCTTCTCTGATATTTCCGAGAATTCTACCCTTTGTAAACTCAACATCCCAGCCGTTAATGCCCCAATTATACGCGTGAACAGCTTCAATTCCGCATTCCTTATAAATGGGTTTATTATCACCGCAGCACATAACTATAAGGTCTTTATACCCAAGCTTTTTGACCTCTTTTCTGAGGTATTCAATACACCTTTTAACAACCTGCGGTCCACCGAGATCCCTTGCAAGCTTATCGGGTGCATATATAGACATGATTGCCTTTCCGTCTATCTGCATATATCTTGGATCCGAGAAGAAGTAGTCTATAAAGTAAGGCACAAAGTAATTCTTTACATCCTCAAAACAGGAGGGCTTACCTGTATCTGCCTCCCAAAGAAGTGCTATCTTTACCTTATCGCCGTATTTTGCAAGCATATGTCCGCCGTGGATTTCTTCGGAAAGCATGGTCTTTAGCATAGGCATATGACTTTCGCTTGCATACCAGCAGTAAAGCTGAAAATCAAGGCCGTGCTCTGCCATCCATTTAAGCTCCCAGTCGGCAGTTTCCGTTATGCCCTCATCATAGTATCCCAAAAGCGGCTTATTCTCGGGGAAGGGTGTAATACAATCCCAGCCGTAATGCGAGCCCTCTCTCCAAAGTGAGCAGATATTCATACCCACATAGTAATCGCCCTTCTTCTTTGGTATTACGGGTTCGGGTACATAATCAGCGGGATAGGGAGGAATTACAAAAGCCTTAAGGTCGGAAATCTGAAGCTCAAGTGCCTTTTCGCAAACAAAGCCGATTCTCACCTTATCTATATATTCCGCGTAATTATCAAAGCTGATAGTAGAGCAAACCTTTCCGTTAAGGCGCACAAGGGCGGTGTTTGTATTGGTGTCGGCTTCAATTCTGAGAGTCTGCCAGACGTTGGGCGAATGGCTGCGAAGAGCGCCGTCTTTACAGCGTATTTCGCAAAGCTCATCATAAATTGAAACAACCTCACATTCGGAGCTGAGAAGGCTGACCGTCAGCTTTCCTCCTGCTCTCGGAATATAATATTTCATTTCAAAACAAACATTTCCTTCTGCCCTTTCAAAGACACGGCTTATGACTGTGTTGCTGCCGCTGTAAGCTTTTACATAATAGCTTGAATACTTTGAAGTGGGACTGTAACGGCGTCTGCCGATTACAGCCTTGCCGCTTTTTTCGATTTCATATTCCTCGGGAAGATTCCCTTCATATTTGGGCACAAGCGAGTCAAGGAAAATATAGTTTTTATAAACCTCAAGGTCAGCATAGAACATAGCCTCGCCGACGCTTCCCTCTTCATAACCGAACTGGAAACGGCAAAGGCTTGTTGCTTTTCCGGTAAATGCAAGAGTTTTAAGGTATTTTCCATCAAGGTGAAGCTTACATTCTCCCTTATCAATATCAAGAACAAGCTTTACGTAATGCCACGCATTATCGGATTGATACGCCCTTTTATCACCTGCATATATAAAGCCATCCTTCTGTCTTAAAACAAATGCCTCTGTTTCATTTCCCTTATTTCCCCAGAAGCCAAAGTAAAAGCCGTCTCCCGACACAATCCGATATGTACCCTCGAGAGTAACAACGCCCTTTACTTCTTCGGTGATATTTCTTCTCCTGAAGGTGGGAAACTCGTTTCCAATGCTTTTTACTGTTCTGTATTCATATGTTTGTCCGTAAAAAGCACCTGCACCTCTATGATCGGTATCCCATCCGCTTTCTTCATGGTGACCCGGCCAGTGAATTTCATCATCGATAAGATGGTATGGATTTGGGTTTTCTTTTCTCATTTATCCTGCTCCTTTCTTATGACTTCTCATTAGTTTATTAAGATATCCGTATTCAAATTAATTATAACCCACATATGATATAATTGCAAGCACATTACGCCATATTTTTATTTTTTTACCAAAATATATAACAAACAGCAAAGCCTTCCCATCGGGAAGGCCAAATGCTTCTATATTACCATTTGTTCGAGAAGTGAATCTACATTTTCCGTTGAATATTCAATCTCGGCTGAATACATTCGGACAAGATCAACCATTTCTTCAAATGAGCCGTTTCTGCTTCGTTTTTCTACAAGTGCGCCCAAAAGATACACACTTTCAAGAACAAAGCCCACTCTTTGTCTGAAATCGCCGTACCACACGGCATCCGTCAGGTGTCGGAAAACAAAGTACACCGAAAGCTGCTCAAAGGGCAGCTGATACTTCTCTTCCGAAAACACCTTTTCATCAAAGCAAAAGCAGCTTAGTTCGTTCAATCGTTCTGTCCATGCTTCATCAAGTCTTTCGAGGCAAAGGTATGTGTTTCTGAGCTTTTCAATATCAAAGCGAAAATCAAGTTCAAAGCTCTTTGCAAGGTCACAAAGGCGTTGATAAACGGTCTTTTGTCTATTTTGAAGAGTTTCAAATATTTCATTTCGTATACCGAAAAATTCTTTTTCTCTCTCGGAAAGAACCGCCTTCTCAGGCAATTGTACAACAAACGGCTCTTTTTCGGAAAGTACAATTCTTGCCGCTTCTTCACAGCACAGTCCGAGCCCTGTCTCGCAAAATCCGGAATAAACATTTGAAAACCTCGGGTGATTACGGCATATATCGCAAAGGGCATCATGGCCGTATTTCAGCATTATGTCACAAAGTCCGTTCTCATTAAGCATGGGACATCTTTCCCCATCGCAAAGGGTAAAGCTTGCAGACTCTGCATCAATGCTTCTTCTTATTTTATCACCCATTTCGCCGTCAAGGGTATTATAAAAGCAAAGTGTTTTTTCATCAACATCTATTTCCCAGCCTATACAGCAATTATGGCGGCACCTATCGGCGATACATTTGAATTTATTATAGTAGCTCGGGTATACTTCAATCATAAAGGCACTTCTTTTCCTTTTTCAAATGTGATTTACAATGCAAAGTATACCACATCCGTGCTCTTTTTGCAACTGCTTAATTCATAGAAAAAGCAGGCATTACTCCATACTGCTATGCCTGCTTTACCATTATATTTTATTCATTTAATCCTGCCTTGACGTGCCTCTCTGTCTGAATTTACATTTTACTACAACATACCTGACAAGCACATCGCACAGCTCTTTGACTGTTACATTTTCGACAGTTCTATGTGTAAGCACTTCAAGAAAAGGATATTTAATTACTATGTTTCTTGTCGGTCTGACTTTATCACAGGCATACCTTGCAAGTCTTTCTGCGTTATGCGGTGTTATTGAAAAAAACTTCCCTGCCGTCTCATAAATCTCTGACATATTATACCTTTTATTCTCAACCGCAAGTCTTGCACATTCTATCACGCATCTCTCAATTATTCTCATGCCCTTGACGGAGGGTGTGATTCCAAGCTCAACAAGTATAGGTCTTACAGTTTCAAACACTCTTTTTTCTTCTATCTCATCAAGCATAACCGATGCAATTTTTGCCTTTCCGCGTGCTGCCTGCACTTTTCCCGTATCATTCTCCTTGCTTTCCGGATAATACATATCAATTATGCAGCTCTCAAGATCATAAACCAAGTCCTTATATTCCTTGGAGTTATACTTTTCATTCAGCCTGTCGGCTATCTTGATTTGTTCTTTTATCATTAGTATATCATCTCTTTTTTGTTTTTTACCATTTTTTTACGGCAAGGGTATTATAGCATCCCGTTTTTGCAAAATCTGTCACTTGATGTCAGTTTATTATAAATAACAAAAAAAGACGGCAATAACCGTCTTTAAATGTTTTTTGATTAGTCAAGATTAAACTTCTTCTTGAACTTGTCAACACGTCCGCCTGCATCTACGAACTTCTGCTTACCTGTGAAGAAAGGATGGCACTTGGAACAGATATCAACTCTGAGCTCGGACTTTGTGGAACGAGTTGTGAATGTTTCACCGCAAGCGCACCTTACCGTTGCTTCAACGTATTCAGGATGGATTCCCTGCTTCATTTATTTTCACTCCTTATCAACTGTCGTTTTTATCGTACTTTAGCATTATAGCATAAAATATTTGCAAAAGCAATATTTATTTCAATTTATTTGAAAATATTTTGTGAACATCAAAAAGCCTTATTTACAAACATTTTTTGTCCTTACTCTACTTCGACAAATATTTTTTGCTTACAGTGTTATTATATAACAAAGACAAGGACTTTTCAAGAGAAGGGAAACAAAAAATGCAGTACAACCAACAAAACAATTCAATTTTTACAAAAAAATCAAAAAGCAGTATTTACGGCAACATACTCGGGAGAATTCGTTCAAATCTAAGGTGTCTCGGTTCCGTTATTTTCAGGTGCTTATGTCCCTATGACCGACAGGTAAAGGAAGCGGCGCAAAAGCATTCCTCTTCATTTATAAAGGCGTTTGAAAGCATATTTCTTTCCCTGCTTTTAGGTCTTTCTCGTCCATCCGGACTTCTCTCCCCCTTTGCCCTCGGTGCACTATGCTGTGCAGATGCTTCCCGTGCGCTTTTATTTTACATAGGCTCTGCCATCTCCTGTCTATTTTCGGGAACGGGTGCCATAATTGAGTTCATTACTTTTTTTCTTCTTTACTTCACACGAAAAAACCTGACGTCCGGCAGCTTTTCCGAAAAACCGCAAATCAGAATTATCACCGCCTTTACCGTTTCCTTATTTATTGGTGCTTGCAGTCTTTTTACAAAAACAATCTCTGCCGACGAGGTGTTTTCCTTTCTTACCTACGTCTGTCTATCGGTAAGCTGCACGTATTTATTCTATCCCGTTTTATGCGGCAAGGAAAACGGATTTTCTGAAAGCTACCGCCTTTTATCCTTATACGCAATCACCCTCTGCACCGTTCCTGCCATCTGCCGCGTTAATCTTTTCGGAATTGATTTTGCCCTGATTTACACCTGCTTTCTCACCCTTTGCTTTTCGAGGGCAAGAGGCCCTGTTTATGGCTGTGTAGCGGGATTTATCCTCGGGTTTGCCTGCTCAAATCCACTATCAAGTGCGCCGCTTGGTGTCGCGGGACTTATATCGGGTTTTCTCTTTACCAAAAGCGTATTTATCAGTCTTTCCTGCTTTTCCCTTTCGGTTTTCTTTATAGCCTCATATCTATTCGGCTTTTCTGCTCTATCCGAATTTCTCCCATATTCCTGCGCAGCAAGCCTATTTTTTTTATTATTCGGCGACAAAGCAGCAAGGCTATTCAAATCCAAAAGAAGCTTATCAAAAGCTCGAATTTCTTCAAGGCAAGCCACATCCGGAAAGGATGAGTTTGACAGAGTTTCTGAGTCTTTATCGGGTTTATCCTCCATCCTCTTCAAGCTTTCCAATCACTTAAAAAATCCATCAAGTGCAGAAACAGGCGACATTTTCGACAATGCCTTCAGAGACACCTGTGCCTCATGTTCCTTGAGTTCTTTCTGCTACGCAAAAAAAGAGTGCAACCTTAGGGCTGTAAGAAGCAGAGTGATTACTTTACTCAGTGAGGGTAGGTTTGAAGAAAACGACCTGTCAAAAATGCTTCTTGATAAGTGCATAAAGTCTTCTGAGCTTTACAAATACATATCAGAGCATTACAGCGAGCTATGCTTCCTTACAATGAAGGCTAACAGAACAGGCACGGTTGCAAATCTTTACAACTCCATGTCACATCTGATCAAAGCAACGTCAAAAACTGACAAGGAAAACAGCCTGCGCGATGCTCGCCTTGAAAAGCTCATCGGAACGGCTCTTAAAAAAATCGGCGTTGAGTTTTCATATGCCGAGGTACTTGGAACAAGAAACAAGGAGATTTTCATTCACGGAATCGCCGCCGACAAAATTCCATGTACCTCCTCTGAGCTGTCTTCATATCTCTCAAAGGAATGCAATATGAAAATTTCAGAGCCAGCCTTTGACATCTCGGACAGTGCTGACATGATAATGAAATTTACAAGAGGCGATATTCTTTCGCTGGAGTATGCCCAGTGCTGTATTTCAAAGCAAGAGGGTACAGTCAGCGGTGATACCGTCAGCTTTTTTGACACAGACAAGGGGTACTTTTATTCTATTATCGCAGATGGGATGGGCTGCGGAAAAGTGGCGGCGGCAACATCCCGTCTTACCTGCATTTTTCTTGAAAAGCTACTCTGTGCGGGTACTGCAAAAAACGTCTGTCTTGAAATGCTCAACAATCTGCTTTTATCAAAAAGCGACGAGACCTTTTCAACCGTTGATTTACTCGAAGTAGACAAGCTTAATGCAAGTGCCTACTTCATAAAGGCAGGTGCCGCGCCATCTTTTGTTCTCAGAAATTCCCGCCTCTATAAAATAGCCTCGGAAACCCCTCCGGTCGGTATAATCCCCTCATTCAGTGCAGAAAGCACCCGCTTTTCCCTCGAAAAGGGCGATGTAATTATTATGGTTTCAGACGGCGTTATTACATCAGACAGCGATGCTCGCTGGCTCTCTGAGCTTATTCGCCTTGACTCATCAAGCGACCCCGCCCTTCTTGCCGGTGAACTTATTGAACGTGCAAAGAATATCGGCGGAAGAACCGATGATGCCTCTGCCTGTGTCATCAGGGTTATTTAGTTTTTCTACGACGATTATTTTTCGCTTTTTCTTAAAAAAAGCCCAAAAAAACAAATTAAAGCAAGAACATTCCTTTATAAAACAAATTTTTAATGTGATTTTCTCAATTACAGCCTTCCCCGACCGCCATTAATTCAAGCAGTCGGGGAATACATTATTAATTAAAATTCGCCGATGTCAGCCTAAGACATCGGCGAAGCTCTTAATCGAGTATTTTTATTCGGAAAGCACCCTTACAGAAGCGGTGCTATTACGGTTTCTTCTTGTTAGCCTTTTCTTTTTCCAAAGAAAAGGTGGAAAAGTCTTTCACTTTTCAACTGACTATTCAACGCTAAAATCAACATTACGATAGACATTACTGCCGTCATAGAGATCAAATTTACAGATTTCCTCAAACGAGCCGTCCTGTTTAATCATTTTTATAACGAGGACAAAGGGGCGGCGAATATTATTACCGTTCTCATCAAGCTCATTTTTTCTGATTTCCACATTTTCAAAGCATATTCTTGCATAGCGGTATCTTTCGCGGCTTGCGAGCTCAAACCAATAGTCACCGTATTCATTTCCCTCATCATCCACAAGGAAGATTTCAAAAGGAAAGCCCTCATATTCACACTGAGGAAGGTCTTGATTCCATTTCATCGAGAACTGAAGCTGGTTTGTCATGGGAACAAAATAAAGGTGATTAAATTCTATAAGTCTACCCTGACGAATCTGCACCCAAGGTGACTGCATACCGTATTTTTCCACGGTAAATGTATCGGGGTTACCACTATATTCATCAACGAATTTTTGGTTGACAAGCACTTTTTTTGTTATGCCATGATCCATGCTTGTAACACAGCGATAAAAAAGAAGCACAACAATCAGAAGTATTATGCCAACGCCTATCCATTTAAGTATTCTTATTACAATATGCTGTTTCTTTTGCGGTTCTTCATTGAAAATATCTGCGCCTTCATTTATATATTCACTCATGTATTTCACCTCTAAAAAAATTATATCAACAAGTTATGACATTTGCAAGGACAATATATAAAATTTATATTTTGATATTTACTTATTTCAAAATTGGTTGTATAATATTTATATGTTTTTGAAAGGAGGGTCGACATTGCAGAGGAAGTATACAATCAAAAAGAACACTGTTAAGGTTATAAAGAATTACAAGGGCAAGAATTCCGAGGCGAAAAGCTCAAGCATAACGCGAAAATCCTTTTCCGACGAGCTTCACATCAGCATCATGACCGCATCAAGTGTTGACACCTCCAACACCGGCAGACTTCTGACACCAATTGAAGCCGAAAGGCGAGGCGCCGTTTCTGCACCCAAGAGGCGACGGCACGCCGTCAGGGATCTTACCTTCAAGGCGGCTCCCCCG
Source organism: Eubacteriales bacterium (assembly GCA_045541355.1). Taxonomy (GTDB): domain Bacteria; phylum Bacillota; class Clostridia; order Oscillospirales; family CAG-382; genus UMGS1387. Next base: position 42,536 of record JAZQIW010000071.1, on the reverse strand, counting down.
ATTCCCACAGCCCCCAAGGACCCCATTGAAAAAAAGAAAATGTGGTTGGTTTCCACCGTCAAAACACATCTTGCGGCAATTGATATTCCCTTTTCAATCTCGGTTTTACTGCTTGCATTATGCGGTGTTTTTGCCGTTCACAGTGCGGCGCTTTCCTTTGAGTCAGCTAAGTTTGTTATAATTCAATGCTTTGCCATAATCCTCGGCATCGGTGTTTCTCTGTTGCTTTCGGTTATAGACTATCGCTCACTTGCATCGCAATACAGGTACATAATTGCCATAAATGCTGCTCTATTACTTATAACATATATTTTCGGAAGCAGCGTAACAGAGTCCACCAACGCCAACTGGATTGACCTTGGTTTTATAAAAATTCAGCCGTCGGAGTTTGCAAAGCTTTTATTTATTTACAGCTTTGCCGTGCATCTATCACAGGTACGCGACAGAATGCACAAGTTCTCCACAGTTTTAACGCTCGGCATTCATGCACTTATCATCTTTTCGCTTGTACTTCTCCAGCGCGACCTCGGCTCACTCACCATTTTCCTTTGCATCTTTATATGTATGTGCTTTGCTGCAGGAATAAGCATTTGGTACTATGTTGCAGGCGGTGCTTTTCTTTTATGTGTATCTCCTTTTATATGGGCTCACTTAAGTGAGTATCAGAGAAACAGAATTATGCTCTGCTTTGACGAATCAATAGACCCGCTCGGTGTCGGAATCAGGTATCAGCAGCTTAGAAGCCAGACAGCTATCGGCAACGGCGGCATATTCGGCACAGGCTACACCAACGGAACGGTTACTCAAGGAATTGACGACCATCTTCCCGCAAAGCATACAGACATGATATTTTCAACAATCTGTGAGGAATTCGGGCTTATCGGTGCGTTAATCATTCTTGCTCTTACCTGCTTTATGATATACCGTGTATTCAAAATTGCACTCTCCTGCGGAAATACAACAGGTTGCTACATATGCGTAGGTGTTGCTTCCATGCTTATGATTCAGGTTGTAGAAAACGTCGGAATGTGTCTTGGAGTAATGCCTGTTATCGGTATAACTTATCCCTTCCTCAGCTACGGCGGCTCTTCTGTTCTCAGCTGTTTTATAGCAACGGGACTTGTCCTATCGGTCAGCACCCACAGCGAAAATTCCTTCTTCAACTGATTCAAAAAACGCTTTAACACATAAAAGGCACTCTGCCAAAAGCAGAGTGCCTTAGTTTTTATTTAGAACAAGCTGATTTGTTCATCATTATCATCGCTGTCGGAGGAGGCAGGCTTTGCCGCCTTTTTAACTTCCTTTTTAGTTTCGGCAACAGGTGCATTTGATGCAACAGAGCCAAACAAATCAAGCTGATTGGTCTCAGAAATATCATCAAAAACGCCGTTCTTTCTCATAATCTCAACAACAGCCTTTGATATTTCCGCCTTCATTCGCAAATCCTCAACAGACAGGATTTCCTCCTTACTGCACGCCTCGTAAATCGACTGTGCCGCTGCTTCGCCAAGTCCGCCCATTGAGCTGAACGGACATCTTATTGCCCCGTCTTCAGGCAAAAACCATGATGCGTGAGATTTTGCAAGGCTTGGCTTTAAAAACTTTATACCCCTTGCATATGCCTCATTTACCATTTGAAGAACGGGTATCATATCGGCATCCTTGGGAGACGCTGTCTTATCCTTTATCTTCTTTTCCGTTTCATCAATAAAATCTGACACCGCCTGTTTTCCCTTACAGCATATTTCGGCATCAAAGCCTCCCGGAGCTACCGACAGGAACGCCGCATAAAACTCCAACGGTCTATGTACCTTGAACCAGCCGAGTCTCAGTGCCGACATTACATATGCCGCAGCATGAGCCTTGGGGAACATATATTTGATTTTTTGGCAGGAATCGATATACCAATCGGGAACACCGTGCTCCTTCATGGTTTCAATATACTCGGGCTTGAGTCCCTTACCCTTTCGTACGTCCTCCATGATTTTGAATGCCGTTCCGTTTTCCAGTCCGTACTGAATAAGGCGCACCATGATATTATCTCTCGTTGCAATAACATTTGAAATGGTACAGGTTCCGTCTTTTATGAGATCCTGTGCATTTCCAAGCCATACGTCTGTACCGTGGGAAAGTCCCGAAATCTGAAGAAGGTCTGAGAAGTTCTGAGGCTTTGAGTCCTCTATCATCTGGCGTACAAACTTTGTACCGAATTCGGGAAGTCCGAAGGTTCCGACATTACTTCCTATATCCTCAGGGTTTACTCCGAGAGACTTTGTGGAAATGAAAAGCTCCATAACCTCAGGGTCATACATGGGCAGTTCAAGCACATTAAGCCCCGTAAAGCGTTCCATCATTTTATATTTTGTAGGCACATCGTGTCCGAGCTCATCAAGCTTTAAAATGGTATCATGCAGGAACTTGAAGGCAAAGTGAGTTGAAACGATATTACTGTTGGGGTCATCGGCAGGATGCTGAATGGGGGTAAAGTCATAAACCTCATATTCCTTTGGAACAACTATGATGCCTCCCGGGTGCTGTCCGGTTGTTTTCTTGACGCCGACGCATCCATTGGTAAGGCGTTGTTCCTCTGCCTTATTGAGTGTAAGTCCCCTTTCTTCAAGATACTTTTTAACATAACCGTATGCATTCTTATCGGCAACGGTTCCGAGAGTCCCTGCGCGGAAGACGTTTTCGGCACCAAACAACTCTTCGGTATACTTATGAACCTTTCCCTGAACATCGCCAGAGAAATTAAGGTCAATATCGGGCGACTTATCGCCATGGAAGCCAAGAAAGGTTTCAAAGGGGATTTCATGTCCGTCACCCATCATTTCGGTACCGCATTTCGGGCAGGGTTTTGGTGGAAGGTCAAAGCCTGAGCCGACAGAGCCGTCTGTTATAAATTCCGAGTATTTACAGTTTGCACATCTGTAATGGGGTGAAAGAGGGTTAACCTCGGAGATACCGCCCATTGTTGCGGCAAAAGACGAGCCGACAGAGCCTCTTGAGCCGACAAGGTATCCGTTTTCCTCGCTATACTTTACCAGACGTCTTGCAATTACATAAAGCACGGCAAAGCCGTTACTTATAATTGAATCAAGCTCGCGTTTCAGTCTTGTTTCAACAATTTCGGGAAGCGGATCGCCGTAAAGCTCATGGGCATATTTATAGCAATTTGATGTAAGCTCCTCCTCTGCCCCGTCAAGATGAGGGGTAAATGAGCCATCGGGGATAGGCAGAATATCCTCTATCATATCCGCGATTTTATTTGTATTGGTGACAACCAATTCATATGCCTTTTCGGGTTCAAGATAATCAAACTCAGAGAGCATTTCCTCGGTTGTCCTATAATAAAGAGGAATATGCTTATCGGCATCCGCAAACTTCTGTCCCGCAAGGAGAATCTGTCTGAAGATTTCATCTCCCGGCTCATTGAAGTGTACATCACCCGTCGCAACAACGGGTATACCAAGCTCATCACCAAGCTTTATTATTGTTTTATTAATTTCAATAAGCGATTCCTTACCCTGAACAATCCCTTTATCAATCATAAACTGATTATTTCCAAGGGGTTGTATTTCAAGATAATCATAGAACTTTGCAATCTCGCAAAGGTCTGCCCAGGGCTTTCCTCCGAGAACTGCCTGATACAATTCGCCGGCTTCACACGCAGAGCCTATTATAAGGCCGTCTCTATGCTGTTCAAGCACTGTTTTCGGTATTCTCGGGTGTCTATGGTAATAATCAAGATACGAGTAAGAAACAAGCTTATACAGATTCTTAAGACCCGTCAGGTTCTTAACCAGTATAATCTGATGATAGCTTTTTATTTTCTTGGGGTCACAGCTGCCGCTCATGGTCTCTGCCATTCGGCTTAATGTTGAAATACCCTCTGTATCAAGCTTTTCTACAAGCTTTGCAAAAATAAGCGCCAGCATATGAGCATCCTCAAAGGCTCTATGATGATTGAAGTCACCAAGTCCGAAATACTTTCCGACAGCGTCAAGGGTATGCTTCTTAAGGTCGCCGTTCACGTATCTTGAAACGGATACTGTATCAATATATGTAGGTCTGAAATCAATTCCCATATCCTCTGCTGCCTTTGAAATAAAGCCGATATCAAAGGTTGCGTTATGGGCAACATATATACAATCCTCAGAAAACTCAAGAAACCTTGGAAGAACCTCTTCAATATCAGGTGCATCCGCAAGCATATCGTCGGTTATTCCAGTAAGCTCAGATATCTGCTGTGTCAGCTTTTCATGAGGATTTACAAAGCTTTCAAAGGTATCTACAATCTCTGAGCCGCAATATATTACCGCACCTATTTCCGTTATTTTACATTCCTTTGCCGAAAGACCTGTTGTTTCTATATCAAAGACGCAGAATCTATCCTTTGAAAAGTCCGCATCCCTCTCACCGAAAACCGCCTTTGCCGTATCATCCACAAAATAGCTTTCGATTCCGTAAAGCACCTTGATATCCGCCTTTTGCTTACGCTTTGCCGCAAGTATTTCGGGGAATGCCTGAACATTACCGTGGTCGGTTATGGCAACAGCCTTATGTCCGTATCTGACGGCGGTTTTAATAACATCGCTGCAGGAAAAAACACTATCCATGGTGGAAAGCATGGTATGAAGGTGAAGCTCCACCCTCTTTTCCTCTGCCGTATCTGTTTTTTTGATTCTTTTTACAAGCCCTATTGCCAAAGGACTCAGACAAAGGTTTCCGTCAAACTTATCCACCTGTGCCTTTGCCTTCATTATTATACATTTTCCGTCGGAAATCTTACCGTATTCCGCATCCTTTTCAACGGGATAGAACATTTTTACGACGGCTGATGCATCATTATCGGTTATATAAAAGTTTACTATACATTTATCCTGCTTTTTTGTAAGCTTCTTTTCATAGCCGAAAACCTCTCCGCAAACCGTAAAGCTTCCTGCATCAAGGTTTGCATTTCTTATGGGTATTACATTAATATCCTTAACGGTACTGTACAGATTTTCGATTTCGGATATATCAAAGGTCATGTTTCCGCTGACAACTACCGCGTTTTCCACATCGACCTCGGCAAATGCCTGCTTATTATCCCTTGCGCTGACGGAATTCATGGTAGAGGCAGCCTTTCGCTCAAGCTCTGCCTCCTTTACATCCTCCGGCACGGGAATATGTATTTCGGGAAGTGAGTCTATTCCTGCAAGGTCATCATAGGAAAGCTCTGTTATTCCACAGAACTCCACCCTCTTTCTCTCGCCGAACATTTCCTCGATAATATCGGAAATCATCTCATCTGCGCCGCCGCTGACAAGAAGGCTTTTACCGCCGTTTTGAAGTGAAATGAATACTGTATCGGCATCCTCGGAAACCTCGGAGCCGTTAAGCTTTTCTATAAACGCACCCGAGAAAAATCCGTTGGATGCAGCACTTCTTCTCGAAAGCTCAATGAAAACGTGTTCAATATAGCAAACATCAAACTGCAAATTATTAAAGCTTGGATGTATTTCCATTCTTGAAAGGTCATATGCCTTTGCTATATTATTCTCTATATTTAAGAGCACAGAGAAAGGGACATAGCCCTGAAAAGCTACGTCACAGGATATAATTCTTGCCTCTTTATCCGCCTTTGCCGAATACCCGGTTATTGTTGAAATAACATTTCTTTCACCATCGGAAGGCTCATATTTATGAAACAACTCCAAAAAAGGTTTCTGCATTTATATGTACATCCTTATTCTTTAATTATTTTGCCATTTTCTCTGCTTCTCTCAAAAGCACATCATATATATCTTCCATGGGAATTTTTCCCACAATCTCGCCCTTCTTGAATAGAAGGGCTTCACCGACTCCGCCTGCAACTCCTATATCGGCTTCCCTTGCCTCACCGGGACCGTTTACTGCACAGCCCATTACTGCAATTTTTATATCCCAATCCTTATCCTTAAGTGTCTCTTCAAGCTTCTTTGCCGCCGAGAAAACATCAATGGAGCATCTTGAACAAGTGGGACAGGACACAACCCTTACTCCCTTTCTTATGCCGAGAACCCGAAGCAAATCCTTCGCTGCCTCAACCTCTTTTACAACATCATCCGAAAGCGAAACTCTGAGAGTATCCCCTATTCCCTCGCACAAAAGAGCACCTATTCCCGCGCTTGATTTTATAAGACCGCTTCTTTCCGTTCCTGCCTCTGTAACTCCCAGGTGAATCGGGTAATCGGTCATTTGTGCAAAAAGCTTATTTGCCTTAATGGTGGATGCAACATCCGAGGACTTGATGGAAACTACGGTATCATAAAAGTCGAATTTTTCAAGCAGCTTTACGTGATACATCGCACTCTCGCAAAGAGCCTCAGGGGTAGGTGCACCGTATTTATTTAAAATATGCTTTTCAAGCGAGCCGCCGTTAACGCCTATTCTTATCGGAATATTTTTTGCCTTACAGGCATCGGCAACCGCCTTCACCCTATCGTCTGAGCCGATATTGCCGGGATTTATCCTTATTTTATCTATGCCTCTTTCGATAGAAAGAAGAGCAAGTCTATAATCAAAATGAATATCGGCAACGAGGGGAATATTACTGTTTTCTTTAAGGTAAGGAATACTTTCGGCGCACGCCTCATTCGGAACGCTGAAGCGCACAATATCACAGCCTGCCTTCTCAAGAGACTGAATCTGCGAAAGCGTTGCCTCTTTATCCTCTGTTTTGGTATATGTCATGGACTGAATGAGAATATCATGCTGTGAGCCGAGATTTTTGTTTGCTATTTTTACACTTCTTGTTTTTCTTCTTTCCATGCTTATTCTCCTCACTTTACAATTTTTACAATATCGCTGAAGGTTACAAATACCATAAGTGCCATAAGAAGTGCAAGTCCTGCAAAGTTGACGGCAGCTTCATATTTCGGTTTTATTGGTTTTCCCCTGACCGCCTCAATCACAAGAAAAAGCAATCTTCCTCCGTCAAGAGCGGGAAACGGCAAGAGATTTACAACGCCGAGATTCATGGTAATTATCATAACAAAAAAGAAAAATGACGAGGGTCCGTATTTTACCGTCTGCTTCATTTCGCTGACAACTCCGACAGGGCCCGATACTGCCTCGGCACCGTATTTTCCGGACAGTGTATCAATAAGAGAGGTCCATATCATTCTTATTACTGCCACAGACTGACAAAAAGTTTGTTTTACTACCTCAAGGGGAGTCTTTTCGAGAACGGTCGGCACAAAGAAATTGGCATTTCCAAGCACAACTCCCTTTTCGGTAAATGTTGGAAATTCAAAATCCTCAACCACTACCCTCTCGCCGTCTCTTATAACAGTTATGTCAACCTTTTTTGAACCTACATTCATTGCCTCATACACAAGGTCATGGCGCACATTTATTCTTCTTGAGCCGACCTTTACAATTTCGTCGCCCACTTCAAGTCCCATATACTCCTGCATGGGAATAAGATTTCCGTTTTCATCGCCGAAATTGAAGCGTTCAATTGTGGTGGAATAAAGTGTTTCGCCGAAAATCACAAGAAAGGCTGCTATGACAAGTCCGAGAATAATATTCATTGCAGCTCCTGCGCCTATTATCAAAAAGCGTTTGGGTATACTTTTTTTATTAAGCGAGGTTTCATCGTCGACAGGCTCGTCATCGTCCTCGCCGTGCATACTGACAAAGCCGCCTATTGGCAAAAGACGAAGAGCATACAAAACATCGTCTTTCCCCTTATGCGACACAATTTTCGGGCCCATGCCTATGGAAAATTCATAGATTCCCACACCACACGCCTTTGCCGCGAGAAAGTGTCCGAGCTCATGTACAAAAATCAGCACCCCGAACATCAGAACACCAAGAATAACATACAGTGCCATTTTTTCCTCCAAAATGCATATTTATCTTTTACAGTTTATGCAGTTTTTCCGATTTTATATGCTTTCGACACCCGAAACAAGAAGATCTATAAACTGTTTTGCCGTTCTCGGATTTCTGCCTCCGTGACGGATGGCAAACGCCTCGGCTTTTACAAAGAGCTTTTCTTGGTCAAGCTCAACCCCCTTGGCGTCGGCAAGGTCCTTTACTATTCTGCAGTACAAATCCTTATCGGGCTTTGAGTAGGTAATTGTGAGACCGAATCTTGCAGAAAGGCTGACAATTTCCTGAATCTTATCGCCTATTGAAATTTCATCTCCCTGTCTGTCGGCATTAGTCTCTTTAACAAGGTGGCGGTGATTACTTGTTACGTAGATTATTGTATTATTGCCTCTTGTGCTGACACCGCCTTCAAGGGTTGCTTTAAGTGCACAGAAATCCTTATCATCACTTGAGAAGGTCAGGTCATCAATAAACAGAATAAACTTCAAGGGCTTTTCGGATATATGGTCGAGGAGCGCGGGTATTAAATGAAGCTGCTCCTTCTTAAGCTCGATTATCCTAAGCCCCATATCCTTAAACTCATTTCCTATCGCCTTTACCGTACTGCTCTTGCCCGTTCCCGCATCGCCGTAAAGAAGCACGTTATTTGCACTTTTTCCTTCAAGTAGTGCCTTTGTATTTGCAATAATAAGGTTCCTTTCACGTTCATATCCCGAAAGCTCGGACAGCTTCTGGGGGTCGGGGTTCTTTATGGGAACAATTTCTCCGTCATCGCCGAGAATAAACATATGATACTTTGCATATATGCCAAAGCCTCTGCGGTGAATCTCCCCAAGGCGTTTATGATAAACCTCAGAAAAATCTATTTCCTCGGTTTTCCATCTTGCAAGCCCCTTATCACCTGTAAAGGTTCTTATTTGCTCACCCTCATATCTTGAGAGATATTCAATCACCGACAATTCTCTTTCAAGAAGAGGCTCAAGCAGCTCCGGGTCGCCTTTTCCCGTGATTTTATATGATGTATAAAAGTTTTCATCCTCAAGAATGAGCCTTAGAAAATGCTGTGACAAATTTCCTCCGTTTATAAGAACACTGCGGGCAAAATCACAATATTTATCCGTAAGCTCATTTTTATTTGTTTCATCACAATCAAACAGGCTCAAAAGCTTTTTTACCGTCTCATCATTCAGTATATTTCTGAATATTACAAGGCTATGAAGCTTTCTCGAATTATGTGTATTCATGTTATTATCTCCCAAATATATAATTACATCATATATTATAAAACAAGCTTGCAAAGCAAACAAGGCACTTTTTTAAATAAAGCGTGAAAATTAGTAAAAAAAACAAAAGGACTTGACAACAATCTACAAAAGATATATAATTTCTATAAAAGTATAAGGTATTTTATCTACCGTTTGGTATGGGCAGGCATACAGGCATATAAGAAGTTACGAAAATGCGCCTCAGAGAAGAATGACTCGACACCTCCCCAAAACGTTTTATTCTCTGTCGCATACACGGCAGTTTTTTTATTTTTAAAGTTAACGGAGAAGTGAAATGAAAAACAGTTCAAAGTACACAAGGCAGTTTTTCCCTGCTCCTTCGGGAGAAATGGAATGGGCAAGAAAAAATTATATAGACAAAGCCCCCATATGGTGCTCTGTGGATCTTCGTGACGGAAATCAAGCACTTACTGTTCCCATGAGTCTTGACGAAAAGCTGGACTTTTTCAAGATGCTTCTTTCCATAGGCTTTAAGGAAATTGAAGTAGGATTCCCTGCGGCTTCCGACACGGAATTCAATTTTATCAGGAAGCTGATTGACGACAATCTCATTCCCGACGATGTTACAATTCAGGTTTTGACACAGTCAAGAGAGCATATTATCAAAAAGACGTTTGAATGTATCAGGGGAGCAAAGAACGCAATTGTTCACCTATACAACCCAACAAGCTTTATTCAGCGTGAGCAGGTTTTCAAAAAGTCAAAAGAAGAGATTATTGAAATAGCCACAGAAGGTGCAGCCTTAATTAATGAGTGTGCAAAGGATTTTTCCGGCAACATAAGGTTTGAATATTCACCTGAGTCCTTTTCGGCGACAGAGCCCGATTTTGCTCTTGAAATATCAAATGCAGTTCTTGACATATGGAAGCCGTCTCCCGACAGAAAGGCCATTATCAATCTTCCTGTTACGGTTGAGGTTTCCATGCCCCACGTTTATGCAAATCAGGTTGAATATATGTGCAAAAATCTCAAGTACAGAGACAGCGTTATTATATCACTTCATCCCCACAATGACAGAGGCTGTGCGGTTGCAGACTGTGAAATGGGGCTTCTTGCTGGCGCTGAGAGAATTGAAGGAACTCTTTTCGGAAACGGCGAGAGAACAGGCAATGCAGACATTGTTACGGTTGCAATGAATTTATACGCCCAAGGCATAGAGCCGGGTCTTGATTTTTCGGATATGCCCGAAATATGCGAGCTTTATGAGGGTGTTACAAAAATGAACATCCATGAGCGTTCTCCATATTCCGGAAAGCTTGTCTTTGCCGCCTTTTCAGGTTCTCATCAGGATGCCATTGCAAAGAGTTTATCCTTCCACGAGCAAAATGCTCTTGAAACATGGAGTGTACCCTATCTTCCCATTGACCCAAAGGACATCGGTCGTGAATACGAAACAGATGTTATCCGCATAAATTCCCAGTCGGGCAAGGGCGGTATAGGATATCTTCTCGAGCATCACTACGGCTTCGTTATTCCCAGAAGAATGCGAGAGGCTGTGGGATATGCGGTAAAGCACGCCTCGGATCTCGGTCACAAGGAGCTTTCAATCCAAGAGGTTTACAGGGTTTTCTGCGAAAAGTTTGTAAACATAAACACTCCTATTGAGCTTATAGACTACGAGTTTGTCAGAACACCCGACATATTTGCAAATGTCACAATTAAAGTAAACGGCACTCCAAGGCTTATTACCGCCTCGGGCAACGGCCGTCTTGATGCCGTCAGCAACGCAATCAAGCACTGTCTCGGTATTAATTTTTCAAATCTGACATACAGCGAGCACTCTCTTTCCGAGGGTTCATCCTCACAGGCTGTCTGTTATGTAAGCATTACAATTGACGGTCAGATAAGATGGGGTGTCGGTATTCACAACGACATTATCGCCGCTTCCATCAACGCTCTATTTTCAGCCATTAACAGCAAGGTTACATTATTATAAATCATTTAAGTACAAAACCGCCGGCGGTATTTCTCCGTCAGCGGTTATTTTTTTCTTCAAATCCATTCCAGAAACTTTCCAGCGTTTCTGAAAGCTTATCAATACTAAGGATTGTTTTTGCACCCGACCATGTCTCGGGAAAGGTACGCTTATGGGAAAGCTTTGCATATCTATCATCGGCAAGAATTACAAAACCCGTGTCAGTCTTTGTTCTGATAACACGTCCTCCCGCCTGATACACGCGGTTAAGTCCCGTATAGGTATATGCATAATTATATCCCATTCCCTCGCCGATTGTCTTATCAAAATGCGTTTTCAGCATATCCCTCTCGAAGCTTACCGACGGAAGTCCCGTTCCCACAATGACAGCACCCGAAAGTCTATCTCCCGTAAGGTCAACACCCTCGGAAAAAACTCCTCCGCAAAGGGCAAAGCCGACAAGAGTGGCTTTTGGACTTTCTGCAAAGCAGGACAAAAACTCCTCGCGCTCTTCATTTGTCATATTCTGTGTCTGGATGACAGTTTGAACATCGGGGTATAGAACGCAGAATTCATCATAAACCTCCTTCATATATCCGTATGAAGGAAAGAAAGCAAGGAAATTCCCTGTTTTACTATCAATGGCGCATTTTATAATTTCGCAAACCGAAACAAGGCTGTTTTGTCTATCCTTATATCTTGTTGAGATATTTTTATAGACACAGCACAGAAGGTTTTCTTTAGGGAAAGGAGACGGGACATTTATAATTTCATCCTCCTCAATGTCGGCACCGAGCATCTTTATATAATACTCGGAAGGGGTAAGTGTTGCCGAAAAAAACACACATGAGCGCATTTTATTTGTAGCGAGCTTTATCTGGCGTGACGGATCGGCACAAAACAGCTTGATCACCGTATCATCCCCGCCCACCTCGCAAAAATCAATATAGTCCTCCTGAAAAACTGTCTCTATATCAAAAATTTCAACAAAAAAGCTCATTTCAAAGAACAGCTCAAGGGTATTCTTCTTTACCTCATCGTTTCCTTCCTTTGCAAGAAACTGTCTATACGCCTCGCAAAAATTTCTGAAAGGCTCGATATCATTTTCGGAAAAGGGTATTTTAAGCTGTGTTTTATTGGCAAGTATCATTGCCTCATGGTACTTTTTCATTCTTGAAAGGCATTTATTAAGGCTTCCGACAAGCCTTCGCATCCCCTTGAAATGCTTATGAAATTTCTTTATAAACAAATATGAAATGGAAGCTGAGTACATCTCCCTTGCCCTATCCACAAGGTTATGCGCCTCATCAACAAGGGTTATATAATCGCCGCCGTCGGAAAAATACCTTTGGAGCTTTGCCCTCATATCAAAGACATAATTATAGTCCCCAACAACCACATCGCAATATTCGGATACATCAAGCTGAAGCTCAAACGGGCACACCTTATATTTTTCGGCATATTCAAGGACAAGCTGCTTTGTCACAACATTATTCTCGCTCACCAAAGCATACAAGGCATCATTTACCCTATCATAGTGTCCCTTTGAATACTCACATTCACTCGGCAGGCAATTTCGCTGCTTCGGACATATTTTTTCCTTTGAAGTTAGAGTAATATATTTTATGACAGCACCCTTGCTGCAAAACAGAGACAAGGTATCCTGTGCAGTTATAGCCCCTACATTCTTTGCCGACAAGTAAAAGACCTTATCACCTATCTCTTCTCCAAGTGCTTTCAGCGAGGGGAACAGCGTTGAAACGGTTTTTCCGATTCCCGTAGGTGCCTCGGCAAAAAGCCGTTTTGCATCCCTTATACACCTATATATTTTTGCCGAAAGTCCACGCTGGCCATATCTATATTCTTTAAAGGGAAACGTAAGAGAACGAAGCGACTCATTACGGCGCATCTTATGCTCATACACAAGCTTTGCCCACTTCACATGAAGTGCCAAAAACTCATCAAACCACCCTCTCAGCTCTGTAAAGGTAAACTCCCTCTCAAGCGTCTTTACATCATCGTCATCATAGTTATAATATGTAAGTCTCAATGTTATAAAGTTCAGTGAATTATTTGCCGCATACATAAAGCCGTAGCACATAAGCTGTGCCGAATATGCCTTTACGGTATCCCACTCCAGCTTTTCAAGCTCAACGCTTGTTGTCTTAAATTCATCAATAAGTGTAGCATCGCCCTTTTGAAGAATACCGTCAATACTTCCGGCTATTTCATATTCAAAGCCGTCATATTCCTCACAATACTTCACGTGATACTCCGACTCATAGCCGGGGTATTCTTTTTTATATCTGCTCTGAAGCTCTCTATGTATTCTTGCTCCGACAAGCATGGCATTCCCGGTAATATCCGTTCCGCCCGAATACACATTGCCCGTTCTATAAAGAAATTCGCACATTTCTCTGACTGAGGCGTGAACTTCACGTCTGCTTTCCGAGAATATATATTGCAAAATCCACGCCTCCTTTTTCAAGTATAATACAGCTCTCTGCCGCACGAAAAATCAAATTATCTGCTCTTTTACTACCTTACCGTCTTTCCATTCAAAGCTAAGGGTTCTGCCGTCACGTATCTTAAATCCTCTTACAAAGCCGCCCTTTTCCCATGCCTTAGGAATTGCCGCAAGGAGCTTTACGTTCCCGTCATGGCTTTGAACAAGCATTTCACATATTGCGGCAGTAATGCCGAAGTTACCGTCAATCTGGAACGGCGGGTGAGAATCAAGCATATTCAAATAAATTGAGTTCTTAAACATATTCCTTATATGCCATGCCGCCTTTTCACCGTCGCCAAGGCGTGCATAAAGTGCCGAAATCCATGCATTTGACCATCCTGTATGTCCTCCGCCATGACTCATTCTGAAGTCGAGCGTTTTCCTTGCTGCGTCCTTATATTCCTGTGTATTGAATATATCCGAAGGATACAGGAAGTAAAGATGGGAAACGTGTCTGTGACCGGGTTCGCTTTCCTCAAGAGCTCTGCCCCATTCAAGTATTCTGCCGTCTTCTCCTATCTTCACTTTTTCCAGCCTTCCAAGCATATTTTCAAAACGTTCAGCGTCTTTTCCAAGTACCTTACTTGCCTTGACGGTCTTTGAAAGAAGGTCATGGATTATTGACATATCCATAGCGCTTGCTTCACAAACAGCACATTCTCTTCCATTATAAAGAAAGTTATTCTCGGGGGATGTGGAAGGGCATGTAACAAGCTTTCCGTTTTCATTCTCATACATCCAATCATCAAGGAAATCAACAGCACCCACCATGATTGGATACATTTCCTCCAAGAATGCCTTATCCTGTGTATGGATATAATGCTCCCAGATATGTCTCACACACCAGAAGCCTCCCATTGGCCAAAATCCCCACATAGGCCCGTTTGATGCTTCAACATTAAATCTCCAGATATCGCTGTTATGCCACGAGCACCAGCCCGAAAGTCCTATTCTGTTTCCCTTTGAAGCAAGCTCCTTTATCATATTCATAAGCGGCATATGACATTCGGGAAGATTTACTGTTTCTGTCGGCCAGTAATTCATCTCGGTATTGATATTCATTGTATAATTACATCTCCAGGGCGACATCACATGGTAATTCCAGATACCCTGAAGATTTGCAGGCTGTGTTCCTTTAGCGTTTGCACAAATTGTAAGGTAACGGCCAAAGTCAAAAAGGTCTTTTACAAGGCTCAAGTCCTCTCTGCCTTCTCCCGCTTTAACTATTCTTAAGTCTGTCGGCTCATCATCATATTTTTCGCAGTCAAAGCCGATTTCAACTCTGTCATACAGCTTTTTATATTCTGATATATGTCTCGCTCGAAGCTCTTCATAGCTATATTTTTTGGCAGCCTCAAGCGTTTCAAGGCTTGCATTCACATACTCCTTACCCTCTGAAACAGGCATTTTATCAAAGCCGTTAAAGCTTGTTTTAAGCGACATTATTACAGTCACCTTATCCCAGTGCATCCAGAGTCCTCCGCCTCCTCCATGGGTATACTTACTTCCGACAAGGGCTATTCTGTTACAGAAATGAATGCTTTCACGCTCATCATATATCTGATTTCCAAAGTCATCACATTCGCAAGGGCATCTACCCATCGTCGTCAGCAAGCCTTTTTTTGCAGTTGTACTCGCTTCAAGCTCGGGTGCCGTATACACGTGAAGGTCAAAGCCTTTTCCTCCTGCCGAGTACACATTCATTACAAGCACATCATCGGCAAGAGATACAAAGCACTCCTTTGTAATATCAAAATCATTAACCTTAAAGGTAGTGCGCACAATGCCCGTATCCAAATCAAGCTCGCGGCAATAGTCCTTTATATGGCTTTCGACTCCTGCTCCCGCTTTATACTGTTTAAGACCGTTACCAAATAGCATTTCAACAAACATATTTCCGTAGGAAACATAGTGCTGCGTTGCGGCACCGAACATGGTTTTCGCTGCAAGCTCATCCGCCTTATCGTACTCTCCTCTTTTTACAAGAGAACGTATTGCGAGCATTTCATCCATGGTATGATTTTTATTCATAAATGTTGGATTTCCGGACCAAAGCGTCTCTTCATTAAGCTGAAGTCTATCACAAAGTGCCGAGCCGTAAACCATTGCACCTATTCTGCCATTTCCGACAGGCAGCGCTTCATCCCATACATCTGCGCACTTATTATACCAAAGTCTTCCCATTTCCCATACTCCTTCGCATTTTATATATAGTTTAATTTTACCATTTTTTTCAAAAATTGCAACAGTTTACGAACAATTAAAAGGGCAAACAAAAAGCAAGAATACGGGTGTTACCCCATATTCTTGCAAAGCTTATTTTTATACTTTTTTATGTGATAGATGACATATCAATATCAAAGTAATCCATCAAGAAGTCCTGAACATCCTTATCAACATTCCTTGTAACTATATTTACAAAGTTTGAACGCTCTGTCTGGCTCATGCCGTTGACAATTCTCTTGACCTCATTTACGTCTGAGCTATATTCTCTTGTTACATAGCTCTTTGATATCTTAATACCGGCTTTTGCATCAGTAAGAACCTTACCTATACAGCTTACAATAACAGTCCTTGCACTCTTATGGCTGCTATTTGACATTCTCAAGCCATTAAGCTGTGTCTTACCTCTTTCAAGCATTCCAATCAGCTCATCGGAATTGGGGTTACTGAAGAACACCGCATATATATCAATATGCTTTGTAACAACAATATCATCAAAGTCATCTATGATGCTTCCGTTTTCTCTTAAGGACCAGCCGGTAAAGGTTTCGCCGTTCTTTTCCGGATCATCGGGAGCTGTGGGTGAGGAGCCTTCAAGCACCTCCTGCTTATAATAAACCTCGCCGTCTACTCTAAAGAAGACATTAAAGTATTTAAGCTCAACTTCCTTTTCTTCAAACAACGCGTATATACTCATGTTCTTATTTACCGTTACATCGGAAAAATCAGAAATGAGTCCGCTATTATTGTTCTTCACGGTTGACCAGCCTATAAAGTCATACCCATCAAGGTTGGGGTCAGCAGGCTTTACGGGTGATGATCCTTCAAGCACTCTCTGAGTAGAATCAACCTTTCCGTCTACATAGAAGCTTACTGTATAATAAACCTCTTCCTTTTCCTCTTCTTCAAATACTGCGTATATGCTCATATTTGAGGTTACGGAAATAGCCGAGAAGTTGGAAATGATATCATTCTTACTATCTCTTCTTAAAGACCAGCCGATAAACTTAAATCCGTCTTTTGCGGGTGTCTGAGGCTTTTCGGGAGACTTACCTTCAACTATTCTCTGGGTAGAGGCAACCTTACCGTCAACATAGAAGCTTACTGTATACACAGGCTTTTCGTTGAATATGGCATATATACTCATATCGCCCGTCACCTCAATGCTTGAAAAGCTTGAAATAAGGCCGCTTATATTATTCTTTACAGTTGACCAGCCTACAAAATCCATGCCGTCAAGCGAAGGTGTCTGAGGCTTCTGAGGATAGGAGCCTTCAAGCACTCTCTGAGTGGATGTAACAACCCCGTCAACATAGAAGCTTACTGTATACACAGGCTTTTCCTTAAACAAAGCATATATACTCATATTAGAGTTCACCTTGATGTCGGAGAAGCTTGAAATAAGTCCTGACTGATTATTCTTAATTGTCGACCAGCCGACAAAAATCATATCCTCATAGGTAGGATTACCGGGTTTTCTCGGAGACATACCCTCAAGCACGCTCTGAGTAGAAACAACCTTACCGTCAACATAGAAGTTTACATCATAGTAAACAGGGTCTTTTTCTTCCTCAACAAACACCGCATACATATTGACAGGTGCTTTAACAACAATACTCTTGAAGTTTGTAACAATATCCGACTGACTGCCCTTCTTAAGAGACCAGCCCATAAACACGTATCCGTCAAGTGAAGGATTACCTGGCATTGTCGGTGATGAACCTTCAAGCACAGATTGCTTTGAAGCAACCTTTCCTTCTACATAGAAGGTTACATCATGGAATACCGGTTCTTCTTCCTCAACTACAAAGATAGCATAAATATTAAGGTTACCGAGAACAATTATATCCTTAAAGCTTGTAATCAAATCATCCTGATTATCTGCCCTAAGCGACCAGCCGACAAACTTCTTTCCTTCAACAACAGGGTTTGCAGGCTGCGAGGGTGAAAGACCTTCAAGCACCTCCTGCTTAGACGTCTTGCCGTCAACATGGAAGGTTACCTCATAATAAACAGGCTCTTCTTCCTTTTCAACAAACACAGCATAAATATCCAACGGCTTATAAACGAGAATATCCTTGAAGTTTGTGATAATATCGGTTGAGTTTCCTGCCCTGAGCGACCAACCCACAAAGGTCTTGCCCTCTATTTCTTCGGGATCCTCAGGCTGTGTGGGAGAAAGACCTTCAAGCACCGACTGTTTAAAGCTCTGCTGTCCTTCAACATGGAAGGTTACATCAAAGAATACAGGCTCTTCTTCGTCCTCTACAAATACAGCATAAATATCAAGGTTTCCAAGAACAATCACCTGTCTGAAGTTAGAAATAATATCGTCTGTACTGCCATTCTTCAAGGACCAGCCGACAAACTTCATGCCTTCAACCTCAGGGTCATCGGGAGCCGTAGGATAGGAGCCCTCAAGAACCTCCTGTGTAAGAACAGTCTTTCCGTTTACCTTAAATCTTACATTATAGTAAACAGGCTCTTCCTCTTCTTCCTCTTCCTCATCATCCTCTGTGCCCTTTTCATAAACGGCATAGAGCTTGACATCTTCTATGATTATGAAGCGTCTGAGATCAAGAACAGCTCCGTCTTCCTCAAGAGCCCAGCCCTTGAAAATAAAACCGTCAACCTTAGGATCTGCCGGTGCTCTTACTATGCCCTTATGACCAACAGAAAGGTTCTTATAAAGGCGGCCTCTGTTATAGAACTTTACGCTATGGGTTTTCTCGGTAAACACCGCCTCATAGTCGACGTCTGCCGTTACGATAAGGCTCTCAACATCAACAACATCCTCTGTTCCCACTGCTCTCCAGCCTGCAAAATGCAGTGTTGTATCGCTTGAAACGGGATCAGCGGGTACCTTTGCACAAAGTCCGACAGCTAAGGTCTGAGTTTCGCCGTACTGAGTGCCGTCAACAAAAAATCTGACATTTGCTGTTATTGTCTCAACAGGTCCGATTACAAGACCCGAAAGAACAGATGCAAGCTCGTGTCTCTTTATAACCTCTGTTGCTCTGAAGGTATTATTCTCTTCCAAAGGCATGAGAAAATTCTGAACAACAAGTCTTACATATTCCTTTGCCCAATCATCAACTGTATCACTTACCGTCACAGCAAGTCCGAGATCCATGGGCTTTAAGAGTCTGCAAAGAATTGCACACACTTCCTGACGTGTGATGTTATTGGAGGCTCTGAAGGTTAAATCCTCATAGCCCTGAATATATCCTGCCTTCTGTGCAGCAATTGCATAAGAATAGTACCAATCATTCGGAGTTACATCGGGGAAACCGACCGCGCCCTCGGTAGAGGTATATCTGAGGGTAAGATTTACCATCTTACACATCTCAGCTCTTGTAACGCCGCCATCGGGCTTGAATGTGCCGTCGGGATATCCGTTAATGACACCGTTTTCCACAAGCTTCTTTACCGAATCATAGTACGGGGCATCGGCAGGAATATCAGAAAACACAATATTTGCTTTAAGTGCATTATTCTCATTTACTGTTGTTTGTTCACCTGATGCACTTGTTACTGCAGCATCGGTTACAGAGGGTGTCTGTGCTGCAACAATGTCATCGGCATAGGATATAATCGGCGAACAAATCATTGCAAAAACAAGAACAACCGAAAGTATTCGTTTAATATTCATTAATTTTTTCCTCTCTTACAGTTTGAGCAGACGGTTTCCCATCTGCTCAAAAGTAGTAAGTTTAGTTTGTGTCTTAGCCTTTAATTGGTATTAGAGAGCCGAGTCTGCAAGAGTTCTGTAATATATTACATTTACACCCTTGAGGCTGTTTTCTTCATCAATCTTGGATTCCATCTTACCGATTACATGGTCTGTTGTCATCTTACCGTTAACAACGCCTTCGTCGCTTTCCTCAAATGCGAGAGATACTTCATCAAGGTACTCATCGAAGGTTTCTTCATCAAGCTCCTTAACTACTCTGCCGTTCATCTGACCGAGAAGAGCTTCGCCCTTAACGCCGAACTTATTGAGAATTCTCACGAATACGTTTTCAACGATATTATTATTAACAAGCTTTTCAATGTAACCCTGAATACCGTCGGGAAGCTTACCTTCAAGTGCCTTTTCAATGTATTCATTGGAAACAAGGTCATCATAGTAAACATTGAGGTCTTCGGGGAA
Source organism: Eubacteriales bacterium (assembly GCA_045541355.1). GTDB lineage: Bacteria > Bacillota > Clostridia > Oscillospirales > CAG-382 > UMGS1387. The sequence goes on along the minus strand of JAZQIW010000071.1, from coordinate 22,587 downwards.
TCCGTTTTCTGCATAGTCTTCAGACATTGAGAGAAGGTGGTTATTAACGCTGATTATGATATGCTTATTATCCTCAAACTTAGGACGGATATCACTGTCAAAGTCAATACCGCTTGCATCTGCATCTGCAATCCAGAGAAGTGCATCTGCCGTCTGAACGCTTGCGGGTTTGAGAACTTCTTCATAGATTTCAGCAAACGCGCGAATCTTATAACCGCTTGTAGAGTCTGTTCTGTCTCTGTCTGCTACCTTTGTGAGGTATTCTTCAGGATCTGCAAATGCTACAAGGCCGGGTGCGTAATCATTCTTAGAGTAAATCTTTGCAAAGATTTCTGCTTCTCTTCTATCGGATTCAATTGTCTTATCAACAACATCCTGATGCATATTAACTGCATAGTCATAGAGAGGAATGAGAAGATCCTCTACAAGGTTAACGTCAAATACGATACCGCTTTCCACATATACTTCTTCGCCTGTTGCATGAGCATGATCAATGGCATCCTCAAGTGAAACAAGGAATTCTTCAACTTCACGCTCGTATACATGCTTGAGCTCTTCCTTGGGAAGCTTATCAACAAGTCTCTCGGGAATTCTGTCGCCTGCATATTCATTAATAACATCATCGATGTATCTGAGTGAAGAAATCTTTTCATCAACCTTGAGCATAATAAACTCATTATCCTTGGTTACTGCAAATTCTTCATCATGAGTTGCTTCTTCAACGAAGCGTTCGGATGCATAATACTTTGCAACGGCATCGGCGGGAGCCACTCCATCGTAGTGCTCATTACCGTATTCGAAGAAATCACGAAGTGCCTCTTCTGAACCTCTGCCATCCTTAACTTCTTCATAAATCTCAAGCCATTCATCGTTAAGCTCATTCTTCACTTCGTCTTCAACGATGTCCCACAGCCATTCAGCAAACGCTTCCTTGCCGCCCATCATCTTATAGAATTCTACCATGAAGGAGTTGACATTCTTGATTTCGTACTCATCATCCTCGCTGAGTTCAACAAGGTTTGCATCTTCAAGCTTTGTCATAATCTTTTCTTCAAGCTTGAGTCTGTCAACAAAGTCTGTAACATGTGCATTATAGAACACACCGTCACGGATTGAGTCGATAAATCTTGTATCATCCTCGTAAGGAATATGAAGTGTAAGCTGTTCGCCTTCAACAAGCTCGGGCATTTCAACAATTACGATTAAATCCTTGACCTTTGCATAAACATCTGTATTTCTTGTGAATACATAGTCTTCTGCATAATCGGAATAGGTGCCGATTGTTTCGAGTTCATTTTCTTCATTTCTTATAATTTCTTCGTACTCGAACTCTTCGCCGTCAATCGTTGCAATATACCAGTTATAGTGGATTGCGTGGTTGTTTTCTTCGTCGAGTTCATCACCGTAACCGTCTTCGGATACGTTATTTTCTACGTAAACATCATCATAGCTCTTACCGTAACCGATTTCATACCACAAGGAATAACCGTCAAGAGTATCGGCGATTTCGTCTTCATAGTCTGCAAATGTTGAACCGTGCTTAACCATGATGGGGTCATCATGAATTGGCTCACCCATATCATAGAAGTAGAGTTCGTATTCTACAAGGTCATAGTAGAGCTTAAGTGTTGTTGTTGCACCGGAAGTGATAGTGCCTGTGAGCACGTTATCTGCATGGAGAAGATTTACTTCATGAGATTCGCTCTCGATTACATAGTCAACAGCCTCAACTGCTGTACCGCCTGCAAGAACTTCTTCATCGGGATCGGTTTCTTCAAGTGTATAAGAACCGTCAAGCTGTTCAAAGTAATGCTCAACTGTGAGGAAGCCGTCGCCTTCCATTGCCAATACTGCATAGAAGTCAATCTCTGTCTTTTCGCCGAAGAGAGCTTCTACGTTATCAGCAACGAGTTCATCAGATGTATATTCTGCACTTGTTGCACCTTCTGTTTCGGACCAGCCGAGGAAGGTCATATTTTCTACGTCAACTTCGGGAACAGATGCAATCTTATTGCCGGAATAGATTTCTACGGTATCAAGAAGAGTTGATGCATCTTCATAGAAGTTAATTGTATAGAGCCAAGGGCTGTAACTTGCGAAAATCTCAGGCTCTGTTTCTTCGCCGAAGATTTCCTGTACTTCATAATTAAGAAGAGTAACACCGGAAATTACTTCACCGTCATACCACCATGCTGCGAAATCATAACCCATTCTGTCGGGATCTTCGGGCATAGCGTCTATAACATTACCTGCTTCAATTGTAATAGTATCAAGAACAGTTACTTCGTCATCATCATAGAATGTGATTTCGTATGTCCAAGCTTCGTATTCTGCTTCAACAACAGGTGCTGTTTCTTCGCCGAAGATATCTTCAACATTATCGTTTTCGAGTGCGTCTGTTATATCTTCGCCGTCGAATGTCCATTTTACAAATGTAAAGCCTGTCTTTTCTGTTTCGGGAACATTTGCTGCCTTATTGCCTGCAAGCACTGTATCAGTTCCCATTTCATCAGCACCGTCTACGAATGTGATTTCGTATGTCCAAGCTTCGTATACTGCTTCAACAACAGGTGCTGTTTCTTCGCCGAAGATATCTTCAACAACATCATTTTCAAGTGCGTCTGTAATATCTTCACCGTCGAATTCAAAGCCTACGAATGTAAAGCCCATCTTATCTGTTTCGGGAATGCTTACAACCTTATTACCTGCAACAACTGAATCAGAACCGATTTCATCAGCGCCGTCCACGAATGTGATTTCGTATGTCCAGGGTGTATAAACTGCTTCAACAACAGGTGCTGTTTCTTCACCGAAGATGTCTTCAACAACATCGTTTTCAAGTGCATCTGTAATATCTTCACCACCGTATGTGAAGCCTACAAATGTATAACCTGTCTTATCTGTTTCGGGAACGTTTGCAGCCTTATTGCCTGCAACCACTGTATCTGTTCCCATTTCATCAGCGCCGTCTACGAATGTGATTTCGTATGTCCAAGGTGTATAAACCGCCTCGAGAGAAGGCTCTGTATCATTACCGAAGAGTTCTTCAACGTTCTTATTTTCAAGATCGTCAGAGGTTACATCCTCGCCGTTATATGTCCAGTTTTCAAAGTCATAACCAACCTTTGAAGCATCGGGAACATTTTCAAGAACGTTACCTGCCTCTGCAGAATCTTCGCCAATTTCATCGGTGCCGTCCATAAACTTAACAGAATATGTCTTAGCTACCAGATTTGCAACGAGAACAGGCGCATAATCTTCAAGGAATACCTTTTCGATTACGTCTGCTGAAATATCCTCGGGTGAAAGTGTCTTTGCACCGTACTGCCAGCTTTCAAAGTCATAACCGATTGAGGTTGCTTCAACTTCTGCTTCACCGGGTGCGGAAAGAACTGTACCTGCAATCTTTTCCATTGTAGCTACAATTGTTTCGTTGCCGTCAATTACATACTTAAATGTAACATCATATGTAAGAGCTTCCATTGTTGCGGAAAGTTCTACTTCAATTGTACCTGTATAGTCCTTATCAACCTCTTCAAAGAGAACTTCAACGTTTGTATTTAAAAGTTCATCGTTTGTATAAGGTGTGCCGTTGAATACCCAAACCCATTCGTCTGAGCTCCAACCGGGAATTGCTGCTACGGGAACTTCAGCCTCTTCAAGCTTTGTGTTTGCCTTCTTGCTTGCTGTGCCGATTGTTTCGCCGTTACGTGTGAATGTAATGTTATATGTCTTAGCACCGTATACGGGATAGAGAACAATGCTTGTATCTCCGTCATCGATGTCTTCAACATTAGTGTTAAGGAGCTCATCCTCTGTGAAGTCTACGGCAGATGCGTTATCTGCAGAGTCCTTATCAACCTTTTCAAGCGACCAACCGAGAAGGTCATAGCCGAGAAGGTAAGGAGAAGGAACTTCATCAAGAGTCTGTCTGCCAACAATTGTATATGTTTCAAGCTCGTTTTCTTCATAGTCAACAAACTTTACACTGTAATCCTTATATGCAGGATAGAGCTCGAGAACTCTTTCGCCCTTTTCTATATCAAAATCATCGAGGATATCAATGAGTGCATCATCAGCAAGCTCTTCGCTTGTGATTTCGGAATAGTTTTCATCGGGATCTTCAAGGTTATCGTTTCTTGTCCAGCCTATCTGGATACCTGCGGGTGTTTCGGGAATATCATCTTCATCGATACGCTCGTAGGACTTAACCTTGATTTCTTCAACATCACCGTCATCGGTATGGAAGATTACGGTGTATTCATAAATAGCGCTGTATGTCTTTTTATTTACTGCCGAACCAACTACCGAACGGAGAGTCCTGTCTACAAAGAAACCGTTATTAACAATCGAGCCGACTCTGCCGCCGTTTACGATTGCCCAACCGAGGAAGGTTTCATCAATCTCATCAATGTCGGGAACATCGTCATATGTAATTACATAACCGGGAGAATTCTTAAGTGTTACCTTTTCTATGTCATCACCGCGGTCATCAATTTCGAATATAAGGGTTTTCTTTGTGGAAGAGGAAGAACCGCCACCGCCACTGCCACTGCTGCCGGAGGTACTGGGCTTGATTTCCTGATCATCAACCTTTTCAAGGAAGATTGCACGTGTATTTTCAACAAGGTTTTCAAAGAAGGGTACGTCTGTACGGTAGTTATGGAAGTTAACCGTGCCGTTTACGTCATTGATAATTACATTACCCTTTGACTCAACGCCAACAAAGGAAACTGTACCTTCACCGCCTCGAACGATAATCTTGCCGAGAACTTCAACATTTTCAAGTGTGAAGTCACCGTCGCCGACACCGTCTGCGATAATAAGGTCGCCGTTAACAGTTACGTCCTTAAGAATTACATCTTCGCTTCTTACTACAACAGAACCGTTCTTTGCAACGCTCGTATACTCACCGGGTTCACTAATATATGTAGAAAACATATTGTGGAACAGCTGAGCAAGCTCGGCTCTTGTTATATTGTTATTTGTTTTGAGTGTGCCATCCTCGTAACCCGAGATGTAGCCCTCATGTACAAGACCGGCTATTGCCTGAACAGACCATGAGTCAATCTTATCTTTATCGGAAAATTCATCGAGCACGCTTGTGTCCTCATTGCTTACGAAAAGAAGTCTCGCGATACTGAGGAACACATCGCCTCTCTTCATGTAAGCATTGGGTGAGAATGTGTCGGCGCCGGTTCCGAACATAACTCCCATCTGGTAGCTCTTTGCTACGGAGGAGTAGAACCAGTCGTCCTTACTTACATCCTTGAAGTGCTTGATGTCGCCCTCTACTGTGGCTCCGAAGGCTCTACTGATAAATGCCGCAAATTCTGCTCTTGTAAGCTTCTTTGACGGCTCAATTGTGTTAGGACTTGTTCCCTCCAAAAGACCGTTTTCAACTGCGGCTGTCATAGCCTCTGTTGACCAGTCATCGGGAAAATCGATAAAACCGCTTGTGTCTACCGCAAATCCTGAAATCACAAATGTCTGGAGCAGCATTGCTATCGCAAGCACTACTGTCAAGATTTTCTTTGTTCTCATTGTTTGCATCCTCTCTTTATGTAAATTTTTTTAATCAGCATATCTGTTTATGTAATATGACTTGGTTGCCTGTTTTTCGTTGGCATACGCCGTAACAATTGCATCGGCAAGCGAAGCATCGCCGCCCGTTTCCTTAAGCACCTGTCTCAGCTCTGTTACTATCGCATCAACCTGTGCATCGCACTGCGCTTCAAGGGCATTTATCTGTCCCATATAGCTCGTTGCAATGCCCGCCTTGGCACTTGTCGTTCTTTGGTCGGCAGGAAGACTCATGTAATCAGCCTTCATGCTTGCTACAATCCCTTCAACAGAACCGGTATACTGGGATTTAAGAACATACATCCTTGCAACAAGTCTTGCGACTCTCTCATCGGTAATACCTGCTGCGGGGTTTTTATTCTGTTCTGTTCCCTGTTGTTCCGTTTTCTGAGTATTTGTATTTGAGGGATTCTGATTTGTCTGAGGAGCTACCGTGTCACTCGCAGGTTTTTTATCCTGTGCAGCATTTTGCTCAGGCGTATTCTCTGCCTTTGAACCCTCATCTTTCGGCTTTGCATTATCCGCATCACCTATGCTGTCGGGCTCTCCTCCGGTGCTCTCCTGTTCTTTGCCCTTATCGGTATCGGAAGCATTTGTATTCATTCCCGACACATCAACCGTTCCGAGAAGCTGCTGTGTAAGAAGCTCTTCCTTTTCCTCATCAGTCAGTTCCATGGAATTGACTGCATCAAGCTGTTCACCTGAAAGAACAAGGCCGTGTTTATTCACTGTATCAATCAATTGTTTATCGTTATCTTCACGGTTCTTCTCATACTGTTCGCTGTCAAACTTACCGCTTTCAATCAAGGTCTTTGCCCATTTTACGGTTCCGACAACGCCAAGCTCCTTAACCGCAGTGACACCTGCTTTAAAGTACTCGGGTAAGAATATCCGGAATGCTCCGACTGCCAAAGTCATTATAAGCACCAAGACTGCCAGAATTATTCCGACAACCTTTAAGCCTTTTTTCAAATACCTCACCTCCGAAAAAAGCTTACACCCATAGACTTATACATTTATATTCACTATATTATAACCCCAAACGTTATATTTGTCAATGGTTTTTAAGCAATTTATTATATATATTTTATCATTTTCTGCATCGTTTTTCGGCAATATTTACCAAGCCGACTCAAAGCGGTGCACTACCTTCTTAGACGTCTCTTTCAATTCTTTGTTCCCTGTTATTTTCTTCTTTTCGCGCCGAAAGCCACGGAACCAAATCCGTGGCCTTCAGGCAATTCACTTATTATTCCAATAGTCAAGCACCGTCATTTCGGTAACTCCGTACTTCTCGACGTCAGATTCTTCAAAATCCTTTATCAGTTTATTGATATCTGCCGGAATATTGGTCTGATTCACAGTGGCACTATAAAGCACCTGTGATGCATTTCCTCCGCAGAACACTATTTCACAAAATTCAAAGCCCTCGTCTTTCAGTTCTTCAACGCAGGCTTTACACATAGACGAAAACTCAGCCTTATTATTCACAAAGCCGTAAAAGCTGACGACATACCCTGCCCTGTTCATATAATCATCGATTACTGCATCAACGGGCAGAATTTCGTCTTTTTCAAAAACGATATTTGAGCTTGTCACCTCAAATGCATCCACTTTTTTTGCAACAAGCGTCGAAAGTTTTTTCTCTGCTTCATAAAGCATTTTATCTTCATAATAGTCTCGGCAGCCATCTGTGTTCTTTGAAACAAAGCACTCATCATCGACACCCACAACGGTTGTACCGTCATTGAATGATATATATGTACGGTACTCTCGGCTTTTAAGGTCGTAGCTTGTATAGCTTATTTCCACTTTATCGCCGTAATTTGTTTCAATGTATCTTGTATTTGCAGCATCGCAAAGTATGCTCGAAACCACATTTCCGCAAAAAACAGCATTCAACACAAAGGGCACCAATACAGACAGCGTCAAAAACAGCAGGCACTTACTTCTGCTTTTACCCGCGCTGCCCTGTTTCAGAAATCTCAAAAGCTTTGATGCATAATGCCCCGCAAGCACAAGAAAAGCAGCAAAGGCACTGCAAAGCACCGACATTTCAACGCTCTTTCCAAAGGCAAGGTGCACGCATAACGAAAGAACACCGCCAACGCAGGAACAAAAGGCAAAAGATACACCGAGCAATTCACACACAAAGCCGCAAATCCACATAAAGGGCAGGGTTCTCAGAAAACCGCTTTCGGGAGCATACAAAACGGATGCAGCAAAGCAGACAAGCCCTGCGGCAATCATTCTGATATTAGGATTTGAAAAAATATTTCTTTTGAAACTCATGTCCTTTTTACAACTCCCTTTCAAGGCTCTATTTTATGCTGTTAAAATACTTACGTCTGAACTCATACGGTGTTTCATTATTATGATATCCGAAAAATTTAAGAAAGCTTTTATAGTTTGGAAAGCCCGCCATCTGCGACACCTGCTTAAGCGGATAGGCAGTTGTCAAAAGCAAGCCCTTGACATAATTTGAACGTTCAGCATCTATATAGCTTTTAAGGCTTACGCCGAAATTGCGTTTGAATGCACGCGATATATAATCCTTATTATAGCCGAAGTTTTTTGACAGCTCATCGACCTCTATTTTTCTATCGCTGTTAAGTCTTATCCACTCGGCAATAATTCCGCAGACGGGGTATGCGTTATTCTTATTCCTTGCCGATGCCGCACTTATTTCATTGAGCAAAAGGCGAATATAGCAGTCCTTGGCTTCACCGGGAAAAGAAGGAACATTTGCGCTGTATGTAAGAAGCCGTGCAAGTGAAAGAAAGGACTCGGACAAGCCAAAGCCTACGTGCTTCATTGATGAAAGTGCCTTGGTGTCCGAAAAAAACTCGAACCAATAAATACCGACATCCTTTTCGGAGCCCTCATATCCGCCATGGCGTTTTCCCTTTTCAAGAACAATACAGTCGCCCTTATGAAGTTCAAACCTTCTGTCCTCTTCAAATATATACACGTTGCCTTTTACAACGTATATTATTTCATTGACATCCATCACTCTCACGGGGTGCTGCCAGCCCTTATCAAACTGTAGGTATCCTCCCCTATGAAAGGTTGCTTCAAAAATACTCATTTTCTTTATCTCCAAGAAAAAAAGAATTTGTTTTTCGTATAAAATTTTATCACAAAAGTCCGTTTTTGTCAACAACACGTACCCATGCTGTCGCTTGTTTTTACGTTGACGTAAAAGGGTTTTAACATTTACGGCACAATATGCCGTTACGTCTTGACAACTATGCTGAAATATAGTAAAATATCTCCCGCAACAAAAAACAAGGAGCGGCTTTTATGGAAAACATGATTAACCTTATAAATCTCAAGGCACAAAAGTATTCTGACGAGCTTTTCTATGCCGACGGTGAGTTTTTCGCAATTTACGACGGGAAAATAGCAAAGCTTCCCGATTTTTCAACCGAGGTTTCGGGAATATACAAGCTATTATCATCAACACAGAGCTTTATAAGCACTTACATTGACCAAAGCGGTCTGGACCTTGCTTACATTGTTGAGGCGATTTCTCTTTACGAAGGTGACATAGAGATATACGAAAACGAAATCCCCTCCGAGCTTGACTATGACAGCTTCAATTTTCTTTACGCCTGTCTTGAGGCAGGTATAAGCCCGTACAGAGCATACAAAGCGTCCATTCTTATTCTCGGCGGTGCACCAAGTGACATATGGGTGCTTACAGACTCAAGAGGAGAATACAAGCCTGTTCTTGAATACATTTCCGAGGGATGCGAGCTGATTGATTTTTCCCTTACCGATGAGTGTGACGACGAATACTGGGAAAGCATAGTTCAAAACATTGACCGCTATTTATACCGCGGCACAGAGGTCTATTAACTAAACAACGGCACAGCAAAAGGGTTTCGGCAAAAGCCGGAACCCTTAATTTTTATTTTTTCTTTAGTGGAGTTCAACATCCCAGCCTGCAAGATACTGAAGTATTCTTGCCGCGTCTCTGTTATTAACAATGCCGTCGCCGTTTACGTCAAGAGCAGCCTCAACGCACTCAACATCCCAGCCTGCAAGGTACTGGAGTATTCTTGCCGCGTCTCTGTTATTTACAACACCGTCACCGTTAGAGTCACCGGGTGTATAGAAGATAACATTGATACCGCCGCCGATACATTCGGGCACAAGGTCAATTTCTTCATAGCCGTCATATCCGAAGAATGCTGCTTCATCGGGCACTACATAAATTTCCGTAAAGCCCTCGGGTGCATCCTCCTTGATTCTGAAGGTGAAGCTTACAAGCACGCCCTCTTCTTCAACATTGCTTGTGCCTGCATACTGGAAGTTCATCTTATCATCATAGATGTCGCCCGAGTCTACGCTGATTTCGGAAGCGATTTCCTTTTCGTAGGAAACAAGCTCAAGCACCGAGTTATCATAAACTACATCATATGCCATACCGCCAAAGCCGGGGTTTTCTGTCACATTAAGGTTTACAACAACCTCTGTGCCTACTCTTGCGCTTTCAACATAGTCAACCTCAAGAGTAATTGAGTCTGTGTTATCAATGATATACTCTTCAACCATAACAGCACTGTCAGGCTCTCCGTCAAGAGCAGCATATGCCTTGAGAACCGTTGATTTGGAAATCAGAATTTCTTCTGTATACAGAACGCCCTCTTCTCTCGGGTCGCTGCCATCAAGAGTATAGTAGATATCTGCACCATCTGTATATGTATAGAGGCTGACATATATTTCTTCTTCATAAACGCCGCCCTCGGGATCTGCAACAGGTGCTTCAACTGCCGCATAGTAAAGTGCGTTTACTATCATGCTTGAGGTGATATTTGTAAATTCATCAATATCCCACTGTCCTTCGTAACCTTCCTTATAAGGAACCTCGGGAACGTCTTCAAGGTCGCGTCCGTCTCTTACAAGCACAATAATATCATCAAAGCCTTCTGCTCTGAAGATAACGCTGTGCATAAAGTCTTCATCTGCAAGCCACTTAGCATGAATAATTGTATCCTCTGTGATTTCGTCTTCTTCGAAATCCCATTCCTCGCCGTCAACACAATCAGCAGTCTTATACCATCCGCCGAATACAAAGCCTTCAAATTCAGGCTCATCGGGTTCATCAACGCATTCGCCGCTTCTTACATTGACTGCATCCTCTACGAATGTGCCGCCGTATGTGTAGAAGCTTACGTTATAAACCATTTCAAGCTCTTCAACCGTCTCGCCGTCAACATTAAGAATTGAAATGCCGTTGTCAATATCCTCATAGTTTGCGCTGTAATAGTCTGAGGATGAGTCAAGCTCAATTTCATTATAGCTGTTATCGTTTGTAATACCTACAACACCGTCAACAAAGCCGCCGTAGCTGCTGATGCCGTATTCACCGTCATAGTATTCGAGATAAAGCTCCTCTGTGAGAGACTGAACATAGAAGGAGCCTACGGGAACCTCGTCTCTTGTAACGGAAATTTTCACGTTAGCTTCTTCATCGGGAGAAACCACAATACCTTCATATGTGGAAACCGAAACCGTAAACATAACATCGGATTCTACGCTGATATATTCGCTGCCTGCAAGAAGAAGAGTAACCTCATACTTTTCTTCCGTATTGTCATCGCCGCAGTATATTGTATAGAATTCTCTGTTTTCAAATGCCATTTCAAGACCGCCGTCGATACCGAGATATGAAACATATTCGGGCTCAAGGTCGCCGCTGACATCTGTGCCGTCAAATTCGGCAAAATATCCGTCTTCGTCCTCAACGATGGGGTTATTGAAGGAGGTTGTTATAACATCATATTCGCTGTCAGCAAAGAGTGATGCGGGGGCAATTTCATAGCCTCTGTCGATAAGCTCTTCCTGAAGGCTTACTGTATTATAAACATCCTGTTCGATAAGACCGCGGATGGAGAGTGTTCTTTCGGAAACGGAAATGCCGTTCCAGTCATCGCTCCAATCACAGTAGAAGGTTGCATCCGAAAGGTCTTCGGGAACAATCATATAGGAAGCCTCAAGGCTTTCATTTTCATTGGATTCAAAAAGCTTAATTCTGTAATCGCCGTTATCTTCCTCTTCAATGCCGTAAACCATGAGAGCATGGCTGCCCTTATTATGAGGAAGCTTGATTTCGGCTATCATGCAGATATAGTCCTCTACGCCTTCGATATTCTGTGCGTATTCAACAAGGTCGGAAATAGCTGCATCCTGTTCTCTGTACTTATCGTACTCGGTTCTTTCATGGTTAGGATCTGCAAGGTGCTGAGAAAGCTGATAGAAGTTTATCATGCCGTTGACTCTTGAGTCATATACGGGTGCATCAAGCTCTCTTACCGTGCTTACATCGGGATCATAGAAGTCGGGGCTGAGAAGACCTGACATCATAAGTGCTTCGGTAACGCCCATACCGTAGCAGGAGCCGTTCCAACCCTTCTTACTCTTCTGGAGAAGGCTCTGTCTCTTACCGTTGCTAAGACCCTGTGTAAGAATATCAAAGTATTCGTTGGAGATTTCGTATGTATCGTTAAAGTTTGCGCCGCTGTTGAGGAAGTCATAAAGGAAGCTGAGGCTTGCACCGCCGCGTCTCCACTTTGCATAAAGCGTGATATCCTCATCAACTCTGTTATGTCTGCCTGTGTTTCTGTGGCTGAACCATTCAAATCCAACGCACTGGCTGTTGGGATACCAGCCTGCAAACACATAGCCTGCACGTGTGGGCTTCTGAGGCTCAACACCCTTGCCGCCTATGGGAACTATCTGGGGTTCGGGAGGTGTGCCGGGTGCACCGTTAAGGTCAAAGGAAATTGTACGTGTTCTGTCCTCTTCCTCTTCAATTTCTGCAAGAGTAAGCACCTTTTCAACTACAATATCCTCATCAAGCTCATTGCTTGAAACAACTACTCTGATTGTAACTTCCGTTTCTTCATCCATGGGAAGAGCTCTTACTCTCCAGGATACTGATGTGTTACTGCCCGAATAAAGATTGTATATACGCTTTGTTGTAGCGTCGCCGCCTTCAATTTCAAGCTCCTCGGGAAGCTCGATTCTGACATTGACGTTATCAAGGTCATATTCGGATGCATTATCGATATATGTAGTAACTACAAAGGGGTTATTTTCATAACCGCCGTTTTCATTTGCATAGAGGTTTGCAGGTGCATTGAGAATTGCACTTACTTCACCGTAAACAGGTTCAAATTCGCTAAGACCGTAGTATGTAACTACTGTTCTTGTCTGACCGGGAAGAACTGTCTTGGGGTTGAAGTATGCTGCAACGGCACTGTCTCTTGTGACATAATTTGAAGAACTAACATGATAATCCCAGCGTGAGCCATGAATATCGGGCCATGCCGCAAACTGTACCTTGTCAGGTCTTTCGGCAATATTCTTATAGAAGTCACCTGTGGAAATAACACTGTAATTTGTAAGGCTGTCAACTGCCTGCCAGTATTCGGGGATATCGTCACCGTGGTATTCCTTTTCTGTTGTAACATCTCCGACACCGGGAATCTTAAAGGGAGCACCGTCATTGCTTCCAAGCATTGTATCGAGCATGATACGTGCGCCTATCTGCTTTGAGGTTGTGCCTGTGTTCTTAAGAATATATTTAATCTCGGCAACGTCGGGCTTACCTGTATACTCGTTTTCAATGAGAGAAATAATCTGTGTTACTTCAACACCGGAAATTGTGTCAACAGATACTGCATATGCTTCATCTACATAGAGAGTTGTATTTGAGGTGTTGAAATACTCCTCATAACCATCAACTACAATGAGTGTTTCTGTTGTACTACTGCCCGGATGACCGTAAAGGAGAAGCTTATTATTATCGGTTGTACTGTTGGGATTACCGCCGGTTGTACCCATTGTGTAATGACCCGCATCGTTAATATAGGCTTCGATATAGTCATTTCTGATCATTCCGCTCGCCATGAGTGATGCATCGGTATCATCCTCCGATGCGAGGTAATCTGCCTTCCATTCGGCATATTCCTCAGCTGACATGCTTTCAAAATCGACATCGTCAATTGCGAAAGCTGCCGTCGAAACAAGTACTGCTGCCAGCGCAAGCATCGACAAGAGTTTTAAAATGCGTTTCATGATTGTGTCTCCTTTCCTGCGGCAAATGCCGCAACACCATCTTGATTTACTTCGCCGTATACATTATATTACCAATAACATATATTGTCAATATGACAAATTCAACAAATTTTTATAATCAAAAAGCTTCGGTTTTCCGAAGCCTCACTCTGTTTAGCAGAACATTTTGCATATTTCAGGAAAACCCCCGGCGAGGGTTTTCCTCTTTTTTGCCCTACAAGGGCAAAAAATTCATCTTTCCTGCGCTTTTGATAAGCACAGGATTTTCGCTGTCTGCGGACAGCGAGCAAAGGCTTCTCGCCTTTGGAAACTCGGTCGCTTTCTTAGAAGAAAGCAACGCAAAGAATTTTGTAACGGGTTTTGCAACAAGCCAAAGCCTCGGTTTTCCGAAGCCTTTTAACTACAATCCGATTAGCTCTCTTACAACAACGCTTGCTATTGTAAGTCCTGCCGCAGGCGGTACAAACGCACTGCTTGCGGGAATGGATTTATTTGGGTTTTCATTATCCTGCGGTTGAAAATGCGGCTGCAGCGGCTCTTCCTCCGAATAAACTACCGTCAGCTTTTTAATGCCGTTCTTTTTACAAAGGTTTCGCATCACCCTTGCAAGAGGACACACCTTTGTTTTATATATATCGGTAACCACAATTCTTGTCGGGTCAAGCTTATTCCCCGTTCCCATTGATGATACAATTGGAATGCCGAGCTGCTGTGCCCGTTTTGCAAGCTCAAGCTTTGCGCTGACGGTATCCACAGCATCAACTATATAGTCATACTCCGACAAATCAATTTCATCCGCCGTTTCGGGAAGGTAAAACATATCATACTCCCGCACCGTAATATCGGGGTTTATACTCTTTAAGCGATTCGCGGCAGCCTTTGTTTTTTTCATGCCCACCGTGTCCGTAACAGCAATAATCTGTCGGTTGATATTTGTTATGCTGACATCATCGTTGTCAACAACATCTATTCTTCCGACGCCGCTTCTTGCAAGAGCCTCGCAGACATATCCGCCGACTCCTCCGACTCCGAAAACTATGACCTTCTTTTCGCAAAGCTTTGCCGCCTTTTCTTTTCCGACAAGCATTTCAAATCGTTCAAAACGGTTATCCTTCATTCTTTTCTGTCTCCGTTATCTCAGTTTTATCACGAAGCGGTTTTGACTTCTTTGACGGTCTTTTTCTATGGCGTTTTTTCTTTTCCTCAAGGTACTCTCTCGATGCCTCATCAAGCCTGTACAGCTGTTGACTCACCGAGAAGGTTTTATCGGGTGTTTCGGATATTTTAAGCACCGTCATAAAGTCCCCGTCCTTCTCGCAATGACCTTCAAGATGTATTCGCCAAAGACCTATGCGTTTGGGTTTTTCAAACTTCATTTTCTCGCCGCAATAGGGGCAAAGCGGTCTTACTATAAAGCCGTTCTGCCATATATCCTCACGGTTTCTTATATATCTGAACTTTCTCTTGACAAGGACATTTGCATTTTTACTCTTTTTTGTTTCGCCGGATGGAGACAGCTTTATGAGTTCTATCCCCTTTTTCAAATCAAGCTTCTCACATACCATCGCCGTATATTCGGCATCGTTGAGAGCATCATGGAGTCTCTCGTCAATTTCAATTTCAAAATGCTCAAGAGCATGGCTGAGAGAATACTGTCTTTTTTCAAGGTTTTCCTGTGCACAGAACATCATCTGAAGATTATATCCCTGCGGAAGCCATTTATCATCAATGCCGTGAAACTTCAAGTTATTTCTTATAATTCTGACGTCATCGCATCCCCAGATAAGTATAACAAAATCGTCGCCGCAAAAGCTTTTAAAGCGTTCTATCGCCCCCTCAAAGCTCTCGCCCTTATCTATCATTTCATCTGTGATGCCCGTCAGTTGTTTAATAACCCTATTCATGGAGGTAAAGCTCACGGGCTTTATTATACACTCAAAGCTACCCATTCTCTCGCAGTTTTCTGAAAGCTTGACGGCGCCTATCTGTATGATTTCGTTTTTCATACACACGCCGTTACGGCAGAGAGCAACGTCGGAAACCCCCGGCTGATTCCATTCCATATCAAGTACTATATAGTTCATCAAATTCTCCCAACTATACGAATTTAGATTATTATATCACGTTTTCCCTATTCTTGCAACAGCATTTTTTACACAAAAATGCCCCGGAATAATCGGGGCAAGGCTCAATATTGAAACTTTTTCTGCTTAATTTTAAGAAAAACAAGCGTTATGGCAACTGCCATTACTTCTGCCGCCACAATGGAAAACCATATTCCGTCTATTTTCCAGAAAATCGGGAAAAGCATAACAGCCGCCGTCTGAAACACAAGGGTTCTCAAAAACGATATAAGTGCAGATGTCACACCGTCGCTGAGGGCTGTAAAGAAGGCAGAGCCGAAGATTGCAAAGCCCGAAAAGAGGAAAGAGAAGGAATATATAAAAAATCCTCTCAGAGTAAGGCTCATAAGCGAAGAGTCATAACCGACGAATATATAAGAAAGCGGAAATGCAAGAGCCTCTGACAAAAGAAACATAAACACCGAGGACACTCCCATTACAACAAAGCTCTTTCTCAGAAGTCCGCGAAGCTCCTGTTTATTCTCTGCACCGAAATGGAAGCCTACAACAGGTGCAATACCGGTTGAAAAACCGATAAACACCGAAAGGAATATAAGGTTTACATACATCAGCACGCCGTATGCGGCAATTCCGTCTTCTCCCGAAAACTTCAGAAGCTGATAATTATAAAGCATACTTACAAGCGACATTGATATATTGCCCATAAGCTCAGACGAGCCGTTGGTACACGTCTTAACGAGACTTTTCATGTCAAAGGTGGTTTTTGTCAGGCGAAGAAGGCTTGTATTGCGAAACGAGAAATAAAACAAAGGAATTACGCCTCCCACAAGCTGGCTAATGGCAGTTGCAATTGCAGCGCCTGCTATTCCCCAGCGGAAAACCGCCATAAACAAGGCGTCAAGCACCATATTCACAACTCCCGCTGCCACCGTCACATAAAGACCGAGTTTAGGCTTTTCCGCAACAACAAAGAAGCTTTGAAACTCAAACTGAAGCATGAGAAAAGGAAGGGCTGCAACTATAATTCTGCCATAAAGCACACAATCGGAAAGCATTTGTCCCTCGGCACCGAGAGCCGATGCGATATCCTCCATAAGTACAAAGCTGAGTACCGACAGAGCAACACCCGTTATCACCGTCACATAAACAAGCAGCGAAAACAGTTTATTCGCCTTTTCCTTCTTCCCCTCTCCGAGAGTTCTTGCAATAAGTGCCCCGCCTCCGGTTCCGAACATAAATCCGAGTCCGCCGAGAATCATAAGCACGGGCATTATGAAATTTACTGCCGCAAAGGGAGTTTTACCGACAAAATTAGAAACAAAATAGCCGTCAACAACCCCATAGACCGATGTAAAAACCATCATTACAATCGAGGGCATTGTAAACGCCAGCATTCTTTTATAATCAAAATGATCGGACAATGCTATTTTCATGTATATCCTCCGCAAAATTTTAATACAAAAAACACATCAAATACGCTCTGAGTGATTATATAATATCACCCCCGTTTTGTCAACCGTACGGTAATCTTTCTCCATGTAAACAAAATTAAAACAAACTCTCATCCTTATTGACTTTTTGAAGCGGAATGCATATAATGATTAACGCGTTAATTGTTAATGTGTTAAGTGTTCCGAAAGAGAGGTAATTATTATTTTTACAAACGACTTTGACAAAGAACGTGCCCACAAGACGTTCCACAAAATAATACAGACAGACCGCCTTCACAGATGTGTTATAGAACGGTTTCTGGCATCCTTGGGCATTCACCGAAGCCAGCACATGACTCTTATGTTTTTATCAAAGAGCAATATATGCCCGTCACAGAAAAACATAGCCTCACATTTCGGCATAAGTCCCGCAGCCGTAACCGTAACCCTTAAAAAGCTTGAGGAGGGAGGATACATTGAGCGTGAGATATCCTCAGGCGACAGCCGTTTCAACAACATAAAGCTCACCGACAAGGGAAAGCGTGTTGTTGAGCAGTCAAAAGAGCTTTTTGAAGAGGCAGATTACGAGATGTTCCTTGATTTTTCCGAGGAGGATTATGCGGCTCTTGACAGGTGTCTTTCAAAAATGGCTCAGGGGCTCAAGAATTATTCGGAAATTATGGACACAAAGCTCGGTTCGCAGCGAGAGAATTAATTTTGAAAGGAGAAATACGTTTTGAAAAAATGGTTTAAATATGTTAAGCCCTATCTTCCCTACTTCATTTTAGGACCCGTATGCATGATTATAGAGGTCCTTGGCGAAGTTTTCATGCCAAAAATGATGGCGGAAATCATGTCAACGGCAGTTGTTGACAATGTGGCAACGGGAAATGTGGGAAAAGTAATACTCTTTGCCGTATTTATGGTTATTATGGCTTTGTTAATGATGGCAGGCGGTGTGGGCGGTGCTTACTTCGGTGCAAAAGCATCGGTAAACTTCGGTTCAGATCTGAGGCTTGACATCTACAAAAAAATTCAGAAGTTTTCCTTTGCCAACATCGACAAGTTCAATACAGGCTCCCTCATAACACGTCTCACCAACGACGTAACCCAGCTTCAGAATTTTGTCAATATGCTGCTCAGAATGTTTTTGAGAAGCCCCGGTATGCTTATCGGTGCTCTTATAATGGCAATACGAATGAAGCCTTCTCTTGCAGCGGTGCTGGCAGTTACAATTCCGCTTATGCTGATATTCATAATCCTGATTATCAGATACGGCTTTCCCCGTTTTGGCATCATGCAAAAGAAAATTGATGCCCTTAACGCTACTGTTCAGGAAAACTTAACCAATGTAAGGGTTGTAAAATCCTTTGTTCGAGAGGGTTTTGAAGAAGACAAATTCAAGACTGCCAACCGAAACCTCAAGAATGCAGGACTCGATGCTATGTATGTTATGATTTTCATGCACCCTGTCACAATGCTATTTATGAATCTTACCACCCTTGCCGTTATCTGGATGGGAGGAAAGATGGTTATGGTCGGAGGCATGGAGGTTTCAGACCTTGCGGCATTCATCACCTACATAACACAAATTCTCATGTCCCTTACCATGTTTACAATGATGTTCATGTCAAGCAGCCGTGCTCTTGCTTCGGCAAGAAGAATCACCGAGGTGCTTGAAGAAAAAATTGACCTTGATGACACAAACGCCTCAAGAAAAGACCTTCTTGTAACAAGAGGAGAGGTGGAATTCAAAAACGTCTCCTTCCGCTATTACAAGGACAGCGAGGAAAAGGTGCTTGACAGCATTAACCTAAAAATACCGGCAGGTGCTACCGTTGGAATAATCGGCTCAACAGGCTGCGGAAAAACAACTCTTGTTTCTCTTATTCCCCGTCTTTACGATGCAGACGAGGGCGAGGTGCTTGTAGACGGAGTAAACGTCAGGGAGTACAGTCTTGAAAACCTCAGGGAGGGTGTCGGCATGGTACTTCAAAAGAACGTTTTATTCTCAGGTACTATCGGTGACAATCTACGTTGGGGCAATGAAAATGCCACAGATACGGAAATGTTTGCAGCTGCCGAAAGCGCACAGGCTCATGCCTTTATCTCAGCCATGAATGACGGCTATGATACAGAGCTTGAACAGGGCGGTACAAACGTTTCGGGCGGGCAGAAGCAGAGACTTTGCATTGCAAGAGCTCTTCTCAAAAAGCCGAAAATTCTCATTCTCGACGACTCGACAAGTGCCGTTGATACGGCAACCGAGGCAAGAATCAGAGATGCCTTCAAAAATGAGCTTTCAGACTCCACAAAAATAATCATTGCCCAGAGAATCGGCTCAGTAAAGGATGCCGACATGATTATTGTCGTAAACGAAGGTCAGATAACGGGTATCGGAAACCACGAGCAATTACTTGAGGGCAACACAGAATACCAAGAAATCTACTATTCTCAGACCGACAAAAAGGAGGGCAAGTAACATGGCAGGAAGAAATCTTGAAGAACTCAAAAAGCGTTACAACAGCTCCTCCTCAAATTTTGCATCCGGTCAGGCTCCCGGCAGAGGTCACGGCAGAGGACCGGGCGGTCCCGGCGGCAGAGGTGCCATGCATTCCTCCTCCAGACCCAAGGACACAAAAGCTACAATTAAGCGTTTATTCTCATACATTTCGGCATTCAAGGCAAGAATGGTCATTGTCCTGTTTTGCATGGCATTCAGCACACTGTCAAATCTTGTGGCAGGCTATATGCTAAGGCCGGTAATAAACAACGTCGCGGATCTTTCCACATCAATGGCCGACAGGTTAAAGTATCTGACGGTAATGGTCTTTGTTCTGCTGGCGGTTTATCTTGTAGGAATTATAAGCACATATTTTCAGAGCAGAATTATGCTCGGCGTTTCACAAAATGCAATTGAGGCGCTAAGAAACGATTTATTCAAACGCGTTCAGAGGCTTCCGCTAAGCTATCATGACAACGAAAACACGGGTGAAATCATGAGCCGTTTTACTAACGACGTTGACAACATCGGCGTTATGCTCGACTCAACAATCGTCAGCCTTATTTCTGGTACAGTCAATCTTATCGGAACTTTCTGTGTAATGTGCTACACAAACATCTGGCTTACGCTTATCACGGTATTCTTTACTCCGATTTTCATAAAGGCAGGCGGTATGATTGCAGGAAAAAGCAGAAAATATTACTCCTCTCAGCAGGCATCCCTCGGCGCCGTCAACGGATACATTGAAGAAACCGTTACAGGTCAAAAGGTTGTAAAGGTATTCAACCACGAAGAAGCGTGCATTAACGAGTTTTCTTTACTAAACGATGACCTCAGAAAAACACAGATGAAGGCAAACTTTTTCGGCGGCATTATGGGTCCCATTATGGGTAACACAAGCCAAATCAGCTATTCAATTACAATCGGCGTCGGCGGTGTACTTTGTGCCCTTGGGAAATTCGACATAGGCGGTCTTACGGTATTTGGACAATACGCAAGGCAGTTTGCAAGACCGATTAACGAAATTTCCATGCAGATGACCACGGTATTCTCTGCCCTTGCAGGAGCCGAAAGAGTTTTCTCTGTCATGGACAAGGAGCCTGAGGAGCCGGACAGCGAGGACTCGGTATCCATGCCCGACATGAAGGGACACGTCATTCTCGACGACGTTTCCTTCGGCTACACCCCCGACAGGCTCATTCTCAAGAACATTTCTCTCTATGCAAAGCCCGGACAGAAAATTGCCTTTGTAGGCTCGACGGGTGCCGGAAAAACCACGGTTACAAATCTTCTCAACCGCTTCTATGACATAGAATCGGGAAGCATCACCATCGACGGAGTTGACATCAAAAAAATAAAGCGTGATGACCTTCGTTCAAACATCGCAATGGTACTTCAGGACACCCACCTGTTTACAGGCACTGTAATGGAAAACATCCGTTACGGAAGGCTTGATGCTACCGATGAGGAGGTAATAGCTGCTGCTAAAACAGCAAGTGCTCATTCATTCATCATGCGTCTTTCCGAGGGGTACGACACCGTTCTTGAAGGTGACGGTGCAAATCTTTCTCAGGGACAGCGTCAGCTTCTAAACATCGCACGTGCAGCTCTCAGCAAGGCACCTATACTTGTCCTTGATGAAGCCACAAGCTCAGTAGACACGAGAACAGAACGCCACATAGAACACGGCATGGACAGACTTATGCGTGACAGAACAACCTTTGTTATCGCTCACCGTCTTTCAACCGTCAGAAACGCCAACGCCATTATGGTTCTCGAAAAAGGTGTTATCGTAGAGCGCGGCGACCACGATGACCTACTCTCACAGAAGGGCAGATACTACGAGCTATATACAGGCAAAAAAGAGCTTGATTAAGCGAAGGAAAAGGCACCCCAAACGGGGTGCCTCATTTTATTTAAGTCTATTCAGCGTTTGCAAATTTCAATGAAGTTTTCAAACAGCTTTTTTTCCTCATCAAAGCTTCGTTCGGGATGCCACTGCACGCCAAACACCTTTTTATCCTTATGGCAAAACGCTTCGACAATTCCATCATCCGACATTGCAACACATTCAAGCCCTTCGCCGAGCTTATCGACGTGCATAACGTGATAAGAATTGATTATTTTTCTTTCTGTCCCAAAGGCATCATAAACAAACGAGCCTTTAGTTATATTCACGGGATGTGTAGTTCTCGAGTGTCTTCTCGGATTTTCACCGCCCACATATCCTATCGTGCCGCCGAAATAGATATTGATTGCCTGGTGTCCCGCGCATATACCGAGAACGGGTTTATCTTGCTTTACAAAACAATCAATTGCCTTTGAATCAAGGGCATATTCATCATATTCACCTATTTTGGCATTTTTACCGTAATACGCCGGGTTGACACCGTTCTTACTTCCCGGAATTATAAGTCCGTCACACAACGAACAGACCTCCTCAAGCCCCACGGGAGACAGCACAGAGCAAAGACCTACATTCAGCTTCTGAGCCATAATTTCAAAATCACAGTTTACGTAAAGCTTTTGGTTTGACGGAGCGTTCTCTATATTCAAGTTTACATATCTTGGAAGTATTGCAAATATCACCACTTCTCCCTCTTTTCTATTATCACTATTTCTTTAATATGATTATATCACACAGTTAAAGAAAGTCAACCGATACAGTGAAAGTGTTTTTTGAAAATTCTTTTTTTGCCGTTTTAAATTACATTTTTATCCGGCAGGGAGTTCCGCGGCTTGCGAGCCGCGTTTTCCGCTGCTTTGGGAGTTACTTTTTAACCGGCAGGAGTGTTTCGGCACTGCGGTGCCGAGTTACTTTCGGCCCGCCCCGAAAGTACTCACACCATCGGGCGTACTAAATTTCAACCAAATCAAAGATTTGGGAAATTAAGTAAAG
>JAZQIW010000070.1:0-14346 GCA_045541355.1 Eubacteriales bacterium | reverse complement strand
GGAAGTTCCGCGGCTTGCGAGCCGCGTTTTCCGTTACTTTGTCCCGCGACAAAGTAACCAAAGCGCTCCACTCAAAAAGAGGGAGTGGCTCGGTCGGGGACAATTTGTACTTTTTAATTGCTGATTTTGACACTCACGGTTTTCGAGGTTTTATCTTCGGTTCGTCAAAATCAGGGATGGGTGTAACTATGGGCTACATCTCCCCGACGCTCCGCTGAATCTCCCTCTTTCGCCGTGGTGGCTTATCTCCCTCCGTTGGGGTGGGTGCTAAACACATGGTTTTGGACAGTTAGGGAACAAGTACATTTTCAAATATCATTTGCAATACTTGCAAGGGTATCTAACAGCAATAACAACATCTAAACCCTCGCACCGAACACATATACTTGTGCCAACAAGACGTATAACGCACCAAACACCCCACAACCTCCCTCATACAGCGTTTTTGCAAACATAACACTTTCGCCGAACAAAAGCTCGGAGAGAGTTAAGCCACCACGGCGAAAGAGGGAGGTTTAGCGGAGCGTCGGGGAGATGTAGCCAATAGTTACAAATGTCCCTGATTTTGACGAATAAAAGAAAGCCTTTTTTAAAACCGCGAGTGTCAAAATCAGCAATTAAAAAGTACAAATTACCCCCGACCGAGCCACTCCCTCTTTTTGAGTGGAGCGTTTTTGGTTTCTTTTGGGGCGGGCCAAAAGAAACTCGGCACCGCAGTGCCGAAACACTCCTTCCTGACAAAAATGAAACTAAAAAAGTAACTCCAAAAGCAAAAATTCGCTGATGCCGAAGCAGGCATCAGCGAATCACTCCACTTAAGAGTAAAACATAAGAATAAAACCATAAAAGTAAAACCTTAAAAGAAAAGATAAAAAATCATTCCCCGTATTGCTCAAGAATCTGCCTTGTGTATAAGCAGAACTCGTCTGCAACACTTTGCGGGGTTGCAATTTTGGCACGATTTCCAAAGGAGGATATCCAACCGAAGAAGTGAGGACTGATTACTACATCGCAGTAGACGTAAATTCGCCCCTCGTTTTCGCTCTTTCGCATCATGACATCCTTGCCGAAACGGTCAATTATAACTCCGCATAAACCCTCATCAAATTCGAGACAAACCTTTGTGTCTGTGCCGCCGAACATTCCGAATACCTTTTTGGAGTACATCGAGACATCCGTTTTTTCAAATTCCTCTCTGCCGCACCGCCTGTCATCACAAAGCCTGATGTTCAGCATTTTGTCAACGCGGTAGTGCTTAATCATCCTTTTTTGCTCGTCAAAGGCAATAAGGTAGTAATTTTCGTCGTCCCATATAAGCGTGAAGGGACTTACCCTGTAATCGGCACCGCCGTGGCGAAGCACACGCTCCTTTTGGCTGTTGTATTCAAAGTAATTAAATAGTATTGCCTTGTTCTGTGTAATAGCTGAGTGAATTTTGTCCACGTTGTAGTAAATGCTCTCGTTCATGCTCTTAATTCTTGAAGACATGATAACCTGCCTTGAAAGGGTAAGAGCCTCGTGGCGGCTGCAGAGGGATTCCAGCTTTTCGATAAGCTGCTTTGATTTTTTGTCGGTGATGAACTTTGCCACCTGAACGGCATCCACAAGAAGCTTGAGCTCCGACACCTCAAAAAGCCTGTCGGCAACATAATAGCCCGTACCGCCTGCGGTTTTTATGCTCATAACCTCTGTGCCGAAGGCACGCAGATTTTCAAAGTCGTCGTAAAGACTTTTTCTTTCTGCCGATATTCCCTGCTGCGCGAGATATTCTATTATTTCATTTATTGTGCAGGTGTGGTTTTCGTCGGTGTTTTCAAGAAAAAACTTGTTTAAATGCAGAAGCTTGAGCTTTTGTCCCGATTGCTTTGCCATGGAAACCATGCCTCCTTTTTCTATATTATACATCATTTTTTTGCTGTTGTAAACAGTAATTGCAGGGGGAGATAATAACTTGCAAGGTAAGGCATAAAGAAAGTTGACAGAACGGCAAAGCGGTGGTATAATTTTGTAAAGGAATAATAGGAAGGGTGAGAGATACGGTATGAAACCGAGAATACTTGTGGTCGGCTCGTCAAATATTGACTTTGTGTGTAAAATGCCGTATGTGCCAAATAGGGGAGAAACGCTTATTGCGTCGCAGAGCCATACATATGCCTTTGTTCCCGGCGGAAAAGGGGCAAACAGCGCGGTTGCAGCGGCAAGACTCGGCGCAGACGTTGTCTTCTGTTCAAGAGTGGGAAAGGATTCCTACGGCGAACAGCTTTCCGAAAAATATGAAAAAGAGGGCATAGATACCCGATTTATTGTAAAGGATAAGGCGGCAAGAACAGGTCTTGCGGTTATTATGGTCGAGGAAACGGGACATAATAGAATTGTGGTATACTCGGGCGCAAACATGAACCTTTCGCCGCGCGACGTCGAAAACGCCTTTACTGCATATCCCGATGCACTTGTCATGCAGCTTGAAATAGACACCGAAACGGTCATTGCCGCAAGCGGCTATGCAAAGCAGTGCGGTGCGAAGGTGTTTCTTGATGCAGGCCCTGCAAGAGAGGACTTTCCGCTGGAGGAGCTGGGACAGATTGAGGTGCTTTCTCCAAACGAAACCGAAACAAAAATTCTTACGGGCATCACTCCTAATTCCTCCGAAAACTGCCTGAGAGCCTGCGTTGCACTTATGAACAGAACAGACTGTAAATATGTTGTGCTGAAGCTTGGCGAGAGAGGCTGCTTTGTGTTTGACGGCACCCATTGTAATCACGTAGCCCCCATTGATATAGGCGAGGCGGTGGATACAACGGCGGCAGGCGATGCATTTACCGCGGCACTTGCGTATAAATATCTTGAAAACGGCGGAAATATTATAGAGGCTGCTGAATTTGCAAACGCGGTGGGTGCATATGTGGTGACAAAACCGGGAGCATTCCCGTCGCTTCCGACACTTAGTGAGCTTAGAGAATTTATTCCTTCTGCCGGCGAGTAAGAAATTTACAAGCATATACTTGAAATTGCATATTGCTTGTGGTATAATGTGTCGGTAATTGCAGAGGAGAAGGGCATAAAAAATGAAGAATGTTCTTTTGATAGGCGATTCCATCCGTATGGGCTATGATAAGTCTGTCAGAGATGCCCTTGAAGGCAGGGCAAACGTGATATTTCCCGAGGATAACTGTCGGTTTGCTTCCTATGTTTTCAGGTATATGCAGGATTGGTTTGACGGCATAGACGGCAAGGATATCGACGTTATTCACTGGAACGCGGGACTGCACGACTGCCTTCGCACTTTCGGCGATGAGCCCGATACGCCCATTGAAATATACGAATACTATATCGGCAGAATCTGCGAGAAAATGAAAAAGCTTTGTCCTAAAGCAAAAGTAATTTTTGCCACGTGTACAAGAGTCATTCCCGAGAGAATGAACAAAAACTATATCCGCACCAACCAAGACGTGTTAAGGTATAACAGTGCGGCAGAGCGAATTGTTAAGAGCCATGGCTTCAGGATAAACGATCTTCACGCACTGTCTATGACAATGCCTGACGAATATCTTTCGGATGCGGTGCACTATTATACGCCGATGGCACAGACGCTGTTTGCAAAGCAGGTGCTGAAGGAAATAGAAGACGTGCTGTAAAAAAGGTTATAACATTTACAATAAACAAGAAACGGGGTAATAAATATGCCAAAGTACAAGAAGGTACTCTTAAAGCTTTCGGGTGAGGCACTTCTCAACGGAAAAAAAGACGGAATAATTGACTTTGAATTTGTAGACACTCTTGCAAAGCAGATTAAGAGATGTGTAAGCGAGGGCGTGTCCTTCGGCATAGTAATCGGCGGCGGAAACATCTGGAGAGGTGCGGGAAAGCAGATTAACAGAACACGAGCAGACCACATGGGTATGCTTGCAACCGTTATAAATTCCCTTGCAGTTCAGTCGGTGCTTGAAGAAAACGGTGTTGAAGCAAGAACAATGACGGCACTTCAGATGAATCAGGTAGCAGAGCCCTATATCAGAAATAAGGCTGTTACGCACATGGAAAAGGGCAGGGTAGTAATTATAGCCTGCGGCTCGGGTAACCCCTATTTTTCTACGGATACGGCGGCGGTTTTAAGAGCTGCGGAGCTTGGCAGCGAGGTTGTACTCTTTGCCAAGAACATTGACGGCGTATACTCGGCAGACCCCAAGAAGGACCCGAATGCCGTAAAGTTTGATGAAATGAAGTATGATGATATCATCCACAACGACCTTGCGGTTATCGACTCAACGGCATCTACCTTTGGTCGCGACAACAAGCTTCCCATTCTCATTTTCGGTCTCAATGACCCCGAGAACATTTACAGAGCCATAAACGGCGAAGCAATCGGCACAATAGTTACATTTTAAATTTACATAAACAGGAGGTTTCGGTTATGAAAATCGATACAAAAGTATATGAAGAAAAGATGGGCAAGTCAATCTCAAGTCTTGAGTATGAATTCGGCTCAATAAGTGCAGGCAAGGCAAGCCCCGCAGCACTTGACAAAATAAATGTAGAGTACTTTGGCAGCATGATGCCCATAAACCAGATAGCAGGTATCTCCAACCCCGATCCCAGAACGCTTCTCATTACCCCTTGGGACGCAAGCGCTCTTAAGGAAATCGAAAAGGCAATTCTTGCATCCGACCTCGGCATCAATCCCCAGAATGACGGTAAGGCAATAAGACTTGCATTCCCTCAGGCAACAGAGGAAAGACGTAAGGAGCTTGCCAAGAAGGTTGAAAGGCTCGGCGAAGAATGTAAGGTTGCTATCAGAAACATCCGCCGCGATGCAAATGACAAGATTAAGGACATGAAGAAGAACGGCGAGATGACAGAAGACGAACAGAAGGCTTCCGAAAAGCTGGTTCAGGATGTTACGGATAAGTACACAAAGCTTACTGATGCATCTGTTGAAGCAAAGAAGAAGGAAATCATGACCGTATAACCCGAAGGGTAAATTATAAGTATTTAACAAGAGGATTTTTCCAATGAAACAGCGAATTGTAACGGGAGCAGTGCTGCTCCTGCTTATGATATTGATATTCTGCCTGTCCCACACATGGGTGTATGCGGCGATAATGACGCTGCTGTGTGCTGTGGGCACGTGGGAAATGCTCGGATGCATCGGACAGAGAAGCAATCTTTATTTGTCTCTGCCGGCAATGGTTTTGTCGGTGGCTTCTCCGACGCTTTCTTACTTTTTCGGCTACGGCACCATGCTTGCGGTGGTAATGGTTTATATGGTACTTTTGCTTGCCCTTGCGGTGTTCTTTGATGAAAAGGTAAAGCTCACGGATGTCTCGCAGGTTTTTGTGACAACCCTTTATGTAGTCATGTGCTTTACGGCGTTGCTCAGGCTCAGATATATTGAGAACGTGGGGCAGTATGTCTATATTCTCGTGTTTGTTGCCGCATGGATAACAGATACCTTCGCATATTTTGTCGGCGTGTTCTTTGGCAAGCACAAGCTTATTCCCAAAATCAGCCCCAAAAAGACGGTTGAAGGCTCGGTCGGCGGCGTGGTTTTCTGCGTTATTGCCTTTGTGGTGTACGGAATAATCCTACGCCGCAGCTTTGGCGTTGAGGTGCATATGGCTGCGCTTGCTGTGGTAGGACTCGTAATGTCCCTCTTTTCTCAGCTCGGAGACCTTATTGCCTCTGCTATTAAGCGTACATACGGCATTAAAGACTACGGCAACGTTTTCCCCGGTCACGGCGGCATTATCGACAGGTTTGACTCGATTATGATTTTATCTCCCTTTTTGCTTCTCATTGCTGAGAATGTGAATTTTCTTGTGGGTTAGCAAATTTGATTACGGCGATTCGCTGATGCCTTTCGGCATCAGCGAATTTTTGCTTTTGGAGTTACTTTTTTCTTTTTTCTTTTTTTCTTTTTAAGTTACATTTTTGTCGGGCAGGGAGTTCCGCGGCTTATTAAGTTTCATTTTTGTCTATGAAGTAAAAAAAGAAAAAAACAAAAGAAAAAAAGAGCCTCGCACACGGCAGTGTGCAAAACTCCCTCCAAATAAAAATGTAACTTAAAAAAGTAAAAAAGAAACACAGTTCGTTGGTGTTTTATTCGTCGCAAAGCTTTATAAGGAATGATGCGGCATCCGTAGTGTGATACATGCATAGCTCGCGAAGCTCGGTGTGTGCATCGTTTGCGCTTGCAGAAATTTTCGCCTTTTTCATCATTTCGATGTCATTTACCCCGTCGCCTATTGCCGCCGTGTCAAACTTTGACATATACAGCCTTGACTGAAGATCGGATACAGCAATGCCCTTGTTGGCAATTGCACTTGTATATTCGCACCAGCCGTTAGAATTATAGCTGACTCTCAGAGATTTTGGCAAAAAGTTAAGCGGCTTTGCTCCGCCATCCTTCGACCAGACGGAAATCTTGACTACCGGCTCCTTTAAATCATAGAGCTTGTCAAGATAATAGGTGTCCTCGCCGCTCTCGGCTTCTGCCATTATTGAAAAATCCTCGCTTCCGCGAACAACAAATGTCGTTTTGGGAGTGCAGAGCATCACACCGCAATTGTCATATTCGCTGCGGCGGAGTACACTCATAACATCCCCTATGGGGATTTGTTTTGTATAGAGCACCTTGTCGTTACATACCGTAAGTGCTCCGTCACAGCATATAAAATACAAATCCTTCTTTACCTCATTAAAGAGCTTTTCAAGACTTCCGTATGTTCTGCCTGAGGCTACGGCAACCGTCTTTCGGCTGCTTTGCAAAAGCTTTATTGCATCAAGCACGTCTTTTCCTACCGCTGTGCTGTTTTTTAAAAGCAACGTACCGTCAACGTCGCTGACAACAAGTTTAATCATAATCTTCCTCACTCACCAAAGCCTACAAAGCTTTCCTGTCTGTTATGATAAATATATACCCCGCAAATTCCACATTCGTAAAGATACCTTTGTACATCGTCAATCTTTGTGCCGACAAGCTCATAGCTATGACTGTCCGAGCCAAGGGTAAAGCGTTTTCCCCCAAGCTCCGTGTACAGCTTCACAAGCTCAAAGCACGGCAGGGGTTGTCCGTAATCCGAGCGCAGGGTGGATGAATTAATCTCAAGGCTTTTGCCTCGCTCTATAAGTGTCCTGAATATCTCGGCATAGGGCTCTCTATATCTTTTCATATCCACAATATCAAGTCTGTCTGCCTTATGGAAATATCTAAGGGGATATGTACAATGTGCAAGGGAATCAAAATCGCACGTCTTTGCAAAAAAGTATATTTCTTCAAGGTATTTATCAAGTCGTTTCAGCAGAAATTCATCGCTATACTCGGAAAAATCCATGGTATAGAAGTCTGTTCCGTCATCCATGATATGATACGAGCCGAGCACAAAGTCCGGCGACGTGTCCTTTAAAACCTTTTCGCCTTCTGCCCTGCATTCGGGTCTATGAATATGTGCAAGCTCAATTCCGTGTATGACATCTATTCTATCCCCGAAGTTTTCCTTCGCCTCGAGAACTGCCTCTTTTGCTTCAAATGCATTACAGGTTATTGCTCCCGGATCGGGAATTATATCATAGTGTTCGGTAAAAGCTATATGCTTTATTCCTCTTTCGACTGCTATTTTACACACGGTCAAGGTATTATTCTCGGGTGACTGATTTGCATCCGATGATATTCGTGTATGTATATGAAGGTCACAAACAGGCATATTCTTTCTTCTTTCTTCTTTCTTCTTTCTTCTTTCTTCTTTCTTCTTTTCTTCTACATTTACAGTTTAGCACATTCTCCTTAAAATGTAAAGTGTTTGATTTTTTTAGTTACTTTTTGCTTGGTAGGAGTTCCGCGGCTTTTTTAGTTACATTTATGTCTGTTAGGAGTGTTTCGGCAAAAATGTAACTTAAAAAAAGAAAAAGAAAAAAAGAAAAAGAAAAAGAAAAAACGCACCTGCAAAGCAGCTGCGTTGTGGAGCTTCTAACCGGAGTCGGACCGGTGACCTCATCCTTACCAAGGATGCGCCCTACCTACTGAGCTATAGAAGCAAAGGCTTTGGGAGATTGAAAAACCTCCATAAAGATACAAATCCGCATTGCTGCGGATTATGTTGGCGACTCGGATGGGGCTCGAACCCACGACCTCCAGCGTGACAGGCTGGCGTTCTAACCAACTGAACTACCGAGCCGAATGGTCAAAACCTCATATTAAGTTGTGGTGGGGGGTACAGGGCTCGAACCTGTGACCCTCTGCTTGTAAGGCAGATGCTCTCCCAGCTGAGCTAACCCCCCGGGACTCGCTCTGTGTAAAAAGCTCGATAAAGACCGCTGCCTTCATCTGCTTTTTACCGGCGTATATAAACGGTAAGAAGCAAAACGTCTCTCGCTCCAAACCGATGGAGCGGATTACGGGGCTCGAACCCGCCACCTCGACCTTGGCAAGGTCGCGCTCTACCAAATGAGCTAAATCCGCGGAAATGGTGCCTCCGGTCGGAATTGAACCAACGACACGAGGATTTTCAGTCCTCTGCTCTACCAACTGAGCTACAGAGGCAGACACCGCTGACTCTTTCCGTCAGCGTTTAGTATTATAACACAGCAATTTCTGTTTGTCAATACTTATTTCCAATTTTTTTGAAATTTTTTTAATTATGCCGAAAACGACGTAAAATCAGGCTTTTTCAAGCATTATTTCTCTGATTTTTTCGATTTTTTCAAGAGAAATTCCTGCCTCGACAAGAAATTTTGTCATTCTTTCCTTCCAGGTTTCTCCGTATTCTTTAAGAGAATTTATCATAGAAGCAAACTCTTTTTCGTCACGGTTTTTGACATTTCCCAGTCCCGAGAGGGTTGTATACTCAAAGTTTTTCATCAGCTTTTCTTCATCAAGTCCGAGAATTGCCTCAATAGTAAAGGCAACACATCCCGTTCTGTCTGCACCGCCCCAGCAGTGGAAATACAACGGATAATTGCTCTCGTCTGCAAGAGTATCAAAAACAGTTTTCAACTGCTCACGGTTTCCTTCTTTTATGTATTCTTCATAGGCACAAAGGCGTACCTGAACAAAATTTACATCATCACCTATGACAGATTTTGTCGAAAAACCCACCGCTTCGCCTCTGAAATCTATGTCGCACTTTATGCCGAGAAGATCGTGCATTGTTTTTCTTCCTTCATCAGAAAGATTCATATGCATATCAAGCTCAGCTCCTCTGTACATAAGACCCTGCTTTATCCTGCTGCCGTCCTCTGTTACAAATCCACCGATATCTCTGACATTTGATGTGCCGTCAAAATACATAAATCTGGGTGCAGCATCCTCGGTTGTAAAAGAGAAAACTTCGCTTTCCTCTCTCGGATTTCTCACCCTCCAGTAATATGTTGTTCCTATTTCAAGATTATATACGTCGTATCTGTTTCTTGCTGTTGCCGATATAAAAACTTCGGAAAAGTCGGCAGTTTTTGAAATTTCAATTGTAGATGAAAGTGCATCCTTTGCCTCCCATCTGAAAGACACTCTCGACGGCTTTGATGCATCAAAACAGTCGTGATACTGCCATCTGAAGGACTGCAGGTCAAGCTCGCCTGTCAGATACTTTCTGCCGTCGCGGATAAATTCCTTTTGCACCGAAGTCTGTAAAGACACGCAGGCACCGTTAATCGGAGTTTTAAGTTCTATCATATTCTATCCTCAAATCTGACAGTTTTCGGCAAAATACTTCATCTGTCCGTTTTTAACCTTTTGCACAAAGTCGGTTTCACTTTCTATCGGCTCGTCGGCTTCCATGCCCGCAAATCTGTCAAGACGGGATCCAATATGATTATCAGAGCCGGCAAATTCGATTAAACCATACTTTTCGGCATACAGCTTTGCCATTTGGTTATCAAATGCGCCTCTGCTGGCATTTACAACCTCCACGCCGTGGACACTTCTCGGAAAAAGGCGTATATGGTCAATATATTCCGCCTCTCTGAAGGGGTGCGCCTGAATGACAAGAGCTCCGTTTTCCATGAAAAACTCAAGCTGTTCGGTTTTTTTCATATCCATTATTTCGGGATGCGAAAGATACCATTCTTTATCAAGACCATAGACAAGAAAATCCGTTCCGCCATATGAACTCTCAATGCCGAAAAATACCTTTATGCCGAGTTCTTTCTCAAGCCTTTTTGCTTCTTCATAGTCGGAGCAAAAGAAATTTATAATTTCTTCGTAGGTATAGGGCTTGCTTCTGTCAAAACCGATATTTGCATCAATGAAATGATTGGTTATAAAAACACCGTCATAGCCCTTTGATTTATAAAACTCCATATTTTCTCTCACACTTGCCGATGCACAGGCACTGACGGGAGAGGTGTGCAGATGTGTTTCATACTTGAACATGCTTTATCGCCCCTTTTGCAAATTTCACTCATATTATAACAGGAATCGCTCATTTTTTCAAGGGATTATTGACTTTTTTTACGTCTGATAATATAATATTTTCATAATCAATACACTTTTGCTTGAGGTGATTTATATGACAAGTGTCGAAAAGCTCGATAAGAATATGGTCTTTGATACAAAAATACAACGGGAAGGTCTTGTTTTCAAAAGCATTGAGGAAGCTCCCTTTAAGGTTTACGGTGTTTGGAGAGACACCGTTCCCTCAATGAACAAAACCATTTGGTCAAGAATGCCCGATGAAATTGCAAAGGACATAAGTATTCACGTTCACAACATTTCAAAGAATACCACCGGCGGAAGAATTCGTTTTTCCACCGACAGTCCTTATGTTGCAATAAAGGTTAAAAATCTTCCCCGTCCCCCCATGCCGCAGCTTACACTTGTCGCTCAGGTGGGCTTTGACCTATACATAGGTACGGAATATTACAAGTCATATATTCCCCCGTCAGACCTTACGGTAGGATACGAGTCTGTAATAGATTTTCCCTCAAGCGAAATGAGAGAAATCACCCTCAACTTCCCTCTCTACTACGGCGTTGAGGACGTATATGTGGGAATCAAGGAAGGCTCAAGGCTTGAGGGCGCTCCCGAATATCTCGACATTCCGAAAATCGTCTACTACGGCTCATCTATCACTCAGGGCGGATGTGCAAACCGTCCCGGCAACACATATGAATCAATTATCGCAAGAGAGACGAATGTTGACTTTCTCTCTCTCGGCTTTGGCGGCGGTGCATTGGGTGAGCAAAAAATGGCAGAATACATAGCAAGCCTTGATATGTCCCTGTTTGTTCTCGATTACGACCACAATGCCCCCACTCCCGAGCATCTTGCCGCAACCCACGAGCCCTTCTTCAAGACCGTAAGAAAATCGCACCCCTCTCTTCCCATCATTATGATTTCCCGTCCCGTTTATTTCCCCACCGATGAGGAAATCAGGCGTCGCGACATCATAAAGGCAACATATGAAAATGCCGTCTCTTCGGGTGACAAAAATGTTTATTTCATCGACGGCACAACCCTTCTTGAAGAATGTAAAAATAACGGAACGGTTGACGGTATTCACCCCACCGACTACGGCTTTCACTGCATGGCAAAAAAGATTGGTCCCGTAATCAAGAAGGTTTTGGGTTTATAATAATGCAAAAGGAACTGCCTTGTGGCAGTTCCTTTTTTGATCTATTGTATTTTTCCGGCGTCAACACATCGAATTATTATTCTGCATATATCCTCAGCCGGTTCTCTGCAATCGTTTTTCAGCCACTCCATCACCATTGCCGTAATTCCCGTAAGATAAAACCTCATTGTATATTCCCTTTCATTCAAAGGAATATTGAACCTTTCAAGAATGGGGCTGAAAATATGACTGAACATTCTCTCATAAACATTCTCGAAATCCAGTGTTCCGAGATGCTTTACAGCCGTTTTGAATATGCGTCTGTTTTCTTTTACATACGATAGATACGGCATGATATATTCGGGTTTTATAAACTTCAATTCGTTTATCGGGGTTGCTTCTACATCAAGAACAAGCCCCGCCGTTCCGCTTCCTATTACCTGCATGGCAAAGCTCATTCCTGCACCCGCCACAAGGGATGAAACGATACCGAAGGTATATGCAAAAACCGTTGCGGGAAGCTTTGCCTTATTATCAAGCTTCTTTAAAGCAACAATTTTTGAATTATTCTTAGGTGCGTATTCCTTTGCTATTGATTCTGCAAAAATTTTATCTGTGTTCATTATTCACAGCCTCCCTTTCATTTTATGAAACCATTTTACATTACAATGCGAGGCTTTTGAACAACACCTTTTTTTGAAACTGTCGATTTATATAAAAACTTTATCTTGTTTACAAAAACGGGCAGCCCTCAGCCGCCCCTTTTATTTTTCCCTATTCTCTGCACAAGACCTATAATCTGTCCCGACAGTATGACCGTAAGAAGCGAATAGGCTATTCTTGTAAGCGGAATATATGTCAGCGAAAGACCCAGCACCGCAAGGTCGCTTATCATATACACCCATTCAATCTTAAGTCCCGTCGCATGGGACACGCTCATGGCAAGGGCATCATCTCCGCAAACCGCACCGCCATGCCGTATGGAAACTCCCGTTCCAACACCCACAAACACCGCCCCGATTACTGCCGCCGCAAGAGGCATATCATAAAGCTCGGGGCAGATATGCGGAAAGCTTTCAAAAATGCGGTAGAACACCGAAAAGCTGCCTGCTGCAACCGCCGAGTATACTATAAATTCCCGTCCGAGAAGCTTATATCCCACAACATATCCAACAACGCTGACGGCAAAATTTGTGATTGACGGCGAAATTCCAAACCAATACTCCAGAAGAAGATTAAGTCCCAGCGCTCCGCCCTCTGTTACTCCCGAAAGCGAATGCACATGATAAAGACCGAAGGCAAGAAAGGCGCTGCTTAAAACAAGGACAATACACGATTTAATTTTTATATCTTTAAACATCTGCCTTCTCCTTTCAAATAATAATGCAGAACGCCAAGGCTCCGACGTTCTGCTCAATTTTATTTATACTGAAGCGAATACATATAATCCCGCATATTAACTACCGTGTCTGTTTTTCTCGAAAGCTCTGCGGCAAAGCACATGAGATAGCTCATGCTCGAAACTCCGATATCGGAAATGGAATTTGAGGGATTATTATTTGCAACATACTCGTAGAGGTCTGCCATGATACCAAGGTCACCGCCGCCGTGGCCGCCTGCGATTGTCTGGTCAAATTCCTCCTCGGGATTATAAACAATTGTGGTCTTTCTTGTCTCAAAGGAATAAAACTCAAGGGTATTCTTTTCCATATCGGCTCTCAGCTCGCCCTTTGTTCCCATAAATGTGGAAACTCGTCCGCCCTTATTGAACGCCGACATTGTCAAGGTCGCCTGAATATCATCACCAAAGGTAAAGCTTACTATCTGATGGTCAACAACGTCATTGTCGCATCTGTATACGCATCTTCCGTAGGGACTTGTCTTAAGTGCCTCGTCAACCTCCTCATTTGTGGGGTTGAAGTGACCTGCAACCACTGCCTTGAAGTGCTGAACCTCGGCGGTGGGAAGCTTATAGAGTCTTGGTGCGTAATAATAGCAGGTATCCTTATGAGGACATCCGTCAAGGCATCTTGCCGGTGCACCCTCGGGTGCATTTTCTTCCTTAAAATAGCTTCGTGTACCAAAGGAATGTACCTTTGTGCAGTATTCGTCAACAAACCACTGAAGAAGATCTGTATCGTGGCAGCATTTGGCAAGAATCATGGGAGCCGCCTCGTCCTCACGTCTCCAGCTTCCTCTTACGTAGCTATGGCTCATATGAACATTACCGACACCCTCTGTGTGGTTGATATTCATGAGCTTTCCGAGATTTCCTTCGTCAATAAAGTTCTTTATTGCCTTATAAAACGGAGTATATCTGAGCACGTGGCACACAAGCACCTTAACGCCCTTTGCGATTGCAGCATCTGCGATATCAAAGCATTCCTTCGGGTCGGGTGAAATAGGCTTTTCGAGAAGTATATCATACCCCTTTTCAATTGCCATCATAGCAGGCTCAAAGTGCATTTTATCCTGAGTACAGATCATTACGATATCTGCAAGCTTTTCCTTGGAGAGAAGCTCCTTATAATCGTCATATACGCCTTCAGCAGGAACATCGTATTTATCAATAAAATACTGTCTCTTTTCGGGAAGAGGGTCTGCGATGGCTACAAGCTTGAATTTCTTGGGGTTATCATCGAGATAATGCATATAGCAGCTGCCTCTGTCGCCGCATCCGACAAGTGCAAGTTTAAGCTGTTTCATGTCTCTTTTCGTCTCCTTTTCGGAACAATTCAGTACATTGTAGCACACTTTTATAGCATTGTCAATTGATTAACGAAAATTATTATTTTTTTGTTAT
>JAZQIW010000069.1:0-4685 GCA_045541355.1 Eubacteriales bacterium | reverse complement strand
AACCTTAAAATCTTGGCAGAAAGCGGATTTGATACATCTATCAACAACGACACAAGTGCAACAACCGACTACAGTTCAAATCAGTATTTTCTGAATATGGAAAATGCCATCAAAGAACACAACCCCAACATAATTGTAACAATACGAACAGGTAACCTTTCAAATGATGTACCGGTTGATATTGCCTACAATGCATACAGTCAGCTTTATGACATGGTTTATGCTCATGCTCCCGATGCAATAGTGGTAGCACATCACTGTCTTCTCCATCATGACAGCATGAAAGAAGAACTTTATGCAAGACTTGATGAAAGATATACCGACAGAATTTTCGAGGTAAACGACCTTGACGTTCACGAAAAGGAAGAGAATCTCGCAAGAGAATGGCTGACGCTCGGTCAGCAGGCTGTTGCAAATCACTGGAACGACAAGGGACACGACGAGGTTGCAAAAGTAACAATGTCGTATCTTACAAAGCACATCCCCTACGTTCTTACTCCTTCTTTTGTATACAGACCCGAAAGCATAAAAATTTCAGGCAAAGATACAATTACCGAAAAGGGTGCAGCAATTCAGCTTTATGCTGATGCTTTTCCTTCCGATGCCTCCGATTCGGTAATATGGAGCGTTGACAACGAAAATGTGGCAACAGTAAGCAAAAACGGTCTTGTAACGGCAAAAAACAACGGCACGGTTTATGTTACAGCTACAAGTACATTTGATGAAAGCGTATACGCAACACACAAGGTAACTGTTACAAACCAACCCGCCGTATACAGAGTTTCCTATTCAAAAAACACCGATGATGCTGTTTCGGGAATGCCCGAAAGCTTTGATTATGCAGGATTAGGATATTCTCTTTCCGAAACAATTCCCGAAAGAAAATTATACACATTCCTCGGATGGTCATTATCGGCAGAGTCAGAAGATTGTGTGACAAAGATTGATGTTACGGAAAACACCACAGTTTATGCTGTATGGAAAAAGACTGACGGATTTGAATTTGAAGGCACATATACAGAAGACAAGGGCTTTGCCTATGGTTTTGACATCGACGGCGGTTTCCATGTGGAAATAAAGGATTCATGTCTCTTTACTGTATGCACATCAGGCGAAAAGGTAAGATTCAATTCACCTGAAGTTGACATTACAAACAAGAATTCCGTTTCTTTCGCCCTTGCCTGCGGTTACATCGATAAAAGTTCAACAGCAGAGCTTACAGTAAAGACAAACAGCAGCGAAAAGACCTACGTCTTCCCTATTCTCTCGACAGACTTTGTAACATATACTGCCGACACATCTTCTCTTGACGGCAACATCACCGGATTTGAAATCTATGTAAATTCCGCTCCCTCAAATGGTTCGATGTTCAACATTGCCCTTGATTTTGTACGTTTTGACTCTGTTTTCGGTTTTGACAACAGCGAAGAAAACTACATCTTCACAGACGGAGAAAACTTTGTTTCAACAATTGCCGATGAAGGCTTTACAAAGATTGAAAATCTTTACAAGTTGATGGTAATATCACTTGATGGCGGTCGTACACTTGAGATTTACGAAAAAGATGCATACATCTATTCAGAAAAAGAAAATGCCATTTCAAGCGTCAACCTTATTGAGTTCAATGATGACGGCAAATTCACCAAATCTTCCTCCATTATTTACACAAACACATCCGAAGGCTTTGAATTAAATGAAAGCTATTCCGAAAAGCTTACATCTTACAACTCATTCTCCATGCGTATTGAATCTCCTGAAGGCATACGTGTTAAAGCCTCTGTTGAAAAGGGATTTGACCAAAACGAGGGTGTTTCGGAATACGGCTTTATTGTTGCACGAAAAGACTCGATAACAAGCGGTAAAATCAATGACGTAATTCTTGATATGAATTATGTGAATTCACATCTTGTTATATACGGCAAAGCTTTCAGCAAAAGCGAAAACATTCACAAGGTTTACGACAGCAATGACGAACTTGAAATCTTCACATGCGTTCTTATGAATATACCAAAGAACAAAACAGCACTTACAACGCCGCTTATATTCAGACCCTATGTAAAACTTTCAGATAACCGCATTTTCTATGGCGCGAAAATCGAAGCAAGTTCTCTTGATGTTGCAATTGCGGTTTACCGTTCTAACAGTGTAAACGAAGAAGCAAAGGCAGCAGCAAAAAAAATAATGGGTATTTGCGAATACGATGACAAGGAAATATTAATCCCACTTGACAAATTGTGGGAATAAAAAATCAACAAATCAGAAAAGAACGGAGATTGTATCGACATCTCCGTTCTTATTTGTAAGTGAGGGGTGTAAATAATACATTGCCCCTCACTTTTGTAGAAACTTTTGCAAGTTTGTGGGAAAAAACTCACAAGATTTTAACACCGCAAACAACCTTTTACTGCTTAGAAGTATACTTTTCTGAAAGTTTTCTCTGTAAAGTATATGAGAGAGCATGGGTATAGAACATATGTAAATCTTCTATCTGTTCCATATTGTCAGTAGGTGCAATAATACACAAGTCGCAAAGAGGAGCAAGCTTTCCGCCGTCTCTACCAGTAAAACCGATAACTTTAAGTCCTCTTTCTTTTGCAAGATTTACTGCTTTTATAATATTACCTGAATTTCCCGAACCGCTGTATACAATAAACAAATCGCCCTTAACCGCCTTGGCATCAAGCTGAATTGAATAAACGCTTTCATAGTCAAAGTCATTTGCAAGGCATGTAATGACCGCAGTTGAATCCGAAAGACATTCAGTCTTAAAGCCTGTATGTCCGCAAACACCGCAGCCTTTAAGAAGGTCATTACATATATGCGATGCCGTTGCAGCGCTGCCTCCGTTACCGGCTGTATAGATTACGGAATTTGTGTCTTTTACAGCATATAATGCTTCTGCAATATCAGAAAGAACGCCAAAGTCTGTGCCGGTAATGGCATCTGTTACCTGCTTTGAATAATTTGATAATGTTTCTTTGTTACACATAGTTTTTTCTCCTTATTTTGTAATTTTGTTTATTGCAACGGCTGCAGCGCCTATAAGTGCTGCATTGTAGCCAAGTTGCGTTTTTTCTACTGATATGTTTTTATTTGCCTGCTTAAACGAGTATTTGTCAAGTGATTCATTTATTCCCTCACGGAGCAATTCAAAGTCCTGCGATACACCGCCTCCGAGTACAACCTTTTTAATATTCAGAAGGTTTATGCTGTACGCCAGGGCTTTACCTATGTAACAGCCTGCTTTATTATAGGCCGCCATTGATGCGGCATCTTTGTTTTTTGCAAGCTCGGCTATAGACTTTGCATCAAGTCTTTTCCCTGCCACAGAGGCATATTCGTTTTCAATACCCTTTCCTGAAGCCATTGCCTCAAGACAGCCGTATCGACCGCAACCGCAGAGTCTTGCCTTGTTTTCTTCAACAACAAAATGCCCTATTTCTCCTGCATTTCCCGATTCTCCCGTATAAAGGTTACCGTCAAGATACAAGGCTCCGCCAATACCGTTGCTGACAGTTATCCACAAAAAGGATTTATCATTTTTGCAGACGCCGTATCTTTTTTCTGCAATGGCACAGGCATTAACATCATTATCTATATAAACTTCAAGTCCGAGTTTTTCTTTTAATATCGCCGATATAGGAAAATCTGAAATTCCCGAAAAAGGAGCATAACACCACGTTCCCTTTTCGCTGTCACAAAGACCCGGGATTGTCACTCCGACTGCGATGGGGTTATACTTTGTATACCGCTTTGCCTCAGACAATATATGATCAATTAAATACTCGGCATCATATTTTTCAGGCAGTAAAGTTTTATGACTTACGACTACATTACCCTGTATATCTACAATGCCTATAACCGTTTTTGAACCGCCTATATCAATGGAAAGTATATTTTCGCTCATATCCTGTCCCCCCTTAACCCACCGTTGCAAGGCCATATGCCGACATTGTGTAAGGCGTTTCACACTCATAAACGGCATCGGATGTCAGGTGAATGTCCGTAGACGATGCTCCGACATACACCCTG
This sequence comes from Eubacteriales bacterium, assembly GCA_045541355.1. GTDB lineage: Bacteria > Bacillota > Clostridia > Oscillospirales > CAG-382 > UMGS1387. Next base: position 653 of record JAZQIW010000069.1, on the reverse strand, counting down.
TACACTCCGCTTTCGGTAACAAAGCCATCGAGCATTGCATTGAAATATCCGAGTTCGCTTGCAGGAATGTTGAAATTCACACGCTTCTTTTCGCCGGCACCAATGTATACTTTCTCAAATGCACGGAGTTCTTTTATCGGACGGGGAACGGTTGATGTCGGATTTCCGATGTATACCTGAACAATTTCATTTGCATCAAGCGAGCCGATATTTTCAACATCCAGACTGATTTTCAAAACATCATTTTCGAAGAACGCATCAAGATTTGAATACTTAAATTCCGAATAAGACAAACCGTGTCCGAATGGATATATAATCTCATCGGGATGCTTATCGTAATAGCGGTATCCGACGTCCAGTTTTTCATTATATTCAAGCATAAGATTTCCCGAGTACTGCATATCGTCACGCATTTTAGAGGGAAATGTTTCTGAAAGTCTCGCATATGGATTAAAGGCACCTGTCAGAACATCTGCTATCGCACCGCCTGCCGCTTCACCGCCGTACCACATTTCAACTATTGCATCAGCCGAAAGTATTCCCTTATCGATTACAACGGCACCGCCTGTCTGCATTACAACGACAACCTTTTTTCCAAGGTGTACCGCTTGCTTGATAAAATATTCATAGGCGGGATTAAGCTTCGGTGAGTT
>JAZQIW010000068.1:0-26209 GCA_045541355.1 Eubacteriales bacterium | reverse complement strand
ACTCTGCGCTAAACCTCCCTCTTTCGCCGTGGAGGCTTATCTCCTACCGTTTGGGGTTGTGCTAATTTGGATAATTGAATGCCCGACCGCTTGGATTTATGGCGGTCAAGCGACGTTTTCTGTCGCGGGCGATATTGTTTTGGTTTGCAGAACATAACCGCGAAATTGCCAGCGGGGGCATCCCCGTGCTAATTTGGGTTTTAACCAAAACATAATATTCTCGATTAGAACGTCGCGTGAACAGCATAAACGCTACTGTTCAAGCGATTAAAACCCCAATTAGCACTATCCCAAACGGAGGGAGGTCGAGACGGCTCGACACCCAAATTCGCGGTCATGTTCTGCAAACCTAAATAACATCGCCCGCGATAGAAAACGTGGCTTGGTCGGCATAAACGCCACCGACCAACCGATTCAAACCCAAAATTAGCACCCACCCCAAACGGAGGGAGATAAGCCCCCACGGCGAAAGAGGGAGATTCAGCGGAGTGTCGGGGAGCAGTAATATAGAGTAACTTCCATCCCTGATTTTGACGATATAAACCTTGCCGTTTTCAAAACCGTGAGTGTCAAAATCAGCAAATTAAAAATACAAATTATCCCCGACCGAGCCACTCCCTCTTTTTGAGTGGAGCGTTTTTCGTTTCTTTTGGGGCGGGCCAAAAGAAACTCGGCACCGCAGTGCCGAAACACTCCTTCCGGACAAAATGTAACTTAAAAAGCAGCGAAACTCCTGCCCGACAAAAAAGTAACTTAAACAGTAACTTAAACAGTAACACCAAAAGTAACTCAAAAAGAAAAGATTCCTTGCACTTTGCAGCACATAACCCCCCTCCCGATAAAAATGTAATTAAAAGAAGAAAAAAGGAAAATAAAACCGCTCTCAAAAACAAAAAAATCGTTGACAAGAAACGTGTTTTGTGATACAATTACTGTGATTTATAGTAGAGTCCCTGTATATATACATTTTTTAAGGAGCGAAAAAAATGAGAAAGAGAATAATGGCCCTTTTTCTGACGGTAATGATGCTTGTGTCTGCCTTCCCGATGCTTGTTTCGGCTGACGGATACGATGTTGAGGTTGACCTCGATTCAATTTATGCAATTGACGTTGTGGTTGCCGAAACTACGGCACAGCAGGGCGCGACGGTAAAGGTTGGAGTGTCTGTAAAGGATAATACCTTTGGTATTTCCGCTGCAATGTTCCAGCTCATATATGACAGTAGCGTGCTTACCCTTGTGTCCGAGCCCGAAAGCGAATATTTCGATGTACTCGGAGATGAAGACGGACTTTCTGCAAACCCCTATACCACACTTCTCACCGCAAAGAACGGTGCAGAGGTCGGCGGCGATGTTGTTCTTGTTGAATATACCTTTAAGGTGGCAAGAGAAGCCGCGCTCGGAAAGACGGCTGTTTCCATAGAAACACGCGGACAGGAAGAAAATGGTGTTTCCTTTGAAATCATTGATAAGGATAGACGCCCCATAAGCCATAAGGTAACCTTCGGTTCCGTTGATGTAACTGAAGGCCCTGCATACCTTCCCGGTGACGTAAACGGCGATGGCTCGGTAACAAACAGAGATGCTTCGAGACTTCTCCAGCATATTGCGGGTTGGGATGTCGAATACGTGGAGGAAGCACTTGACGCAAACGGCGACGGAACCGTAAGTAACAGAGATGCTTCAAGAATACTCCAGTACCTTGCAGGCTGGCCTGTTGAACTTCATTAAGTAAAAAAGAAAAAATAATATATCAAGGAGACGAAAAGAATGAAAAGATTTACAGCTTTGCTTCTCGCTTTTGCGGTTATGTTCTGCTCTTTCAGCTTCAGCATGACAGCATCTGCAGAGGCTGCACCCACAATCGTCATTTCTGAAGCGTCGGGTAAGGTTGGTCAGACAGTAGATGTTACTGTTTCGATTGAAGATAACCCCGGCTTTGCAGGTATGACATACTCAATCGACTATAACGACGAGGTACTTGAGCTCTCAGAATATGAACTCGGTCTCGGCGCAGCAATGTGCGTTGCTTCTCCTGAGGGAACAGTTCCCATGAAGTTCGTATACGCAGGTATGCAGAACGCAACAGGCGACGGCACACTCGTAACACTCAAGTTTACTGTGCTTGACGGCGCAGAGCCCGGTGTATACGATATATTGTTCACTCCCGAAGCAGGCTCCTGCTTCTACCTTGAAGGCTATAATGAAATTGACTTCACACTTCCCGAAGTAGTAGGTGCATTCGAGGTTCTCGATAAGGATCCTCAGGATCTTACGGTTTCCGGCGTTGAAGAAACAGTTACATACGGCGATGACTCCTTCACAATCGAGGTTGAAGAAGGCGAAAACGTAAACGAAGATGCAGACACAACATTCGAATCAGGTGACGAAGATGTTGTTACTGTTGATGAGGATGGTACTGTTACAATCGTTGGCGCAGGTACAACTGAAATCACAGTTGCAAGAGAAGGTAACGATGACCTTAAGGACTTCTCTGAAACATTTGAAATAGTTGTTGAACCTAAGACAATTGAAGTTGTGGCAGAAGACTACACAATCAAGATGGGCGATGAAATCCCCGTTCTTGAATATGAAGTAGACGGCCTTGTTGGCGATGATGAACTCGAGGGCGAACTCGAAACAGTTGAAAACTCCGAGGTTGCAGGCGAGTTTGATATCACAATCGGTACTCTTACAGGCGGAGATAACTATGTTATCGACTTTACAGAGGGTACACTCACAAACGAAGGTCCCTCCCTTGTAGTTGAAGATACAACAGTTGTTCTCGACAGCGAAACAACGGTTGAAGTGTTCTTCAAGAATAACCCCGGCTTTGCAGGCATGACATATTCCGTTGAATATGATGAGGATTCTCTTGTGCTTACAGGCTATGAGCTCGGTCTCGGTGCTTCCATGTGCGTTGCTTCTCCCGAAGGTTCAAACCCCATGAAGTTTGTATACGCAGGCATGCAGAACGCTGAAGGCGACGGTGTTCTTGTAACTCTTACTTTCACAACAGCAGAAGGCGTTAGCCTTGACGGCGAAGAAATCTTCACATACGTTGTTGTAACTCCCGAAGAAGGCTCTTGCTTCTACCTTGTAGGTCAGGAAGAAAAGGACTTCACACTCGCTGAAACATCCTGCGAGATTACAATCACAGAAGGCGATCCCATCGAATTCGATTTTGAAGACGATGAGGTAGTATATGACGGCGAGGCACACTCCCTCACAGCCGTTGCAACAAACCCCGAAGACGGCGTTAACTTCAGATACTCTCTTGAAGAAGTAACAGACGCAGGTGAATACGAAATCACCGCAACTGCATCCCTTTCGGGCTATGCAACAACAAGAAAGACAGCAACACTTACAATTCTCCCTGCTGAGGTTGAGGTTGTTGATATCGAAGTAGAAAACAAGCTCTATGACGGAACAACAGCAGCAGTAGTTGCAGGCTATGCTCTTGAAGGCGTGGTTGACGACGACGACGTAGAAGCTGTTCTCCCCGAGGCATACTTTGCACAGGCTGATGCAGGCAAGGATATTGCAGTTGAGTTTGACGGCGAAATCACTCTTAGCGGCGAAGATGCAGATAACTATGTAGTTGCAGGCTGGGATGATGCCGAGGCAACAATCGAAAAGAGACCCATCACAGTTACTGCTGAAAGCTATGAAGTAACAATCAATACTTCTCTTCCCGAAAGCTACGGATACGCAGTAACCGAGGGTGAAGTATTTGAAGAATACTCTGAAATCTTCACAGGTAAGCTTGCTTGCTCTGCAAGAATCAATAAAGAGGGCGAATATAAGATTACCCGCGGCTCTCTCAAGACCAACGGTAACTATGATATGACATTCCTTCCCGGTTATGTTTATGTAATCACACTTCCCGCACAGGAAATTGAAGTGGGCGAGGTTGGCAGTGTTACATACGGTGTCGGTGAATTTGAACTCGAAATCTCCTATACAGGCGAATATAACACAGACGAGGGCGTAGAAACAGAAATCACATCCTCCGATGACAGCGTACTTGCAGTTGAAGTTGTTGACGGCACTGTAATTGTCAGCGTACTCAAGGCAGGCAATGCAACTCTTACTGTTTCGAGAGCAGGTAATGAAGAGTTTGGACCTTTCACAAAGAAAATTGAAGTAGAAGTAGAAAAGATGCCTGTGGTTATTAAGGCTGCAGACCTCGAAATGACAGTTGACGCTGAAGTTCCCGCACTTACATGGTACGTGGTAGAGGGCGAACTCTTTGAAGAAGACGCATTCTCGGGCGAACTCAAGCTCAACACAAGAAAGTTTGATGCTTCCACAGCAGGCGAATACGAAGGCGTAATCGAGAAGGGCACATTCAAGCTTTCCTCTAACTATGAACTCGTAGAATTCATCAAGGGCTCTATCGTAGTATCCGAAATGCCTACACAGGATATCACGGTTACAGCAGGTGCTGACCTTGGCGAGCTTGTATACGGCGGCGAGGGTACTGAAATTGAAATCGTATACGGCAATGTCTATAATGAAGATGCTGATACAGTAGTTACATCTACAAATGATGATGTAGTATCTGTTGAAATGGTTGACGGCGTAGCTGTGGTTACAGTTGTAGGCGCAGGCGACGCTACAATCATCGTATCAAGAGCAGGTAATGATGAGCTTGCACCTTTCACAAAGAGATTTGAAGTATCCGTTGCTCCTCGTGCAATCACAGTTAAGGCACTTGATATAACAAAGAGATTCGGCTCACCCGATCCTGACTTTGAATGGGAAATCGTTGAAGGCGAGCTTGTTGAAGGCGACGAGCCCGAAGGAACATTCGAAAGAAAGTCCGGCGAAAAGCTTGGCGACTATGCAATCAAGCTTGGCAGCTTCACATTCGGCGATAACTATGATATCACCTTTGTCGGCGGAACATTTACAATTGTAGATAAGACACCTCAGGTACTTACAATTGCAGAAATCGACGGCGAATATACATATGGTGAAGAAGGCTTTGAGCTTGCAGTAGAATCCGACAGCGGACTTTCTGCATTCGCTTACGAAAGCAGCGATGAGCTTGTAGCTTCTGTTGACGAAAACGGCTATGTAACAATCGTAGGCGCAGGTGAAGCAACAATCAAGGTAACAGAACCCGGTAACGAGGATTATTCCGAAGGTACAGCAGAGGTTGAAATTGTTGTTAATAAGGCAGAGGTTGAGCTTGTAGCACTTGATCTTGAAGAAGAAACCTTCGAGCTTTCCGGTGTTGTAGGTGAAGACGATGTAGCATTTGACTTTAACACAGTTGAAGTTGAAGTTGCAGAGGAAGGCGAAGAAGCATCTGTCGTGAACGTAGTAAACATCCGCCTTGCAGGTGCAGATGCAGATAACTACGAATGCACAACAGAAAGCTTCCCCATCGGAGAAGTTGCAAACGAAGATATCGTAACTCTTACAGTAGAAGTTAAGAAGGGCGGTACAGCAGAAGGCGAAGGTACATTCCTTGCAGGAAGCGTAGTATATCTTGTTGCCGAGGCAAATAAGGGATATACATTTGCAGGCTGGTACGATGAAGACAATAAGCGTCTGAGCAAGGCTGATGAATACTCCTTTGAGCTTACAGAAGACCTTGCACTTACAGCTAAGTTCAATAAGAAGTCCTCCGGCGGCGGCGGTGGCGGCGGCGGTTCCTCCGTTGCTACATACGATGCAACCTTCCAGATCGTAATCGGTCAGACAGAAAAGGTTGTAGTTGAAAAGGGCGAAAAAGTAACACCTATTGCCGATCCCGTAAGAGAAGGCTACGAATTTGCAGGCTGGTATGCAGATAACAAGTTCACAGAAGAATTTGATTTTAATACAAAGCTTACTCAGAACGTAACAATCTTTGCAAAGTGGGTAAAGGTTGAGGAAGAACCCGAAGAAGAACCTGAAGACAAGCCCGAAGATAAGCCCGAAGATAAGCCTACCGTTCCCGAATGGAATAATCCCTATAATGACGTTGATACAGACGACTGGTTCTATGAAACAGTTAAGTACGTAACCGAAAAGGGTTACTTCAACGGTATGTCTGAAAATACCTTCGGCGCAAATGAGCTTGTAACAAGAGCAATGCTCGTAACAGTTCTTTACAGAGTAGAGGGCGCACCCGAGGTTGAAGGTACAGTATCCTTTGAAGACGTAAATGCTGACGACTGGTTTGCAAATGCTGTTGCATGGGCAAATGAAAACGGCATTGTAAACGGATACAGCGATGCGGCATTCGCTCCCAACGACCTTGTAACAAGAGAACAGATTGCAGCAATTGCTTACAGATACGCAGTACTCAAGGGTGTTGACGTAAGCGCAGAAGCAAGCATTGAATCCTATGAGGATGCGGATGCAGTTTCCGAATACGCTGTTGAAGCACTTGAATTTGCAGTAGCAAACGGAATCATTACAGGTAGAACAGAAACTACCATCAATCCTTCCGATAACGCTACAAGAGCAGAAGTTGCTACAATCCTTTACAGAATCGTTGAAAGATTCGCAAAGTAAATAAAAAATGATGAGACCGCAGACAAAAGTCTGCGGTCTTTTTGCTTGTAACCTGTATTCTCAGAATGAAATAAAATCCTCGGGGTCAAGACTTGCGCCGTCGGGACCGTATATTTCAAGGTGAAGGTGGGGAGCTTCCGCCGCCTCGCAAAGAGCTGAGCTTCCGACACCGCCGATAATTGCACCCGTTGGAATTACTGCACCCTTTTCAATGCCCGCCGATAGAGTTGGCATGAGGTTTGAATAAACAGTCCTGTGCCCCGACTCGGAGGTTACCGAGACGGTTGTGCCGTACAAATCATCGTTATAAATGTCGGTGATAATGCCGCCGATGCACGCCTTTACCGTGCTTCCCTCATCGCATACAATGTCAACTCCCGCATGGGTTCTGTAATCGAACATTGTGGCAGAATAAACGGGAACATCAATGGAATATTCCTTGTTCACATACCCGTCACAGGGCTTTATGAATTTGTCAAGCCCCAAATCTGCGCCCTCGGGTATAGAAAGGGCATCTGGGGAGGAGGATGATAGCTGCTCCGACGGTATTTGCTCCTCAATCAATGCATCTATTCCCTCGGCTGTGTCTGAGACGGGTGCATCCTGAGACGGAAACAGCGGCTCGACCTCGGGAAACAGGGCGTTCTCTCCTGCCGACGAAAGCTCGGGAAGCTCTGAGATGTCTGAAATTTCGGGAAGCGTGTTCATTTCAAACTCTATTCCGTCAAGAGATTCATTTAAGTCGGGCATGGCAGAGTCTCCCGAAATGAGAGAAACAACCGTGTTTACGGTTACCGCTACCACTACCGCCGACAGCGCAATATATACGCCCCCGCTGATAAGCTGACGGGTGAGAGTTCTTTCTCTTGTTCTGTTTTTTTTCATGTATATGCAGTCCTTTCCTTTTGCGTTTGAACTTATTTTTCCCGTTTTTCCTTCCATTATTCATAAAGGAAAATGCTGATTGGCAATAGATTGTCAGAGTTGAAATCCAAATAAAACACAAATTCCGCCTGTCTTTAGTGCCAAAATGCCGTATTTGTAGGAATTATTGTGAAATGTGACTGCAAATGTGTTTAAAATTTGTGCAAAACGCTTATAGACTTATTTGCGTTTCCATGTTATAATATGGTGTAATGTTGAATGATGTTGATTTTTGTTAAGGTTTTGAGTGACAAAAACAACATAAAACCACATCGTTTTGCAAGTTAAACAAACCAAAAACCACATTTTCAGGGCAGAGCTGCAAAAAAGAGTGCAGAGCTGTCCCGTTGATGCGTTAAGAAGTTTTTAAATCACCAAAGGGCGGATACAGTCCGACCGATAAAAAGGAGAAAAAAGTATGCTGGACGAGAAATACATAAGCGAAATCGTAGCAAGCGTAGTTAAATCCACAATGGGCAGCCCCAAGAAGCAGAAGGGCGTGTTCTCTACCATGTCCGAGGCACTTGAGGCGGTGGATAAGGCATATAAGCAGTATAGAAGCTACTCTATCGAGCAGAGAGAAAAGATGATAGCAAAGATAAGAGAGCTTACACTTGCTGAGGCTGAAAACATGGCTGTTCTCGGCGTTGAGGAGACAGGCATGGGCAGAGTATCCGATAAGATTATCAAGCACCAGCTTGTTGCAAATAAGACTCCCGGTACAGAGGATCTTCATCCCACAGCCATGTCGGGTGATGCAGGTCTCACACTTGTTGAGATGGCACCCTATGGCGTTATCGGTTCGATTACTCCTTCTACAAATCCCAGTGAAACGGTAATATGTAATTCGATTGGTATGATAGCCGGCGGTAACGGCGTTGTGTTCAATCCCCATCCCAATGCTTGCAAGACGGCAAACTATGCCGTTGACCTTGTAAACAGAGCAATTCTTGAGGCAGGCGGCCCCGAAAACCTTGTTGTAACGGTTGAAAACCCCACCAAGGAAAGCTCGGATGAAATGATGGCATCGCCCATTGTCAAGATGCTTGTAGCAACAGGCGGTCCCGGCGTTGTAAAGGCACTTCTTTCCTCGGGTAAGAAGGCAATCGGCGCAGGCGCAGGTAACCCCCCTGTAATCGTAGATGATACGGCGGATGTCGAAAAGGCGGGCAGAGACATCGTTCTCGGAGCTTCCTTTGATAACAACCTTCCCTGTATTGCCGAAAAGGAATGCTTTGTATTTGACAATGTTGCGGATAAGCTTATTGCTTCCATGCAGAAAAACGGCGCATATCTCATCAAGGGCGACCAGATTGATAAGCTTGTAAAGACCTGCCTTGTTGAAAAGAACGGAAAGTACTGTATCAATAAGGATTGGGTAGGCAGAGATGCATCCAAGTTCTTAAAGGCTATCGGCATCGAGGCTGATGCAAGACTTGTTATTGCAGAGGTTCCCAATGACCATCCCTTTGTATATGTTGAAATGATGATGCCGGTATTGGGTATTGTCAGAGTAAAGAATATAGACGAGGCAATAGAGCTTGCTTGCAAGGCAGAACACGGCAACCGCCATTCTGCACACATACACTCTAAGAATGTTGACCACCTCACACGCTTTGCAAAGGCGGTAGAAACAACAATCTTTGTAAAGAACGCACCCAGCTATGCAGGTATAGGCGCAGGCGGCGAGGGTTATACTACCTTCACCATCGCAGGCCCCACAGGCGAGGGTCTCACGGCGGCTCACTCCTTCACTCGCCAGAGAAGATGCGTGCTTGTTGACGGTTTCCATATCGTTTGATTAAATGCAAAATGCAAAATGCAAAATGCAAAATGCAAAATGAACTAATCGAGCAATGAATAATCGTATTTAGTCTCCGATGAAAAGGTGCTAAGTTCGAGTTCTTTTGCCTGCTTTTCTTTGCAAAATACAATGAGTGGAAAGAAAAGACGTACTCGCGTATGGCAAGAAAAAATTGTAATTATTTTGCCCTGAGCCTAAATGGGGCAAAAGAGATACCAATCGAGCAATGAATAATCGTATTTAGTTTCCGATGAAAAGGTGCTAAGTTCGAGTTCTTTTGCCTACTTTTCTCCGAAAGAAAAGTAGGGGGAAAGGAAAAGATATATGAATAAAGCATTTGGAATGATTGAGGTATACAGCTTCACAACAGCGGTTGTTGCGGCTGATACCATGGCAAAAACAGGCAATATAAGGGTTATAGCCTTTGACAGAAACAGACCATTCAACCCCGGTTTTCCGGTACCGCTTATCATGGGTGCGAAGATTGAGGGAAACGTAGCAGACGTAAAGGCATCTGTTGAAGCTGCAAAGGCATATGCCGAAGGTAAGGGACACTACATTGTGTCGCACGTTATTCCCAACCCGGGTGAGGGTGTTGATAACATGACCTACCTTATGGATATAAACAAGGACAAGTTTAATAAGAAGCTCCCCAAGAATTTCAGAGGAGCCGAGGATGTCTATGAGGTTGAAGGCGCAAGTGCTATCGGTCTTTTGGAGGTCGAAGGCAACACAGCGGCGATAATCGGTCTTGATGCCATGGTAAAGACGGCTGACGTAAGACTTGTACATACCGAGAAGCGTCTCGGCGGACGTCTTGTAACGCTTGTAGTAGCAGGCAAGGTTGACGCGGTAACAAGTGCGCTTGAAAGAGGAAAGCAGGTTACCGAGCCTTATTCCAAGACGTACGGATGTGAGGTTATTGCAAATCCTCATACCGAGATACTCAAGTTCTTTGATATGACGCAAGGACTTGAAAGATAATCTTCCTGATAGAAAAGGGGAAAGAAAATGTATGATGAAAAGGTAATCGCCGAGGCTGTCAAGAAGGCAATCGAGCAGATGCAGTCGGCAGGCGATGATAACGATATAAAAGTAGGAATCAGCGCGAGACACGTTCACCTTTCGCGCGAGGATCTTGATACGCTTTTTGGCAAGGGCTTTGAGCTTACAAAGAAAAAGACACTCATGGGCAAGGAGTTTGCATCCGACCAGCTTGTTACACTTGTAGGACCTTCTCTAAGAGCAATTGAAAATGTACGCGTACTCGGACCTGTAAGAAAGAACACACAGGTTGAGATTTCAAGAACAGATACGTTTGTCCTCAAGGTAAGTCCTCCCGTAAGACCTTCGGGTGATATTGCAGGAAGCGAAAAGCTTGTTCTTGTAGGCCCCAAGGGAAGTGTGTATCTCAAGGAAGGCGTAATAATAGCAAACCGCCACATCCACCTTACACCCGAATATGCACAGAAGAACGGAATCAAGGATGGCGATTACGTAGACGTGCTTGTTGAAAGTGTAAAGAGCACAAAGTTCTTTGATGTACAGGTAAGAGTCAGAGATGATTTCAATGTGGAAATGCACATTGACACAGACGATGCCAATGCGTGCGGACTCAAGAACGGCGACAAGGTGAGAATCATTAAGAAGTAAAACTGAATATGAAAAATCCCCTTGCTTGGCAAGGGGATTTTTTTAAGTTACAATTTTGTCTGACAGGAGTTTCGCACGTTGCGACGTGCGAGCCGTACTTTTGTCCCGAAACAAAAGTACCAAAAGTTCTCCACTCAAAAAGAGGGAGTGGCTCGGTCGGGGGCAATTTGTATTTTATATTTGCTGATTTTGACACACACGGTTTTCAAAAAGGTTATCATCGGTTCGTCAAAATCAGGGGAATTTGTAACTATGGGCTACATCTCCCCGACCTCCGCTGATTCTCCCTCTTTCGCCGTGGCGGCTTATCTCCCTCCGTTTGGGTGGGTGCTGATTTGGATATGTAAATGCCCGACCGCTTGGATTTATGGCGGTCGGGCATGGCTTTAATCGAGAATATTGCGTTTGAGTCTAATCCCAAAAAGAAAAGTTGCAAACACGGTTTCTTTTTGCTAAGCTTTTTCTTTTTCTTAAAGAAAAAGCGGAAAAACCGTCACATTTGTTACTTTTTAATCAGAGTTAGTTGAGCCTGCCTCAAGAAGTGATTCAAGAAGAAGGCTTGCGCCGTTTGACGAAAGGGAAAAGGCGTAGTTTTCAATAAGCACGTCTGTGACAGAGTGAAGGCTGCAGAACTGAGCAAGGTTTGTATGAGCCGTTCTCGGATCAATGGCGTAGATGTTTTTGAAATGTGGAACAAGAAGTGGAATGAGGGCATTGCCGAAGGAATCCTTTACAATGACAAGACTTCTTTGGGACTCGGAATATGTTTTTATATGAATAAGCGGATGGTCGCCGCCGAGAAAGACCATGTATTTGTTTTGAATATCCCCCGGTGGAATTATAAGTGCCGCATCATAGGAAACCGCCATGTCGGCATCGGTGTATGCCGTAACATCCTCTACCTCATCGGGGACAAAGTAAACGATTGTGTCAGAGCTTTCCGATAGGGCAGGGTTGTCGGTCATTCTTGTAAACGAGCCGAGAAAATCACCCTCGACAACCGCTGTTTCCATGCTCTCCATGGGAACGGCTTTAAAGCCTGCCGACTTGCAGAATTCGGTATAAGCATGGTATGCACCAAGCTGTGTCCAGTGGTGGTCGGTCTTGAAGTAAAGATAGTTGTCAGGGTTTTTCGCCTCTCTCTTAAGAACGGGAAGAACATTCACGCGCTTTGCCTTAGAGCTTGTTTTTTTGTACACCTTGTCAAGTGCCTTTTTCTGCGAGTTGTTGTCCTTCTTTAAATCCTCCGATAGGTAAAACTCCGAGCTTGTGGGAACAACCATGGAGTAAAGGTTGATATCTCTTAGCTCATATGCAAGGCTGTTCAGGGTTTTTGCATAGCGAAAGAGGTTTTTGTCACTAAAGCTGTAATATTCAATGGCTCTGCCGCTGTCATCTATAATCAGAGAGTTGTAGCTTTCCTCAAGCTCTTCAAACTCCTTTGCCACAATTTCAGTGTCATTGCCATTAAGCCGTTCTCCCGCACCGCCGGAGACATTTCCCGTGTTGGTTATCAGCGTTCCGCCGGAGACCTTTGATTCAAGGTGCATCGTCTCCTCGATGTTGTTTCCGATTTCCATAAATGCCTCTCTGAACGGAAACTGGTCATTCATGTATGAAATCATTCCCGAGGTAAACTTGCCGCTTGAGAGGCTCTCAAGGCTAAAGGAGGGAAGAGACGCGAGGGTTCTGTTTTCGGATTCCGAAATGTCCCTGTCGGGCACAGCAATATATGCTGCCGAAGTCGCTAAAAGCATGGATATAAATAACGTCGGAACTATGTATTTTCTGATGTCCTTCATGCCGCTTTTCCTCCTTATCAGAATTTAAAGTATAAAAAGGGATTGTATGTACTGCTGATGGTATAGGCTGTACAGAGAATAAATAAAACGACGGTAACAAGGCTCATGCCGAGCACCCTGCCGTTTTCATTGAACTCCTCCGAAAGCTTTTCGGTAAATCGCTTGTAGAGGGGAGTGGCACATACGGCGCAGATTATTAATGCAGGAACGGCACCCGAGACAATGGCGGTGGATACGGGGTCCGAGAAGGAGCAGCCTATGCCGAGCATTGTTGAGAGTGCAACGCCGAGCCTTGAAGTATCTTCAAAATAGAAGAGCACCCAGCCGAAAATGACAAGGATAAAGGTTACGGGAAGGGAAATTACCTTGGGGATTTTCACCTTTTTTGTAATAAAGCCTTCAAGCGTCAGAAGCACAAAATAGTACAGTCCCCATAAAACGAAGTTGAGACCTGCCCCGTGCCAGAGACCTGTTGTTGCCCATACGACAAACATATTGAACAGCTTTCTTTTTCTGTTTCCTCCGAGAGGAATGTATATGTAGTCTCTGAAGAAGGAGCTCATGGAAATGTGCCATCTTCTCCAGAATTCCTTGATGGAGCAGGAGATGTAGGGATAGTTGAAGTTTTCGCTGTAAGTAAAGCCAAGCATCTTGCCAAGCCCGATAGCCATGTCCGAGTAGCCTGAAAAGTCAAAGTAAATCTGGAAGGTGTAGCAGAGCATTGCACCCCACATTCCAACCGTTCCTATTTCCGCCATGTCGAGCGCGAAAACATCGCTTGCGACCTTTCCGACAACATTTGCAAGCAAAACCTTTTTGCCAAGACCCAAAACAAACCTGTAAACGCCGTCTGTTACCTGCTCAGCCTTGATTTCCCTGTACTGAAGCTCCTTTTCAACCTCGGTATATCTGACAATGGGGCCCGCAATAAGCTGCGGGAAAAGGGAAATGTAGAGCATAAAATACAGGGGGTTTTTCTGTACTGCCGCCTCGTTTCTGTATACGTCGATGATGTATGTGAGAATCTGGAAGGAATAGAAGGATATTCCTATCGGCAGAGAAAGACTCGGCATTGATAGCTCAATAGTAGATATAAACGCGAGAATGTCAAGCAGCATTTGCCCGTATTTGAAGAATAAAAGGGGCAAAAGCGACACAACAATACTTACAGCAAGCAGAGCCTTGCTGTTTTTTTTGCGGTGCATGAGCTTTGTAAGAAGCCAGCCGATAAGAGAGGTTGCTATCATTAAAAACACATAAACCGGCTCACCCCATGCGTAAAACACAAGGGACATTATAAGAAGTATTACATTTCTTGCCGCAATGCTCTTTATTGTGTACTGTAAAATGAGACAGACGGGAAGAAATATAAACATAAAAATAGGTTCGGTGAAAAGCATTGTTTACCTTCCTTCTCTTTGCTTATTTATCATACTTTTCCACGGCGATGATAAAGGGAGCGTCGGGGGAATTTATAATTCTGAAATTTGTGACACAGTACTCAAACCTTGAAAGTGTGCTCAGCTTTTCAAGAAGCATCTGCCCCTCAAGTGTGCCCTCCTCGTGACCGGGATAAATGGAGATGACAAGCACACCGCCCTTTTTAAGCAGGGATATTGCTCCTTCAATGGCAGGCATTGTGCTCTCTCGCATGGTGTGCACAGACTTGTCGCCCCCGGGAAGATAGCCGAGATTGAACATACCGCCGTCAATTTCCTCTTTTATGTATTCAAGCACCTTTGCATGGCTGTCATGAATGAGAATGGCGTTGGAAAGACCTGCTTTTTCAAGACGAGCCCTTGTGTTTTCAACAGCCTGAGCCTGTATATCAAAGGCATAGACTCTGCCGCAGGGTACTTTTCTGCATAAATATTCGGTGTCATAACCGTTTCCCATGGTGAAATCCGCAAGCACGCTGTCCTCTTTTATTCCCGATGCCTCAAGAAAACCTTTGGCAACATCAAGTAACTGATACATCATAATCCTCCATTATAACATTCTTCATATATTCTATCACAAAAAAAGCTGTTTGAAAAGAGAAAAAGGGTATTATCTTTTCTTTTTTTGGCAATAATTGTGTAAAAAGAGGAGGCAGGAGTATGTATTATCAAAAAAGAGTGTGCGTTTTGTACTGTATAGTGCTGTTTCTTGTATTTGTCCTGTGTGCAAGACTCTATTCGCTCAGCACTCCTGACAGTAACAGGGCGATGGAGGTGTTGGAGGGACAGTATACGGGAAAAATTTCGGTAGCGGAAAGAAGCGGCTTTGTGTATGACAGAAATTGTGAGCTTCTGTCCCACAAAAAAACGGGATGCGTTGCCCTTGTAAACCCTGCCGAATGTAAAGATGCAAAGAGACTTTCGACAGTTCTTTCGGGATGCTCCAAGGTTCTTTCGATGTCGCAAATATATGAAAGAATAAGTAACGGTGTTCCCTTTACAATGTCGGTGTCGGAGGAAGGCTCGGCAAAAATCCTCAAAGCAGGGGAAAACGGTGTTTATGTATATACGCTTTATGAAGAAAACACGGATATTGCAAGCCATTTTCTCGGCTATACGGATGCTGACGGAAAGGGAGTTACGGGGCTTAGACGTCACTTTAATGACCTTCTTTCAAAGCAGCTTTTTGGAAAGGCAGAGGCTCGCTTTGAAACCAACGCCAAAAGACAGAGCCTTTCGCCGTTTACGCTTGATGACGAGACATATAAGGGATATGACGGCATTGTAACGACAATAGATAAAGACCTTCAGAGCTTTTGCGACGGTCTCGGGGAAAAAATCGGCAAGGGCGCAGTTGCGGTTTGTGAAAGAAATAGCGGTGAGATACTTGCGCTGTCAAGCTTCCCGTCATATGATGCACAAAAGCTGCACACCTACCTTGACTCGGATAAGGGCGAGCTTGTAAACAGAGTTACAAGCAGCTTTACCCCCGGATCTGTGTTTAAAATCGTGGTAGCTGCTGCGGCACTTGAGAGCGATGAGTCTCTCTGGGACTATGAATATACCTGTACGGGACAGACAGAGGTTGACGAGGCGGTCTTTCGCTGTCATAAAAAAAGCGGACACGGGGTGCAAAGGCTTGCAGATGCCTTTGCAAATTCCTGTAATACCTATTTTATAAGCCTTGCACAAAGAATAGGCATTGAAAAAATCGCAGAGACGGCAAGAAAAATCGGACTTGATGAAAGCACACGGGCGGACTTTCTCGGCGAAAGCGAAAGCTTCTTTATGGATGAGAACAATCAGACGCCGGGGTATCTTGCTAATATATCCTTCGGTCAGGGCGACCTTTGCCTGTCTCCTCTCGATATGTTAAAGGTTGTCACTTGGACAACGCTCGGATATAACACGCCGTTAAGTGTCATAAAGGGGGAAATTGCCGACGGCAAACGGATAAACTCGGATAAAAAAGAGAAAGAGAGGGTTTTTTCAAAAAACACGTGTGAAAAAATATTGCTCATGATGGAAAAATGTGTAAATGAAGGTACGGGAATGGGGGCAAAGGTCGATAATGTGTTTTGCGCGGGAAAAACTGCAACGGCACAAACAGGTCGCTTTGACGAAGAGGGTGTCGAATATGTGCATAAATGGTTTTGCGGGGTGTGTAAAACAGAAAAAAGTGATGTCGCCGTTTGTGTGCTTTTGGAGAGCGAAAGCGAAGAAAATGCGTCGCCTGCCGTCATATTTTCGGAAATTTGCAAATTTCTTTGCGAAAAGAGTAGCTGAATAAGACTGTTTTTTTCGCGCCCCTTCGACTTTAAAAAACACGTATCTACGCGGTTTTACCGCATTTTACACAGGAAAAAATACCCTTTGTTAAAGAATATTAACATTTTGTGCGAAGCATATAAAGTTGTTTTAACGAATGATAGAATACAATCACAAAAAACAGAGAGGTTTGGCGTTTGCTACGGCAAAATGACAGCTTCGGAAAGGCAGTATAGATATGAATACAAAAAGAATTGTAGTTGCAGACCAGAGCCCTGAGTTCCGAATTGGACTTAAGAGCTTTCTTTCAAAGAAGGGATATCAGGTTGTGGGTGACTGCGCCGACGGGTATGAGGCGATAAGACTTATAGAGGAGATGCGGCCGGATGTGGTGGTGCTGGACATTCTCCTGCCGAGGATTGACGGAATTGAGGTAATCAAGGAAACAAGGGAGAGGCTTTCGGGATATGACCCGGTGTTTGTTGTGGCAACGGCAATCGGAAACCCAAAGATGTTGAACGAAGCCACAAGCGAGGGAGCGCATTACTGCATCATAAAGCCCTGTGAATATTCGGTGCTTCTCGGAAGAATTGATACGGCGCTCAAGGATAAGGAAAACCCCAAGAGTACGGGAGTGGAGTTCAGAGACGCTGTGGCAGAAAGGGAGGCAGACCTTGAAACACAGGTTACAAAAATCATTCATCAGATAGGTGTGCCTGCCCACATCAAGGGATATCAGTATTTAAGAAGTGCGATTATAATGACAATGAATAATGCAGAGCTTATAAATTCCATTACAAAACAGCTATACCCCGGAGTCGCGAAGCAGTACGGCACAACCTCTTCACGGGTTGAGAGGGCAATACGCCATGCAATTGAGGTGGCGTGGGACAGGGGAGATGTGGATGTCATTAACTCCTTTTTCGGATATACCGTGCAGAGTGCAAGGGGAAAGCCCACAAACAGCGAGTTTATAGCACTTGTTGCCGACAGCCTGAGACTCAAAAATAAAACCTCAGCCTCATAACAAATGTTTCACCCCGTCTCGGGGTGATTTTTTTGTTTAAGGAATTTACAGTAAAGCCTTGAATGATTGACGGCTTTGTGGTAAAATAAAGTGTATATTTATAGACTTTGTCTAAAAACCAAAAAAGAGAGGTAAATAAAAATGAAAGCAAGACTTCCCAAGGGTATGGGCGGCGGCCCCCAGAATATGCAGTCCATGATTAAGCAGGCACAGAAGATGCAGGAGGACATGGAAAGAACGCAGGCGGAGCTCGCCGAAGAGGTAACAGAGGTTACGGCAGGCGGCGGAGCTGTTAAAATTGAGATAAAAGGCAGCAGAGAAATTCTTTCGATAAAGCTTCAGGAGGATGTTGTTGACCCTGATGATATAGAAACCCTTGAGGACCTTATCGTTGCGGCAGTAAATGAGGCAATCAAGACGGTTGACGAAAAGAGCAATGCGGCAATGAGCAGAATTACAGGCAGCCTTAATATGCCGGGACTTTTCTAAAAGAAAAAAATAAGGCGGCGCCGAAAGAGGCATAAATTAAAAGCGAGAGGTGACAGCAACATGAAGGTTGAACTTTTGGAACATACACCCGAGCCCGAGAGAGTAATAGCGGCGGCAGCAAAGCTGTGCTATTCAGAGGTAGGGGTAGACGATATACTTGAAAAAATGACGGCTGAGAAGTGCGAGAGCTTTATAAATATGCTCATGTCTCTCGGACACGAGAGCCCCGTGGAGCACGTGTGCTTTACCTTTGCAATTGAGGGAGTGTCGCGTTCACTTCTTGCACAGCTTACACGCCACAGAATTGCTTCGTACAGCGTACAGAGCCAGAGATATGTGGGCAAAGAAAACTTTGACTACATCATTCCTCCCGAAATAGAGGCTGTTCCGGAGGCAAAAGAGCTTTTTGTAAAGGCGATGGAAAGCGACAGAGAAACCTATAAAAAGCTTAATGAAATTCTCTCGGCAAAGCATAAAGAGACAATGCTTCTTGACGGTCTTGACGAAAAGACGGCAGAGAAAAATGCAAAGAAAAAGGCTCAGGAGGACGCAAGATATGTCCTTTCAAATGCCTGCGACACAAAAATTGTCATGACCATGAATGTAAGATCTCTCTATAACTTTTTTTCACTCAGAACCTGTTCGAGGGCGCAGTGGGAAATAAGAGAGCTTGCAACAGAGATGTTAAGACTTGTTAAAGGCGTATCCCCCTTGCTCTTTAAGAATGCAGGGCCTTCCTGCGTCAAGGGAGCTTGCAAGGAGGGTACAATGACCTGCGGCAAGGCAAAGGAAACGAGAGAAGCTTTTAAGAATATGTAAGGATGTTTGATTGACATGGGATTTCTGATAACAATTGAAGCACCCGATGCATCGGGTAAGGCAACCCAGACAAAAATGCTGACCGAGCGTCTGCAGAGAGAGGGTTATAAAACCTATAAATTTGCGTTTCCCAATTACGGAAGCGATGCATGCAAGCCGGTGGAAATGTATCTTTCGGGAGTTCTCGGCAATAACCCTTGCGATACGGGGGCATATTCTGCCTCGGTGCTTTTCGCGGTGGACAGATTCTTTTCCTATAACCTTGATTGGAAGGATAAGCTGTCGGAGGAAAATACGGTAGTGATTCTTGACAGATACACAACCTCAAATGCCGTGCATCAGATATGTAAGCTTGAAAAGCAGGAGTGGGAGAGCTTTCTTTCGTGGCTGTATGACTTTGAATTTAAAAAAATGTCACTTCCCGTTCCCGATATAACAATCTCACTTGATGTTCCGCCGAAAACGAGCAAAATGCTTCTTGAAAAAAGAGCCAAAGAGGACACGGAGCATAAGACGGATATCCACGAGCAAGACACGGAGTATCTTGAAAAGTGCTATGAGGCAAGCAAATATGCTGCGGAAAAATGGGGCTGGACAAGAGTTGTGTGTACGGGAGCTGACGGCGAGATGCTGTCGAGAGAGGAAATTCACGAAAAGATATACAGGGCTGTTATGGAAAGAATGGTGAAAAAATAATGGTACTTTTGTTTTTGGCAGACGGCTTTGAAGAAATAGAGGCACTGACACAGGTTGATTATCTCAGACGCGCGGGTATTGAAATTGCGACGGTGGGACTTTGCTCAGAGCTTGTGACAGGCACAAGAAATATTGTTGTAAAGGCAGATACAACACTTGATAAAACAGAATATACGCATGATGTTGAAATGGTAATTCTGCCGGGAGGACTTGGCGGAATGAATGCCATGAAGCAGAACGAAAAGGTGCTCTCAATAGTAAAGAGGGCATATGATGACGGAAAATATGTTGCGGCAATCTGCGCTTCTCCTACAATTTTTGCCCATATGGGAATTGTAGAGGGCAGAAAATGCATATGCTATCCCGGCATGGAGAATGAGCTTGAGGCTGCAGGCGCAATAGTTACTGATGCACCGGTTGTTACCGATAAGAATATTGTAACGGCAAGGGCGGCAGGTGCCTCGGAGGAGTTTTCCTTTGAGCTTATAAAACTTCTTAAAGGAAAAGACGAAGCCGAAAAGGTAAGACACAGCATCTGTGCAAGATAAAATTTACAAGGAAAGCGTTGGCATGACAACCGAACAAATCAGACAGCTTAAAAAGGAAATGAGAAAGAAGAATAAAATGAGCAGAGCCCTTATCGACAAAGCCGAGAGGGAAAGGCTCGATGCGGCGATTTGCGATATAATCGCCTCCTCTGTCAGCTTTAAATACGCCGACACACTTCTTCTTTTCTGCCCGACAGAGACGGAAATTAATGTCATGCCGCTGTTTGAAAAGGCGCTTTCACTCGGAAAACGCGTGGCATTTCCAAGATGCATATCACGGGGTGTTATGAAGTTTTATTATACGGAATCGCCGTCGGATTTAAAAGAGGGACACTACGGAATACGGGAGCCCTTGGAATGTAAAGAAAACGAATTTACGTCATCCTCCCATCCTCTTTGTATAGTTCCCTGCCTTGCCGCGGCAAAAGACGGTTCAAGGCTCGGCTACGGCGGAGGATACTATGACAGGTTTCTTTCAGGGTTCGACGGTATCTCGGCGTGCGTTGTGTACGACAGATTTGTAGAGACGGAGCTTGTCAGAGAAAAGCGGTACGATAAAAGAACCGATTTACTTATAACCGAAAGCGGGGTGCTGGTAGTTGGGCAAGAAAAATAAATTTGAAAAGCTTGGTAAAAACGAGAATTTTTATCTTGCAAATTCAGAGGAGATACCCGAGGAAAAGCCTCGCCGTTCCCTGTTTAAAAGGGGAAAGGATAAGGTAAAGAATGTCGTGGAAAAAGACGTGTTCAAGAACGCGGCATCCGATGTTCCCGAAAAGCAGAAGATTTCAAAACGCTTTACCTTTAAAAGAAATAAGGTAAAGGAGGACATATATCTCGAAACACCCAAAGCAGCGGATTCCCCTTGCCCCAAGGCTCCCTTTGTGCTCCTTTTGTCAGCTATGGCAATTCTCGTGCTGTCGGGGCTGTTTCTTGAAAGCTCTGCCGCCTTCAGACTCTCGGAAAATGCGGCAAACCTTGTGGTTGCGGCAACCTATGTTGTGTCATATCTTGTGCCGATAGTAATTTACGTTGTTTCCTCTCCCGGGAGAATGCAGCTTTATAATATAAGAAAACCCTTTTCCGGCTCATTTGCCCTTGCGGCATCGGGTCTTGGACTTGTTGTGTTTTTGTCGGCACTTCAGAAGTATTTTATAGCCTATACATTTTCCTACACAGCTCAAAGCGAGGTGTTCAGGGGTACGTCTTTAGGGGTATCTCTCATGCTCGGTGCGGTTCTTCCCGCCGTGTGCGAGGAGCTGTTCTTCCGTGGCGTGCTTCAGTACGAAATATCGCGCTACGGCGGTGCGGGAACGGGAATTTTGCTTTCGGCGGCTGCCTTTTCAATTGCACATTTTGATCTCCAGTATTTTACAATTTACCTGACGGCAGGACTTGTTATGGGGCTTGTGACTCATGTGTCGGGCTCGTGCATTCCCGCAATAGCCGTGCATCTGCTTAATAATGTAATGTCCATATATTTCTCCGAAAGACTTACTTTTGTGGCAATAGAGAGAATCGGCGGAAGCTTCCTTATGATAGTGCTCGGCATTCTTTGCTTTATGTGCCTTATTATTATGCTTCAGGTAATAGAAAAGGGCTGTAATGTAAAGGCGGCAAAATTCCTTAAGGCTTCGGACTCGGAGACCTTAAACGGCATAGTCAACGAAAGGGCGGTAAAGGAGGGTGCGGCGCTGTTTTATTCCAAAGACGGAAAGACGGCATCAAAGCTGGTAAGAGCCTTTACAAACCCGCTTATGCTCTCGTGCCTTGCACTGTTTATAGTGACGGTTGTAATAAAAGCACTGTAAAAGGTGTTGACAAAATGCTGATGATGTAGTATAATACAAGCGAACCGCAGAATACAATATCAGGGGTGCTGTTGAAAAACGGCTGAGACGGGAATAGGTCCCGAACCCTTTAAACCTGTTCGGATAATACCGGCGTAGGGAGATTGGCTTGACTTTAAGCGTATGTACCGCACCGATATTGTGTGCGGTATTTTTATTTGCGAAAGGAAAGCGGAAAATGAAAAATCAAAAAACAAAAATCCTTGCAGAGTGCGCCATTCTCGTGGCTCTTTCGACGGTTCTCAGCTTTGTGAAAATCTGGAATATGCCCTGGGGCGGAAGCGTAACACTTCTCAGTATGCTTCCCGTGTGCTATGTGTCGGTTCGACACGGCATAAAGTGGGGCATGGGCACAGCCTTTGTCTATTCGGTAATACAGCTCTTTTTCGGAATTGTCTTAGACGGCCTTCTTGCCTGGGGACTGACAGCGGGTATGCTTGCTGCGTGCATCGTGCTTGACTATATTGCCGCCTTCAGCCTTCTCGGAATCTCGGGACTTTTCAGAAAATGGGGATTTTCGGGCATTGTCGCAGGTACAGCTCTTGCTGTGGCATCAAGATTTGTATGCCACCTGCTCAGCGGCGTTTTCGTGTTTGCCTCGGCAGGCAAGCTGTGGGAGGGCTTTGAAACGGCTAATGTCTGGCTTTACAGCCTCGTTTATAATGGCTGCTATATGCTGCCCGAGCTTGTGCTGACGCTCATAGGCGCCGTGGT
The DNA here is from genome assembly GCA_045541355.1 of Eubacteriales bacterium. Classification (GTDB taxonomy): domain Bacteria; phylum Bacillota; class Clostridia; order Oscillospirales; family CAG-382; genus UMGS1387. The sequence goes on along the minus strand of JAZQIW010000068.1, from coordinate 3,664 downwards.
TTGCTATAAGGCTCTTATCAAAAGAAACATATAACTCAAAATAACATATCAAAAGTCGGGGTTCACATACGCACCTCGGCCTTTTTGTTCATTTTTTCTTAAAACTTTGCGACAGCTTGCTTTTTTCGGCATTGTCGAAACGCAAAAAGTGTTGTAAAAAAATATAATATTTTGGAAATTGTTGACATATCAATGGTGAATTTTGCACAAATTACACAATATTTGTATGTGGAAAACTCCAATTATTAGTTAATTTTGAAAATTCTATTGACAATGTTTTATATTTTGGTATAATAAATATTGTACCTGATTGTAGTGTATTCGGGTTTTTGCACCCTGAGAAAAGCACACACGGTAAGAGTAATCGGAGAATGGCAAAGAGAGTATGAGCAGTAACCCCGTATTTTCAAAAAAGAACAAAAATGACAGAGCAGAATGTCTTGCCAAGCTTGTAAAACAGGGAGACACGGAAAGCTTTGTTGAGCTTTTGGGGTTGTTTTCTCACAGCGTTTCTTCGCTTGCCCGTTCCTTTTCTCTGCCCCTTTCGGAGCATGAGGACTTGTGCCAGGAGGGCAGGATGGCGCTCTATCGTGCGGCGATGAGCTATGACGAGGCAAAGGGTGTAAGGTTTTCGACCTATGCCATGTCCTGTATGACAAATGCCATGATTACGCTTGTCAGGAAGTATAACAGCGAGAATCGCGGCAAGGTTTATTCGTCATCGGTCGAGGGCTACGAAAACGAGAGAGGTGTTTCAAAGGAAACTCCCGAGGATATCTTCAGTGCAAATGAGCTTGAAGAGCTGCTCTTGGCAGAAGGCTTTGCGGGTCTTTCCGCCTATGAAAGACAGGTGCTCAGTCTCAAGCTGTCAGGGCTCAAGGCGGGCGAGATTGCAAAAAGGCTTTCAAAGCCGTCAAAGTCGATAGAAAACACGCTTTTCAGAGCAAGGAAAAAGCTCAAGGAGTACATCGACAGGTAAAAATTCGGAAAATATGTCACATCGAGGAATCGGTGCAAAGCACGGCGGCTCATAACCGTCATGTGGCAAAATAATAATAATTAACTCAAAGCGAGGGAAAGAACAATGTACGAAAACAAGACACTGGTCTGCAAGGATTGTGGAGAAGAATTTATCTTTACAGCAGGCGAACAGGAATTCTATGCGGAAAAGGGCTTCCAGAACGAGCCTCAGAGATGTAAGGCTTGCCGCGACAAGAGAAAGAATGCTGCTAAGCCTCAGAGAGAATACTTCACAACAACCTGCGCAAATTGCGGAAAGGAAGCGAAGGTTCCCTTCCAGCCCACAAGCGACAGACCTGTTTATTGCAGCGATTGCTTCGCAGCAATGAAGGAAGAACAGTAATAAATACTTAAAGCTTAATATTTATTTACTTGGGTTTATTCCTGTCCGAGTGTTCTTTCCATAGCGGAAATTAGACTCACGGCATTTGTACTACTTAAGTGAGTTGATTTTGGCTATTGAATTTAGAACTGTAACCGGCAATGCCGGTAAGGAGAAAAGCACCGCCGTCGGCGGTGCTTTTTTTGTATAAGTCCGAAGTATTCCGCACAAACTAAAGAAAAACATCTGTGAGGTGGAATATGAAAGGCTTTTATAAAAAAATACCGGTAAAAAACGCATATTCGGGAAGAAATGAAGGGAGAAGCGACAGAGAAAGCACAGACTCGGAGCAGGAAAACGCAAGCCTTTCCGAAAGTATTGAAAATATAAAACAGACGGGCTCGGTGCGTGTTGTAAAGGGTATGTCCCGCATCCATACGCTGGTGATTGCAGGGCAGATTGAAGGGCATTATGAGCTTCCCAGCCAGACCAAGAGCACAAAATATGAGCACGTTATTCCCCAGCTTGTCGAGGTAGAGGAAAGCGATAATATTGACGGGCTGCTGATGATTCTCAACACCGTCGGCGGCGACGTGGAGGCAGGACTTGCAATAGCAGAGCTTGTATCGGGCATGACAAAGCCAACCGTTTCGCTGGTGCTTGGCGGGGGACATTCCATAGGCGTGCCGCTTGCCGTCTGTGCAAAAAAATCCTTTATTGTTCCCTCTGCCACGATGACCATACACCCTGTCAGAACAAACGGACTTGTCATAGGCGTTCCCCAGTCCTTCACTTATTTTCTGAAAATGCAGGAAAGGATATCGGGTTTTGTTGTGAAAAATTCCCGTGTTTCAGAGGAAACCCTGAACAAGCTTATGCTTGAAACGGATGAGCTTGCGGCGGATATCGGAACGGTTATTGACGGAATATGCGCCGTTGACATAGGGCTTATTGACGAGGTGGGAAGTCTCGGAAGAGCACTTGAGTGCCTGCACCAAATGATAGACCGGGAGAAAAAGAACAAAAAGGAAGACGAATAATCAAAAAACGGCGGAAAAAACCGCCGTTATCAATTTGATAAATGTAGAAGAAAATGTAAAAAAGGTCTTGACAAACAGATTTTTTTGTGTTATCATATGTAAGTCGCAAGGCGACCGAATTTGAACACGCGGGTGTTGTTCAATGGTAGAACTCCAGCCTTCCAAGCTGGCAGCGAGGGTTCGATTCCCTTCACCCGCTCCATATTTTTTATACCTGTGCCTTTAGCTCAGCTGGATAGAGCAACTGCCTTCTAAGCAGTAGGTCGGGGGTTCGAGTCCCTCAAGGCACGCCACTTTTTTCTTAAGACAAGCCGCTGTCCTCTGAAATATCAGGGCACATGTTATATGGTGAGATTAGCTCAGTTGGTTAGAGCGCCAGGTTGTGGCCCTGGAGGCCATGGGTTCGAATCCCATATCCCACCCCATTAAAGCTGATGAAAGCAGTCCGACGGACTGCTTTTTTTACTTTTTTAAGTTACTGTTTTAAGTTGCTGTTTTAAGTTACATTTTTATCCGGCAGGGAGTTCCGCGGCTTGCGAGCCGCGTTTTCCGCCGTTTTGGGAGTTACATTTTTGTCGGGCAGGAGTGTTTCGGCACTGCGGTGCCGAGTTTCTTTTGGCCCGCCCCAAAAGAAACGAAAAACGCTCCACTCAAAAAGAGGGAGTGGCTCGGTCGGGGGATTTTTGTATCTTTAAAATGCTGATTTTGACACAGGCGGTTTTGAAAAAGGCTTTCTTTTGTTCGTCAAAATCAGGGATGGGTGTAACTTTATGTTACTTCTCCCCGACGCTCCGCTGAATCTCCCTCTTTCGCCGTGGGGGCTTAACTCCCTCCGTTTGGTGTGGGTGCTAATTTTGGGTTTTATTCGCTTGAACAGTAGCGTTTATGCTGTTCAAGCGACGTTCTAATCGAGAATATTATGTTTTGGTTAAAACCCAAAAAGAAAAGTTGACAGATTGAAAGTTCTTTGCGAGCTTTCTTTCAAGAAAGCGAAAAAACTTCGGCTGTTTGTAACTATTAAAGCATAGGATATCCTGCTTTTTCGTGAGCCTCATAAAGCTCATCGCACATTTTGATGATATCATCGACCGAAAGCTCGGAAGAGGTATGAGGGTCGAGCATTGCGGCGTGGTAGATGTGTTCCTTTTTGCCTGTTACAGCCGCCTCGATTGTGAGAAGCTGGGGATTGATGTTTGTCATGTTCATTGCTGCAAGCTGAACGGGAAGTCTGCCCACGTGACAGCCCTGAATACCGTTACCGTCAACAAGACAGGGCACTTCT
>JAZQIW010000067.1:0-23702 GCA_045541355.1 Eubacteriales bacterium | reverse complement strand
CCTCTGTCGCCGCATCCGACAAGTGCAAGTTTAAGCTGTTTCATGTCTCTTTTCGTCTCCTTTTCGGAACAATTCAGTACATTGTAGCACACTTTTATAGCATTGTCAATTGATTAACGAAAATTATTATTTTTTTGTTATTGGTTTTTTGAATTAAAAAGCTTTACCCTGAAAAGCTGCCGTAACTTCTTCACTATTCACTATTCACTATTACTTCCCAAAAAATCCTGCCATTTAGTGAAAAGTGAAGAGTTAAGGGTGAAAAAGTAAAAATCCCGCACTTTCGTGCAGGATTTTTTGGAGGCGCCACCCGGATTTGAACCGGGGCATAAAGGTTTTGCAGACCTCTGCCTTACCGCTTGGCTATGGCGCCGTTTCTTTCTTGTAAGAAAGAAACCAAAGAACTTTCAATTCGAGACTTCATCTTTGACATAACCCCGTCTCAGATGCCCGAACCGTTTCCCGTTTGACCGCCATAAATCCAAGCGGTCAAACTCTTTGCCGACCTTACTTGACTTACGTCTCAAACGTTGTTCTCTTTTCTTGCTTCTCTCTTCAAGAATATTCAATTAATTGGGCAAAGCTTTCGCTTCGCCCATTGTGGAGCGGATTACGGGGCTCGAACCCGCCACCTCGACCTTGGCAAGGTCGCGCTCTACCAAATGAGCTAAATCCGCAGGTGGTTTTAAAAAGTTTCTGGCGACTCGGATGGGGCTCGAACCCACGACCTCCAGCGTGACAGGCTGGCGTTCTAACCAACTGAACTACCGAGCCATGGTTAAAACTTTGTTTTCCCCTAAGGGATGGCAAAATGCTTGGGTTTTCGCTGAGTTTGACCGCTTGGATTTATGGCGGTCAAACGGAAAACCACTCGGGAACTCTACATAAGATTTTCATCCTAAATGTAGTCCCGAATCATTTTCTTTTTGGTTACTTTTTCTTTTTATCAAAGAAAAAGTAACTGGCAGGGGAAGAAGGTCTCGAACCCACGACACGCGGTTTTGGAGACCGCTGCTCTACCAACTGAGCTATTCCCCTATATGGCTGCAACGTCTTGTGCACCATACAGGCACCCACAGCAACGATTGCTATGGTAGTATAACACAACGGTTTTGGTTTGTCAAGTCCTTTTTTCGTTTTTTTAAAATTATTTTAACTGCTCCTTTTCTTCTTTATTTCTCAGCCAACTCACCGTTCTCTCATGTTTTTTTACGACAAAAGCCGCAGGTTTTACCCTGCGGCCGTTTCTATTTTATATTATTCGCCGATAAGCTCATCAAGCAAATCCTGTGCATCCATTTCATAAACAACTGCCGAAGGATCAGCGGGTGCCTCAAGCACAGCTTCAATGCCCTTTTCCTCAAAGTACTTACCGAGTATTGTTGTATACTCTTCTGCCGTAATCTTTCTATCGGGATAGAACATATTATCTGCGCTTCTGCCGATAAGTCCGATTTCCTTTGCCCAGATTACTGCGTTGCAGTACTTATCGTATACGACTACATCATAGAATACAGACTCCCCGGAAACGGATTCCTTACCGTCTGCTTCATAGAGCATTGACACAAACTCTGCTCTTGTGAGCTTATTTTCTTCAACAAATTCAATCTTATCAATCCAAAGCTCACCGCCCATGTTGCTGCAAGGAACAATCTTGATTCCCTTAACTGTTCCATACCAGCCGTCAAGCGTATACATATCAAACTCATATTCAACCTTTTCGCCGCCCGATGTCTGTGCAATGGGTGCTGTAAGGCTTCTTTCTTCGCTATAACCTTCTCCGTTATCGAAGTAAACCTTCATCATAAAGTCATTTGCGTTTTCTTCTGTCTTTTCAACATCAAACTCATGCTTCATTCTGACGATAATCTTTCTGTATGCTGTGCCGGGAACGGAAAGCTCGGGAGAAGTGATTGTTGTTTCGCTTGCCGCATCAACGATACCGTGAATTGTTTCGCTTTCTGCATCATAGGAGTATTCCATGCCTGTTGTTGTCCATACAGCTGCAAGTGCTTCCTCAGCAAACTTATACTTATAGGGATTTTCAGGCTCTTCAATCTTCTTTGTTACGGGCTTTAAGAGTGTGCTGTAATCATATGCCGCATCATCTGCAACAAATTCTACGCTGTCAATCCAGATTTCACCCGAAAGGTTATTGAAGGGGTCAACTCTGAAGTATGTAATAATACCCGACCAGCCTTCGGATTCAGCCATGTTGAGTCTATATTCAACATATTCACCGTTTGAGCTCTGTGTGAGATCAACTCTCGCACTTCTTGCCTCTGAAAGTCCCTGACCGTTATCGTAGTAAACCTGAAGATAACCGCTGCCTGTATTTATCGGCTCAACGATATCATGCTTCATTTTAATTACACAGTACTTGAAGTCCTCTGCGGGAAGGTAGATCTTATCCTTACATTCAAGGATGGGGTCATTATATCCGTCAACGGCTGTTGTTGTTGCACGGAGTGCTCCTTCGGGTGAGAAGGAAACGTCAAACAGGTGGCCGTACCAGGACTGGTCCACTTCTGCCGCACTGTTCATTTCCCACTTGAAGGGGTTACCTGTTGCTTCGGGAATGCCGTGGATACCGAAGTTATATGTAGTTGAGGAAATGAGATCCTCTGCATTGCTCTTGTAAGGAACAAGGAATGTGATACCGGATTTACCCTCAGATTCAAATACTGCGGCGCTGTCAAAGCTTTCGAGGTCAAAGACAAACTTTACCTTTATAGCACCGGGATTCTTGAAGGCATAGTATGCGATATGCTTAACCTCTTCACCGAAGGTTACATCGCCCTTACCGTTATACTTGAGAAGGATGCCGTCACCGACGATAACCTTTTCGTCTGTAAGTGATGCATACCAGGGTGTTTCATTAAGGTCTGTGGAAAAAGCATACTTTCCGATGCTGCTTACAGATTCGGGGATATTGATATTTGCAAGCGCTGTATTATAGAATGCTCTGCTGCCGATTTCCTCCATGCTTTCGGGAAGAACTACCGTTTCAAGGGCAGAGCAGTTCTGAAATGCACCGATATCTATCTTCTTTACGCCCTCGGGAACTACAACGCTCTTTACTGTATCATTACCCATAAATGCGCCGACTCCAACAGACACTACCGGACAAACATCGCCGTACTGCGGGTCAACAACGCTGGCAGGAATTACAACCTCTTCTGCCTCGCCCGTATATTCTACGATAGATGCTGTAAGGTCAAAGCCATCAATTGCAACCTCAAAATCCTTCTGTTCCTCGGGGAGTTCCACCTCGGGAAGCTCGGGAAGGTCTTCGACAACGCTGACGGGTGTTTTTTCATTTGTCTTTTCATCTGTCTTTTCTGTCTTTTTGCCGCAGGATGCGAGCATTGTTGCAGCCGCAAGGCCAAGGCAAAGCATAGAAACCAATATCTTTTTCATGTCTGTGCTCCTTCTTTGGGATATTAATCTATTTTAACAGTATAATTATATCACAGCAAGGTCAAAATTTCAATACCAAATTTTAGATTGGTGCATTTTGGACAAAGGCTTTTTAAATTTTTAGGCACAATGCTGTTTTTTCTTTTTTTTCTTTTTTCCTTTTTTCTTTTTTTCTTTTTAAGTTAGATTTTTGTCGGGCAGGAGTTTCGCTGTCTGCGGACAGCGAGCCGTACTTTTGTATCGACAAAATGTAACTATCTTACCTACCCATGACATTCATCCCAGTTAGAGCCGACATCGGCGCTTACTTCAAGAGGGACAGAGAGGCGGACAGCGTTTTGCATTTCAGAGACGAGAATTTGTTTAGCTCTTTGAGCGTGTTCTTTTTTAGCCTCAATAATAAGCTCATCATGCACCTGAAGGATAAGCTTTGCATCGAGGTTTTCCTGTTTAAGAGCATTATAAACGCGGAGCATAGCTATTTTAATAATATCTGCGGCAGTACCCTGAATAGGGGCATTCATAGCGACACGTTCGCCGAACATTTTCTGCATATAGACTCTGCTGTTAAGCTCGGGGATGTACCTTCTTCTGCCGAAAAGGGTAGTCACATAGCCATTCTCATGTGCTTTTTTCTTCACGTCGCTAAGGTAGGAAGCAACTGCGGGATACTTTTCAAAATATCTGTCAATATATTCTGCCGCCTGCTTCTTAGACACCTTCATATCTCCTGCAAGGGAAAAATCAGATATTCCGTAAATTATTCCGAAATTAATCGCCTTTGCCTTTTTTCTCATTTCACCCGTAACCTCAGAGGGCGAAACTCCGAACACCTGTGAAGCTGTCGACGTGTGGATGTCCTCACCTGCTTTATATGTGGAAATCATATTTTCATCACCCGATATTGCCGCCATTACCCTCAGCTCTATCTGTGAATAGTCTGCATCAATAAGCACGTATCCGTCTTTGGGAATAAACACCTTTCGTATTTCTCTGCCCTCGGCAGTACGTATGGGAATGTTCTGAAGATTCGGCTCCGCCGAGGAAAGGCGTCCCGTAAGCGTAAGCGCCTGCTTAAAATTGGTATGAAGCCTTCCGTCATCGCCCGTCGCCTTTGCAAGTCCGTCAGCATAGGTGCTCTTGAGCTTTGAGACGGTTCTGAATTCGAGAATTTCATCAATAATCGGGCTGTATTCCCTAAGCTTTTCAAGGCTCTCGGCATCGGTGGAATATCCACTCTTTGTCTTTTTTGTCGGCGGCAGGCACATCTTCTCAAAAAGAACACTTGCAAGCTGCTTCGGAGAATTTATGTTGAACTCGCATTCCGCAAGCTCATATATCGTCTTTTGCCTGCGCTCTATTGCCTCCTCAAGCCTTTTGCCGTAGCTCTCAAGCTCTTCCTTATTTATAAGAAATCCAACCTGCTCCATGCTCGCCAGCACCTCTGCCAAGGGAAACTCTATATTCTCAAGCAGCTCCCTTTGCCCTGCCGCATCTATTTTTTCGTCAAGCTCCTCTTTCAGCTTCTTTAAGTTGTCAAGGCACAAAAGGTTTCTCTGCTCGGCGTTTTCTATATCAACCCCGCCCGTTACAAAGCAGGTCGCAAGGTTTTCTTCATTTACAACCGACGACGGGTCGGCAACATAGGATGCAAGCATTACGTCATAATAGCTGCACCTTACCCCTTCTATTCCAAGTCCGTAAAGCTTAAGCAGCTTTGATTTTATATCGCAAAGCACTACTCTTTTTTCCCTGTCACAGAATATCCCCTCAAGGTTCTCCTTGCTTTCGGGCATTTTGTACCTTTTGCCTTCGGAAAGAACATATATATTCCCATTATCAAAGCTGCAATATATTTCCTTACCGCAAAGCTCGTTTATGCCTTGTATACCTGTATACTCTAAAACGACATTTTCCTCAAGGCAGGCATTATCCGCGCCTTCACGAAGGGACAGGCGGTTAATGATGGAATTGAGCTCAAGCTCTTCGCAAAGGCTGCAAAGGTTATGCTTATCAATGCCGTTGTAGTTATAGTCAGCAGGGTTACGGCAAATGGGCACGTCTTTATTTATCTCGGCAAGGAAGCGGCTTGCAAATGCCATTTCCTTATCTGCCTCAAGCTTTGCATAAACCCCCTTGGGTATGTCGGTAATTTCCGGCAGCTTTTCATAGAGGTTTTCCACAGTGCCGTATTTCTGCACAAGACCGATTGCCGTCTTTTCCCCTACGCCCTTTACTCCCGGAATATTATCCGAGGTGTCTCCCATCAGTGCTTTTACTTCTATCAGCTCCTGCGGCTTTACACCGTATTTTTCCATTACCGCCTCTTCATCCACCGTCTTTGTCTCCTTGGTGGATACATACAGCACCCGTACGTTCTTATTTACAAGCTGATATGAGTCCCTGTCTCCCGTCAGGATGTATACCTGTATATCTTCGTTGCCGAGAGTAGACAATGTGCCGAGGATGTCGTCTGCCTCAAAGCCTTCTACCGAAAGGATATGAAAGCCGAGAAGCTCTGCCGCCTTTTTTGCATAGTCAAGCTGTTCAGCAAGCTCAGGGGGCATTCCTGTTCTTGTTGCCTTATAAAAGCTATATTTTTCGTGTCGGAAGGTCGGCTTTTTCAGGTCAAAGGCTATCGCCGCATAGTCGGGTTTTACCGTCTCAAGGTGCGACGACAGCATATTAATAAAGCCATATACGGCGTTTGTGTTTTTTCCGTCACGTGTTGTAAGCGGCTTTACTCCGTAAAACGCTCTATTCAACAGGCTATTTCCATCTACTGCAAGAAGTTTTTTCATGTTTTTATTACTCTTTTCTTTTTTTCTTTTTTCTTTTTAAGTTAGATTTTTGTCAGGCAGGAAGTTCCGCGGCTTGCGAGCCGCGTTTTCCGTACTTTTCTTCGAAGAAAAGTAAGACTCGCTGTCCGCAGACAGCGAAACTCCTAATAGACAAAAAAGTAACTTTAAAATCAGAAAAATTGTCACTTTAAGCCCCTGCAAAAAGCCTTTGCCTCAAAATCTGCATTAATAATGTCCTCCGACGAAAGACTTGCTGACGTTCCTCTGCCGAAGCGTTCTACACATCTGTCCATAATGTCGAAAATATCTGTGTACTTTATTTTGTCCTGCATAAAGAGATTTACACATTCTTCGTTTGCGGCATTGTATACGCAAGGGGATATTCCGCCGATATTCACAGCACGCCTTGCAAGATTAATTGAAGGGAACACGTCATTGTCCACCTCAAAGAAGTGAAGAGCTCCAACCTTGGCAAGGTCAAGACGTTTGGAAATGCCGCCTGTTCTTTCGGGGTAGGTCAGGGCATATTGAATACAGAGACGCATATCGGAAGCACCGAGCTGTGCCATCACCGAGCCGTCAACCGTCTCAACCATTGAGTGGATAATGCTTTCTCTGTTGACAATCACGTCTATTTTTTCCATGGGAACATTAAAAAGATGCATTGCCTCTATCATTTCAAGCCCCTTATTCACAAGTGTTGAGCTATATATCGTAATACCCGTTCCCATGCTCCAGTTGGGGTGCTTCAGAGCCTGCTCTTTTGTGACGTTTTTAAGCTGCTCTTTTGTATATCCGAAAAAAGGACCTCCCGAGGCTGTAATAATAAGCCTTTCAACCTCGTTTTTTGCGCAGCTTCTCAAGCATTGATGAATGGCACAGTGCTCTGAGTCTATGGGAATTACCGAGATGCCCTTTTCCCTTGCCCTGTTCATTACAATTTCACCTGCCGCAACAAGTGTTTCCTTGTTGGCAAGGGCAATATTCTTACCATTTTCTATTGCCGCAAGTGTGGGAACAAGACCTGCAAAGCCGATAATGGCATTGACAAGGGTATCGTATTCATCAATTTTAGCGACGGTTTTTGCGCTGTCTTTTCCATCAATGACGGTAACATTTTCACCCGAAAGTGCATTTCTTACCTTCTCTGCCGCATCTTTATCCGAAACGGCGATATATTTAGGTTTTACCTCATAATACTGCTTTATCAGAAGCTCGGCGTTTCTGTTTGCACTTATTGTCGTAACCTCAAGACCGAGGTGCTTTGCCACTTCTATTGTCTGAGTACCTATTGAGCCTGTTGAGCCGAGAATTACAATTCTGTTCATGCCGTCACTCCAAATTTTCCTTAATAGTTTTGCGGGCGGATGTGATATCCGCCCTATCCTTTATTTTTATTTAAAACATAGAAAGCTGTTTTCCGTTTGTAACAGTCGAACCTGTTGAGGGGATTTTTGTCTTTCTGTATCTTGACAAATCCCTCATCTTTTCCGAGCCATCATCCACAAAAAGACTTGCCTTTATTATTTTTTGTCCCTTCTTCAAGGTAAAGCAGGTTGCACCGCTTGAGGTTCTTGTCACCTTCTTGGTAAGAAGATTTGACGAAACAATCATCGCCTTTCCGCCGTCGGATGCCACAAAGAAGTCTCTATGGTCTGCTCTTGATTTTGCTTCGGGAACAAAGAATATTCCCACAGCCTTTGAATCTGCGCTATAAGCATTTGTCAGCTTTTTTCTATTGGTTTTTGTTGCATAACTGCTAAGCGGCAAAAGCACTGCCTTTCCGTTTTCAAAGAATATTGCAACATATCCCGAGTAGTCCTTTGTTACTATCATGGAAACGCAGTTTTCGTCTGCCTCAAAGCCGAGCTTTGCGGGAATATAGTCGCCGAGAGACGATGCCTTTACCTCATCAAAGTCATCAAGCCTTGCCTTATATGCCTGACACTTGTCGGAAAAGGCAATAAGATCATAGTCATTTGCCACAAGTTCGGAGTATACGACCGAGTCATTTTCCTTCAGCTTCTGCTCCTCAACCTTTGCCTTATCACTCTTGGGAGGAAGAATTTTCTTAAAGTAGCCTTCCTTTGTGATAACAACATTTACGGGATAGTCGAGAACAACAGGCTCATCCGAAACGGAAGTATCATATTCATACACAATTTCCGTCTTTCTCGGCTTTGCGTATTTTTTCTTAATTTCTCCGAGCTGCTTTGAAATCAGGCTTCTTACCTTTCTTTCGCTCTTTAAGATATCCTCGGTTTCGGAAATCTTCTTTTCAAGCTCATCTGTTTCCTCAAGTCTATTGAGAATATATTCTCTGTTCAGATATCTAAGCTTGATATCCGCAATATATTCCGCCTGAATTTCATCAATTTCAAAGCCCTTCATCAAGTTGGGAATTACGTCTTTTTCCTTTTCGGTTTTACGGATTATCTTTATTGCCTTATCAATATCGGCAAGAATTTCCTTAAGACCGTAGAGCAAATGCAGCTTTTCCTTCATTTTCTGAAGGTTGAAATAGAGCTCTCTCTTTACGCACTCGCTTCTCCACGCAGTCCATTCCTCGATAATTTCACGGATACCGAGTGTTCTCGGGCTTCCGGCTATAAGTACATTGAAATTACAGGAGAAGGAATCCTCAAGAGGTGTATTTTTCATAAGGCGCGCCATGAGCTTTTCGGGGTCTGTTCCGCGCTTTAAATCAATCGTAAGTCTAAGACCCTCGAGACCTGTTTCGTCTCTGACGTCAGATATTTCCTTTACCTTTCCTTCCTTTGCCATCGCCGCAATTTTATCTATAATTGCCTCGACCTTTGTGGAATACGGAATTTCGGTAATTTCTATACAATTATCTTTTTTATTATAGCTATACTTTGACCTTACCTTAAAGGAGCCTCTGCCGGTATTATATATCTCCTTCATCTGCTCCTTATCGTAAAGCAGGTAGCCTCCTGTGGTAAAGTCGGGTGCTTTTATTATTTCAAGCAGGTCAACATCGGGATTTTTTATAAATTCACATACGGCATCGCACACCTCACCGAGATTGAAGGAGCAGAAATTCGATGCCATACCGACAGCAATACCTGTATTGGGTGAAACAAGTATATTCGGAAAAGCCGTAGGAAGAAGTGCAGGCTCTTTCATTGTGCCGTCATAGTTATCTATCATTTCAACGGCATCTTTATCAATTCCCGTGAAGATTGTTTCACAAAAAGCATCAAGCTTTACCTCGGTATATCTTGAAGCGGCATAAGCCATATCCGAGTAAACCTTACCGAACGAGCCTTTTGAATCTATAAAAGGATGAAGCAGTGCTTCATTTCCCCTTGTAAGTCTTACCATTGTTTCATAGATGGCAGCATCGCCGTGGGGATTGAGTTTCATTGTTTCACCCACAACGTTAGAGGATTTTCTCCTATTTCCGTTCAAAAGTCCCATCTTATACATGGTATAAAGCAATTTTCTATGCGACGGTTTAAAGCCATCTATCTCGGGAATTGCTCTTGAGATAATTACGCTCATGGCGTAGGGCATATAATTTACTTTAAGTGTATCGGTTATAAGCTGGTCGGTTACTACTGCTTCTATTACAGGTTCTTCGGTTTTTTTGATTTTTTTCTTCGCCAAAGGATTTTCCTCCTGCTTTTTTCTTTTACTATTTCTTTTTTTAAGCTACTTTTTAAGTTACTTTTTTAGATACGCTTTTAGATACTCTTTTAGTTACATTTTTGTCTGACAGGAGTTTCGCTGATTTTTAAGTTACATTTTTGTCTGACAGGAAGTTCCGCGGCTTGCGAGCCGCGGTTTCCGTACTTTTGTCCCGAAACAAAAGTACCAAAAATTCTCCACTCAAAAAGAGGGAGTGGCTCGGTCGGGGGTAATTTGTACTTTTTAATTGCTGATTTTGACACAGGCGGTTTTTGAGGTTTTATCTTCGGTTCGTCAAAATCAGGGACATTTGTAACTATTGGCTACATCTCCCCGACACTCCGCTAAACCTCCCTCTTTCGCCGTGGTGGCTTAACACCCTCCATTGGGGGTAGTGCTAATTGGGTTTGTATCGGTTGGTCGGTTGCGTTTATGCCGACCAAGCGACGCTGCAATCGAGAATATTATGTTTTGGTTAAAGCCTAAAAAGAAATGTTCCGTTTACGGTTTCTTTTTGCCAAGCTTTTTCTTTTTCTAAAGAAAAAGCGGGAAAACCCAATCATTTGTAACTTCCTTTACTCCCGACTATCTGCTTCTAACGGGCATAACGAGTTGGAGGTAAGAGGAATCATCCTTTTTATCTTCATCTCTGGGAACGATAACGAGGCCTTTACCTCTGGAGGCGATTTTCATAAGGACCTTTTCATCATCGCAAGCCTTAAGGGCATCAATAAGGTAATTTTGATTAAAGTTAACCTCGATAGCATCGCCCTCCATATATACAGGGATAAGGTCATTAATTTTACCCTTATCGGTTTCGCAGCTAATTTTAAGCTGGTCATTAGCGAAATTAAGGCGAGCGGAAGCCTTAAGCTTATCATTAATAAGAGCAACTCTTTCGAGGCTGGCGATAAGGCTAAGTCTATCAACGACAGCCGAGGTATCATGAACGGGAAGGTACTTTTTATAATCGGGGAAATCACCCTCAAGAAGTCTGATAAGAATAAAGAGATTATCAATAATAAAAATAATATGTTTATTGGAAAGCTCGCAAACGATATCCTCATCGCTGTCATCCATAAGGCGAAGAAGATTTTGTTGAGCACGGCCCGGCATAATAAAAGAAATATTAAGCTCAGGGTTTTCAGACTTACTGCTTTCACCTCTGACGGAAACTCTAAAGCCATCAATTGCGCTGATAGTTATATTTTCAGAGGTAACATTAAAGAGCGAGCCTTTAAGGATAGGCTTTGTATCATCGGTAGAAACAGCAAAGAGAGTTTTATTGATCATAGCTCTAAGCTGTTTACGGGAAAGCTTAAAGGAAGAATAACCCTTAACCTCGGGCATGGAAGGATAAGCCTCACCGCTTCTTCCGAGAATCTGAAAATCAGCATCGCCCGCGGTAATTCTCATAATATAATTATCGTCTACCGTAATTGTTATTTCGCCCTCGGGAAGTGAGTGGATAATTGGCACAAGCTGAACATCGGAAATAATTCTGCCTTCCTTTTCAATATCAGCCTTAACGGTGGTTTTGATGCCCTTTTCAATATCGTAGCAATAAAGAGTAAGAGTATCTCCCTTTGCCTCAATAAAGATACCGCCCATGCTTGATTCTGCCGCCTTGCTTGAAGCTATAATGCTGACAGGAGTAACTGCCTTTTCAAAAGCTGACTTATCAACGGTAAAAATCATATATATTTTCTCCTCTCGGTTTAAAGTGACAAATTTTTCATCATTATTTTTTTATAATAAAAATAATATAAAATATAATATATATAAGGTAGTAGTAGTAGTAGGGTATGTGCAAAAGGTGGAAAAGTGTATTTTTTCCTTACACTGCTTTATTTTCCTATGTGTAAAAGTGAAAGAAAAACATACATAAAGCTGTTGAAGCTTTGGGGAAAATTTTATGTGCAGAATGTGGACAAGTGTATGTTAACTTTGTGGAAAAACATAATACGTGAAATTGTGGAAAAGCTACTGTTAATTTGTGGAAAAAAATGTGGATTGATAACTGCTATTTAGAGAGCATATTCAGATAGTTCTGTATTCTCGGAGGGGTACAGCTTGTTATGGTATTATTAAGGAAAAGAACATCTGTTATACTGTTTTCCACCACATAATTCACGGCATTGAAGGGGAAGGTTCTTATATCTGCAACATAAACCTTATCAAAGCTTGTAACAAGGAAAGGAATAAATGCGTTTCCGTAGGATTCCTTGAATACAATAATGCTTCTGCCGGTATTATTATTTGTTTCAATTACCGAAAGCGGAATGTCTCCTCCCATGAACACAAGGTAACCGGAGGAATCGGATTTTATCGCTTCATAAAGCAGCGAGCCTTCATAGGTATCGACACCGTTTTTGTGGTAATTTGTCACGGTATACTCTGTTTTTGGTTTAAAGTATTCAACATAGTCGGGATTTTCAGCCAGGTTTTTATCGTATGTACTTGAATAGAGCGTTCCGAGGAACTTATCTATCCTTTTATGCTCAAATTCCGAAAGAGGAGTCGGCTTGAAGCCTGCTTTTCTTGCAAAGACTGAATATGCCTTATATGCCCCTCTTGCTGTCCAATGGTGGTCAGAACGGAAGTAGATATATTCGCCCTTGGCATATGCGTTATACATGGCGGGATATATATCAACGGCAACAACAGACGCGTCAAGTCCCGAATAAATCTGTTCAAGAAACTGCTTTTGTCCGCGGCCTACCTGAGACTTATACTTTTCGGGAAGCCCGAATTCAAAATGTGTGGGAATAACAAGGTCATAGACATTGACATTTGCGGGAACAGAGGCACGATAGGCATTGATTATATTTACATAGTCGTTGCAGACGCCTTCATTTCCGTAGAAGATTTCAAGAGCCTTATCGCCAAGCATAAACAATGCTCCGCGCTGTTCGCCCACAAGCTGTTCCTCGGTTATATCGTCATATATATCAAGCTCGAGTATTTCTTCTAAGTTAATTGCTTCCAGAACCTCTTCTCCGAGAAGTGCTGTTTCTCTCTGCGGCTTTGCTTTTTTGATTTGTTTTAAGGGTTCATCAACACTTAAAAGCTTAATCTGACCGCCTTTATTGCCGACAGCCGAATCGTTGTAAATCTTTATTCCGTCTGCCCTTATACCCCTTTTATCTTCAAGGTCAAAGGCAAGCTTTACAAGTTTGTCGCGAAAGGCAAAATTATCCGAAACGTATTTTGTAATACCATCGGTATATTCGCCTGAGGCTATATTTTCAACAGTTCCTTCAGGAAGCTCTGTCAGCTTTCTGCGTTCAATCTCGGAATATCCGCTTTTGGGTGAAACAAAAAATGCAATTCCCATTCCCACGGTACCCGCAACAAAAGCAAAAGTAGTCAAAAGCTCAAAAATTCTCTTTGTAAATCTTTTATTCTTATGTTTTTTCATTATTGTTAATATCCCGTTTTTTTGCGTTTCTCAGGCATTCTCTGCAAACACCGTAGAAAACCGTTCTTGAATTATCCACCTTGAAGCCGTGGTGGGCAAAAATGTGGCTTTCAACCGAATCAATATAAGAGCAGGTGGCATGAAAGAGGCTTGAACAGCTTGTACACTTGAGATGAAAGTGCATCTTACAATCAGCACCCGAATACTGAAAGCAGGAGCCGCTTTCTGAATCAACGCTGTATTTTGTCACTATTCCCTCATCCATGAGCTTTTGCACCTGACGGTAAACGGTGGTTGTACCTACGGGTGTACCGTTCTCACGAAGATATGAGCAAATATCGTCAATTGTCAGGTGAAGTCCTTTATTATTTTCAAAGCAGGAAAGCACGAGCTGTCCCTGTTTTGTTCGGTATGTTGTGCTGTTTTTCTGCGGCATAACACTTCTCACTTATTCTTTTCTTGATTTATTATAAGGTTGATTGCGCTCTTTATATTTTTGACGGTGATTTTTTCATTTCCCTTTTGGTATTCGCCGTCAATTGTCCAGGGTATCTCATCCTCGGTGGTAATTGTAATTTCATTTGCCGAGAAAAATTCAAACATTGAGCCTGTATATTTTCCTGCCTGAAGATCAACAAGAAGCTGCATAAGCTCTGCCGGATTCTTGGGAAATTTTACAAGCAGCACCTCTAAAAGTCCGTCATTCATATCAACAACCGCATCGGAAAATTTCAAAAATCCGCCTGCAATTCTTCTTGAATTACATACTCCGCCGAAAATATACTGTCCTTCCGTCTCATACTTCTTACTCTTAAATTTTACATAAAAGGATTGAAGCTCGGTAAGCTCCCTTATGCCTTCAAGCACATAGGCAAGGTAGCCGAGGGCGTTTTTCAGGTCTCTTGGAGTATTATATGAGGATTTTGTGAAAATTCCGAAGGATGCGGTATATGTGAAAATTCTACCGTTAAAGGAGCCGACATCAAGGGTTAAAGGCGAGCCGTTAATCACATCCTGTGCTGCAACCAAGGGATTTTGCGATATTCCAAGACCGGAGCCAAAGTCATTTGTGCTTCCCGAGGGAATATATCCTACTCTTGGAGAAAGCTTTGCTTCGACAATTCCCGAAACCATTTCATTAAAGGTTCCATCGCCGCCGATACACACCACAACATCCTTATCTTGTCCATACATTTTTACAAGTTTATTTGCTCCGCAGGACAAGGAGGTCATTTGTATTTGACATTCATAATCATTTTCACAAAACAACTGAACAATTTCTGTAAGCACTTTATTTGATTTTTTTACACCTGCCACAGGATTCATAATAAGCAAAAGCTTTTGCGACATTTTCCTTACCTCCGCCACAAAAAAAGGGTACAATACTCCACTTATAATGTTTCATTATATTATACAATTTTTATTAGATTTAATCAATAGGTTTTAAGGTTTTTTTTGTTACTTTTTTAAGTTGCTTTTTAAGTAACTTTAAAAATAAAGAAAAAAAGTAACAAAAAAATTCGCTGATGCAAAAATAGCATTAGCGAATCAATCTAATCGAGAATAATACATTTTAATACGGTTTTTCAAAGAAATGTTCACATGCTGAAAGTTCTTTGCGAGCTTTCTTTCAAGAAAGCGAAAAAATGTGCTGTTTGTATCTTTATATCTTTATATCTTTGTATCTTTATATCTCCGACCTGCCCTGAAGGGCACGAAAGAGGGTAACCTCATCGGTGTATTCAAGGTCGCCGCCGACGGGGATGCCGTAAGCAAGACGGGAGACCTTCACGCCGAAGGGAGAAAGTAGCCTTGAAATATACATGGCGGTAGCATCGCCCTCGGTGCTGGGGTTTGTAGCGAGAATTACTTCGATATCGGAGGGATTTGCTTGGGAGCAAAGTGAGTTTACCCTTGCAATAAGCTCTTTAATCTTAATCATCTCGGGAGTTTTGCCCTCCAAGGGAGAGATAACACCGTAAAGCACATGAAAAACACCGTTGTATTCGGAAATTCTTTCAATTGCGTTGACGTCTCTTGGGTTTTCCACAACGCAGATTTGCTTTAAGTTTCGCTTTTCATCCCGACAGAGAGGACATATTTCATCCTCGGAAATGTTCTGGCAAACAGAGCATTTTTTTGTGTTTTTCTTTGCCTCAAGAATGGCGTTGGCAAAGGAAATTGCCTTTTCCTCAGGCATATCAAGAATACTGAACGCCATGCGGTATGCGCTTTTTTTGCCGACACCGGGAAGCGAACGGAAATAGTTTGAGAGCCTTTCGATTGAAGGGGTATATGAAATGTCAGCCATGTTTTCCTCCGAATAATATTATTTTTCAGACTGAACTCTGTCAATGTTTTTGCTGTTTGACGAAAGGGTGAAATAGAATCTGCAATATGAGCCGTATTCGCTTTCAACGCCTATGGTTTCGCCGTGGGCTTCGATTTTTGTTTTTGCAATATAAAGACCGAGACCTGTACCTGTTTTGTCAAGTCCGCGGGAGGAGTCTGCCTTGTAGAATCTGTCAAAGACATATTCAAGCTCATCCTTTTTGATACCGTCGCCCGTATTGAAAACAGACACGGTATATTTGTCCTGAGACTTGTTTCTTGTTATGTCAATCTTCAGCGTTCCCTCGTCGGGGATGAACTTCAACGCATTTGAAACAATGTTGTATATAACCTGATAGATTGCATCCTTGTCTGCATAGACGTTTGACGGGTCGGCATCGGAGTTGAACTCGATGTTAATTCTCTTTTCGTCAATCTTTTCCTCAAAGGAAATGATTATGAGCCTTGCAATTTCACATACGTCAAATACCTGAGGGTTAAGCCTGAAGCCTCCCGATTCCATTCGGGACAGGTCAAGCAGACTGTTTACAAGCCTTGACAGACGCTTTACCTCCGTCAGAACAATGCCAAGATAATAGTCATACTTTTCGGGAGGAATTGTACCGTCAATAATACCCTCGATAAAGCCCTGAATGCTTGTCATGGGGGTTTTAAGGTCATGAGAAACGCTGGAAATAAAGGTGTTCTTTGAGACCTCCAGCTTCTGAAGCTCGCTTGCCATGTTGTTAAAGGCAACGGCAAGGGTTGTGATTTCATCGTTGCCGCGAATAGGTATTCTGACGTCAAATCGCCCCTTGGTATATGAATCGACGGCGCGGCTTATCTGCTTTATGGGGGTGGTTATACGCTTTGTAATAAAGTAAACAATAATCATCGCCGCAAGGAAAACCCAAAGGCTGGCGATAATAATTACCTGAATGATTTTGCCGTAAATCTCATTCATTCCCGATGAGCTCGAGGACAGGAGTATTATGCCGATAAGCTCACTCTTGCCGTCGGTCGATTCCTTTACGGGATAGATGTAGTTGAAACGCCTTGTCTCAAACAGCCCGTCAAGATTGCTGTATCTCAATTCGGAGGCTTGGTTGGTTATGAGGTTTAAGGCTTCCCTGCTTATTCTTGTGTTCTTGATAAGATTGTTTTCGCCGTTTTTAAAGAGTATTGCTCCGCTTTTGTCAATGAGAATAATGCTTGACTGAGAATACTGTGACAGAGAGCCGAAAACACTGTAAAACTTGTCCTTTTCCTTGGAAACCGCCCTTGAAAAATCAAGCTTTGAATCCTTCATTTCGCTGCTGATTTCGGCGTAAACCATTCTTGCCGTTTTGTCCATAAGGTCATTCTTTGTCTCGATGGAATAGCTCGTTACCACAGATATGATTATCAGGGCAATGGCACAAAAACCAAGACCTAAAAGCGACATAAAGGATACAAGGTACTTTGAATATATTGTCTTGAACACGCTGTCACCTCTTTCTTTGTTAAATTTGTTGTTCTTAAAGCTTTACCGTTTCGCCTGCGCCTATCTTTATGCAGGTGTCGCTGCTGCCTATGCCGATATACACATCAGTGCAGGTGGGATTTCTTACAAGCCTTGTGTCCATGGAGAAGATAAGGCTTTTGAATGCGGTTACATAATCGCAGATTTCAAGGTTTGTTGCATACCACACGGTGTCGGTGTGTCCCGAAATTTTCCTGCAGAACTCGTCTGCATAGTCCCAGTTGTTTCTCTCCTTGTTAAAGTCAAATTCATAGGTATGTCCCCATACGTAGAAAAGAAAAGGCTTATATTTCGGGTCTTGCTCTAAAAATTTGTCAATAAGGGAAAAGAGTCTCTCGTCGGAATGATGGCAGGTGGGATGAAGCGTAAGCCAGTTTTCGGGTAAATCAAAGCTTCCCGATGCCTTTGTGGTTCTTGCATATGCAATACAAGCGTTTTTGAGTATTTCAACGGATTTTTCGTCATAGTCGCCGTAGGCATAGGCGTGGCCGCGCACTATTCTGCCGAGCAATGCCTCTGCCTCTGCTCTGTCGCGGCATATTTCATATGTAACAGCCTCACCGGAAAGGTTTGAAAAAACGGGGTGCGTATAGCCGTGGGTGGCAATTTCATGTCCCTCGTATGCAGAGTACTCCCCTTTTGTAAGCCTTGTACTTTCGGTGGAGTCGGGAATAAGCCCCATGTTGACATTGAAGGTGCATTTGAGCTTGTATTTGTTTATTATATCCAGAAAGCGCAAATCACATCTGTGACCGTCATCATAGCTGAGAGTGAATGCCTTCTTTTTGCCCTCGGGAAATCTCATGGTAATGGTCATTGTAAACTCTCCTTTGACAAAGAAGCCTTGTATTTTTTATAATAAATTGCAAACAGAACACCTTGTGCTGCAAAGCTTAAGAGCCATGAAATGGGGTACGACAAATACAGAACGGTGAAGTCATGATATTTTGCAAACACCGTTTTTACCCATAAAACCCTTATTCCGCATACACCTGCAATTGAGGAAACCATGGCGGGAACGGGCTTGAACATACCGCGAAGAAGTCCTGTTGTTATTTCCATAAGACTGCACAAAAACTGCGAGAGGCATATTACAAGCATTCGCTTTTTGCCGTAAATGAGGGCTGTGGGATTATTTGTATACAGCCGCAGAAGACCTTCCGAAAAGGTTATGCCGAGAAGACCGAGAATTATACAGAGCCCTGCCGAAAGAGCCATGCCGATAAGACCGGATTTTTTAATTCTGTCGGGCTTTTGCGCGCCGAAGTTCTGGCTTGCAAAGTTAGTGACGGTGTTGCTTATGGAGTTTGAAGCAAAATAGAGGTATGATTCTATGTTGGCGGCAGCACCCGAGCCCTCTATGGCAAAAGCACCGAAGGAATTTACCGAGGACTGGATAAGTACGTTTGATATAGAGAACAGCGAACCCTGTATTCCCGAGGGAATACCCAATTTTGCTATGCTTATAAGGGAATGCTTATAAACCTTAAGCTTCTTTATCTCAAGCTTGAGACAGCCGTCATAGTTGAGAAAACAAAGCAGACACCGCGCCGCACTGTAGCACTGCGAAATAGTTGTGGCAAGGGCAACGCCTGCAACATTCATGTCAAAAACTATAACAAACAAAAGGTTGAGCAAGACGTTTATTATGCCTGCCTGAATGATGTAAAAGAAGGTTCTTTTGGAATCTCCTACCGCCCTTAGAATTGACGCGCTGAAATTGTATAACAGCATAAAGGGCATCCCGATAAAGTACAGCCGCATATAAGTGACGGCGCCCGAAAGAACGTTGTTTTCGGTGGGGGTATCCATTA
This sequence comes from Eubacteriales bacterium, assembly GCA_045541355.1. Classification (GTDB taxonomy): domain Bacteria; phylum Bacillota; class Clostridia; order Oscillospirales; family CAG-382; genus UMGS1387. Next base: position 4,742 of record JAZQIW010000067.1, on the reverse strand, counting down.
ATTTCAATACCGTCGGCGCCAGAAACCACACAATTACGGCAAGGCATATGCCTGCTGCAACGCTTACCGTTACCGAGGTGTGAAGGCTCTTGCCGACTTCATCGTAGTTCTTTGCACCGTAATGCTTTGCTATAACAATGCCTGCTCCTACCGAAAGACCGAGAAACAGGTTTATAAACAGGTTTATAAGGCTTGATGTTGCGCTTACCGAAGCAAGGGCGCCGTCATGGCCGAATCTGCCGACAACCAGAAGGTCTGCGGTATTAAAAAGCTGCTGAAGCACCGCCGTTCCGAAAACACCGGCGGCAAACTTTAACATATTGGGAAGAATAGGACCTGTACACATGTCCATTTCGTAGTTCTTTTGCTTTGTTTTCACTTTTATCTCTTCTTTGTTCTCTATGAATACTCGTGTTTTTTTATTTGTTTAAAAGCCTCATTATCTCCTCTGCCGCCTCGTCTACGGTATAGCGGGAGAGGTCTACATCAAAGCCGTCTTTTCTGAGCCGTGAGAGAATTTCCGTAACCTCGGGTACGGCAAGACCGTTTTCTATAAGGGTATCGTGATGGGAGAAAACCTCGGCGGGAGTTCCTTCAAGCAGGATTCTTCCGCCCGACATGGTGATAATGTTGTCGGAATAGGAGGCAATATCCTCCATGCTGTGAGAAATAATGACAAGGGTGTTATCCCTTTTTTTGCGGAAATCGCAAAGGCTGGAGAGAATTTCGCTTTTGCCCTTTGGGTCAAGTCCCGCCGCAGGCTCGTCAAGAACAAGTATCTGCGGATCCATGGCAATAACCCCTGCAATTGCAACACGTCTTTTCTGTCCACCCGAAAGCTCAAAGGGGCTTTTTTTCAGCATCTCATCGGAAATTCCCGTGAAATGCGCGGCATACAGGATTCTTTCCCTGATATCCTCCTCGCCAAGTCCCATGTTACGCGGACCGTAGGCAATATCCTTTTCCACCGTTTCCTCAAAAAGCTGGTATTCGGGATACTGGAATACAAGTCCTACTTTAAAGCGGATGTCTCTCTTTTTTATATCCTTTGAGCAAATGTCAACCCCGTCAAGCAGTATCCTTCCCGAGGTCGGGGAGTGAAGACCGTTCATAAGCAGAGAAAGGGTGGATTTACCCGAGCCTGTGTGTCCGATAATTCCCGTTACCTTGCCGTCGGGAATTGTAAAGGAAACATTGTCAAGCGCCGTTTTTTCAAAGGGTGTTTTTGGGGAATATACATAGCTTACATTCTGAAATTCAAGCATTTTCTTCCCCTCCCGTCTTTTGCCTTAAAAGCTGCTCTATTACCCTTACTGCATCCTGCTCATGCGTGACACATTCAAGCTTATTTCCCGTAAGGGCAGAAATTTTCTGAACAAGCTGTGTTGCCTGCGGTGCTTCAAGATGGCAGGAGGAGAGCATTTGTGAGTCGGAGAAAATTTCCTTTGGCGTTCCGCTTTTTACAAGCCGTCCTTCATGTATTACATGAATTACATCCGCCATCGCCGCCTCATTCATATAGTGGGTTATAAGCACAACCGTAACGCCTCTTTCACGCAGGCGGTAAATGGTGTTCATTATATCACGTCTGCCTCTCGGGTCAAGCATTGCCGTGGATTCGTCAAAGATTATGCACTCGGGATTCATGGCAAGAATTCCTGCTATTGCAACCCTCTGCTTCTGACCGCCCGAAAGCTTATGGGTATCGTGCGACGAAAACTCCGAAAGGCCGACTGCCTTTAAGGAATCGTCAACCCTTTTGCGGATTTCCTCCGGCTCCATGCCGAGATTTTCCGGCGCAAAGGCAACATCATCCTCCACAATGGATGCCACAAGCTGGTTATCGGGGTTCTGAAACACCATGCCGACGGTTTTTCTTATGTCAAAGTTATGCTCATCCATCGAGCAGTCGAGAGGCTGTGTGCTGTCCTTTTTGTAAATGTGAACAGTCCCCCCGTTTGGCTTAAGAATACCGCTGAGAAGCTTTGCAAGGGTGGATTTACCCGAGCCGTTATGACCGATTACGGCGCAAAAAGTGCCGCGTTCGATATTTATTGAAATGTCCCTTACGGCTGCTGTGATTTTACCCGAAAGTGCATCGGGCTCCTCAGAGTAGCTGAAGGTCAGGTTTTGTGCCTTGATAATATCCTTGGTCATAGTCTTTCCTTTTTATTTTTTACCCCTCTGCCGTCACAAACTCGGCATTATCTGCAATCTGTGTAAGGGTTACGGGGACAATATCGTTTGGTTTTACGGAATTGTTTTTAAATCTTACTTCTATAAAATTCGGGGTATATCCGTGAACAAAGCCGTTCTTTGACTGCTCGCACAGCACAGGATAGCTTTTGCCGATATACTTCTTTAAAACTTCCTTTCGGATTTCTGTCATCCTTTCGCCGAGAATTGCGGCACGTCTTGCCTTTTCATCAAGCGAAAGCTTGTTTTCCATTTTGCTTGCCTCTGTTCCCGTTCTGTCGGAATAGGGGAAAATGTGTATATACAGGAATTTGCATTTTTGTGCAAAGGCAAGGGTTTCATTAAATTCCTCCTGCGTTTCACCGGGGAAGCCGACAATAATATCGGTTGTAATTTCGCAGTCGGGGAAATATCTTCTCAAAAGAGTAAGCTTTTCGTAAAACATTTTTGTGTTATACTTACGCTTCATCCTTGCAAGCACCCCGTCACTTCCGCTTTGAAGCGACAGATGAAAGTGCGGCATGAATTTCGGAAGCAGGGATAGCCTCTTTACAAAGTCCTCCTTCAGCACCGTCGGCTCAAGCGAGCCGAGCCTTATTCGTTGTATGTCGGGGTTTTCTGCCACCCTTTCAACAAGCGCCTCAAGGTCACAGCCCAAATCAAGCCCGTACGCCGCCGTCTCGATGCCCGTCAGCACTATCTCCCGACAGCCGCCGATTGTACAGATATTCTTACATTCCTCGACAACCTTCTCGGGTGCCTTTGAACGCACCCTTCCTCTTGCCGAAGGGATTATACAATAGGAGCAGCGGTTTTCGCAGCCGTCAACCACCTTTAAAAACGCCCTTGTATTATCACTTCCGGTAACCGACATATCTTCAATTTCGGTATAGGCATATATATCGGGAACGTTGTGTACAGGTATACCTGCGTTGTTGTTGCTGATATTACCCATAAGGGACATTACCATATCAACGCAAGCCATTTTTTCACCGTTGCCGAGAACGACCGAAACGCCGTCGATATTTCTCGCGGCGTCTGCATCTGTCTGCGACATACAGCCCATGACAGCGACAATTGCCTTGCCCTCGCCGCGTTTTACGGCACGGCGTATCATCTGTCTTGATTTTCTGTCGCTTTCCCCTGTAACGGTACAGGTATTTATAACGTAAGCGTCGCATTTTTCGGTGAATTTTCCGACGGCAAAGCCGCGAGAAACAAAGGCCTCTTCGACGGCTCTTGTTTCGTATTGGTTTACCCTGCAGCCGAGTGTGCAGAATGCGACGGTTTTTTTCTCATTCATGTGCAAAGCTTTCAGTCATTAAAAATAAGCGGAAGCTGTTCGAGATAAAGGATATCATCTCTATCGGCAGCGTCGCCTTCTGCAAGAACGGCTGCCTTACAAACAACCTGTCCCCCTGCTTCCTCAACAAGCTTTTCAACGGCGGCAAGGCTCTCGCCAGTGCTTATAACGTCATCGACGATAACTATTCTCTTGCCCTTTATAAGATTGGCATCTGCTCTGTCAAGATAAAGAGTCTGGGTGCTCTTTGTGGTGATTGACTTTACGTTTACGGTGAGGGGGTCTGTCATATATGCCTTCATGGCTTTTCTTGCAATAAAGTGTTTTTTACTGCCCGAAAGTCTTGCCATTTCATTGATAAGGCCGATGGACTTTGCCTCGGGTGCTATCATATAGTCATGCTCGGGAAGCTTTTTGAGAAGCTCTCTCGCGCAAGCCTCTGTCAGCTCATAGTCGCCAAGCAGCACAAAGCCTGCAATGGATATCTTTTCATTAAGGGGGCATATAGGCAAAGCTCTTTCAAGACCTGCTATTGTCATGTGATAGTATTTCATTTTTCTACCTCTATTAAACTAATTTTTCGGAAAGCTTTGTGCCGCCGAGCACATGGAAATGAAGATGCTTTACCGACTGGCAGCCGTCTTCTCCGCAGTTATTGATGATTCTATAACCATTCTCAAGTCCGAGTTCTTTTGCAATCTCGGGAATGGCTTCAAATATCTTTGCTACATACACGCTATTATCAGCGCAAATCTTATCTGCACAGCAGATATGTTCTTTTGGCACGACAAGCACATGCACCGGTGCCATGGGGTTTATATCTTTAAAGGCATAAACGTATTCATTTTCATATACCTTTGAGGAGGGGATTTCTCCTGCTACTATTTTACAGAACAAGCAATCCATTTTTTATCCTTCTTTCTTTAAAGTTACTTTTGGTGGGGTTTTTGTTACTTTCTTAAGGAGAAAGTAACCAAAGACCTTTTTGATTTTTAGAAAAGTTTTGGGGTTTGTATCGCTTGAACAGTTGCGTTTATGCTGTTCAAGCGACGTTTTCTATCGCGAGCGATATTGTTTAGGGTTGCAGTACATAACCGCGATGTTGGGTGTCGAGCCGTCTCGACAGTTCTTTGCGAGCTTTCTTTCAAGAAAGCGAAAAAACCGATGTATAATGATACTTTATATTATTATTCATCCCAGTTATGCCAAACGTTAGTAACGTCATCGTTATCATCGAGCATAT
>JAZQIW010000066.1:0-11446 GCA_045541355.1 Eubacteriales bacterium | reverse complement strand
GGAAGGCTCACCTATAAACAATAATTTATCTTTCAATTTAATTCAGATTATTCCAAAAAGCATAAATCCTATTGTATTAATTGCAAAATTGGCAAACATATGCACAAACCACGATGGATAGATTGTGCCGCTTTTGGCATTAAGATAATTAAAAATCATACCGCCTGCAAAAAGACCTGACATCACAATTATAAACACAATGGGCGAAAACCAGCCAATCATCATTGCAACATGATAAAGAGCAAAAGCGGTGGCACTGAACAGATAGGCAAATTTGGCAGTTGCAACTCTTTTGAGCGTGATAAAGGCAAAGCCACGGAAGAAAAACTCTTCTAAAAGAGAGTTGACAAAAGATATGTAGAGCGACACAAACACAAAATTATTGCGGTTAACGCCTATGTTTGCGGTGAGTGATGCCGTGATAGACGAAAAGTCAAAGACGTTACGCAAAAGAAGATATCCGCCAAGAATTACAACATACACACCCACACACAAGCCAAGTGCATACCCTATGCCCTTTTTATCTGCCACAAACAAAGGTTTGATTTGCACGTTTCTGTCTGCAAACGCATAAAGAGCAGGAACTCCAAGAAACAAAATTAGTTTGACCCCTGATTTAACAAAATAATTTGCCTGCAAAACTCCATCTATAACTGCCATAACGATGCACAAAGCTGTAACTATGCCCACTATGGCAATTGATGTTTTTTGTTTTTTTAGTGTTTTCATATAAATCACCATAAATTGATTTTACATTGGATAAAACAATTCTAACACAGCGCAACATCATTGTCAAATAGATTGTTTTTTGTGCTTAAACAGTTGATTTTTTATCATATCTGTATTATAATAACATAAATAGTTAAACTGCCACCGGGTAGTGAAATGCGTTAGCATTCGTTAACACAGCGTTAGGTCTTAGAAGTTGTGTTTGCGGATGCTTATTTTTTTGAAAGGAATTTTAACATATGAAAATGCCAAACAAATATTTTACTGCATCCGAACTAAAGCTCTGGTTTTCGTCAATTGCCTTGATTATTGTGTCGTTTTTAGTGTTTGACCGCGAAAACATACTTGTGCTTTCTGCATCACTCATTGGTGCAACATCGCTTATTTTTAATGCAAAAGGAAATCCATTCGGGCAGTTTTTGATGATTGTGTTCAGTGTGCTGTATGGTATTATCTCCTATTCATACGCCTATTACGGCGAGATGATAACCTACCTTGGAATGACGGCACCAATGGCTCTTTTTGCCCTTGTTTCGTGGCTTAAGAATCCATACAAAGGCAACAAAGCTGAGGTTACGGTTAACTCTCTTAAAAAAGGCGAAATTTTTGCATCTTTTTTTGCAACGCTGATTGTTACTGTGATTTTCTATTTTATTCTCAAAGCATATGGCACCGCAAACCTCGACCCAAGCACGCTTTCGGTTGCAACAAGCTTTATTGCGGTTTATCTGACATTCCGACGAAGCCCATATTTTGCCCTGTTTTATGCTGCCAACGACATTGTTCTGATTGTTCTGTGGGTTCTAGCATCAATGGAAGATGTTTCGTATTTTTCGGTTGTTATATGCTTTATAATGTTTTTTGCAAACGACATATACGGATTTTGCAATTGGCAGAAAATGAAGAAAAGGCAACATAGCCTGACAGACAAAGAAAATATTGAATTTTCAGAAAAATAATGGTATTATATAAAAAAACAATAAGGATATGACCAAATGGAAAATAGCAATAATACCCAAATGTCAAAAACAAGAAAAATGTATTTTATCCGCCTTGCCGGAAGGTGCATTGTGCTTTTTATTGCACTGCTTATGTGGACATTTTGCAAAGAAGAATTTGAAATTGCCAAAGACTTTAATTTTTTTAAAAAGCCATCGTTGCTTCACGTTCTTTGGGCAATATGGATATGGGATATGATATTGCAGCTGATTCCCGTTAAGGCTCACATTTCAATCGGCTCGCAAAAGGTGTTTTTTGCAATGTTTCGCCCAATAAAAGAAAAATTCAGCGTTAAATCACTGAAAAAGTATATTAAAGACACAACAAATGCGGCATACAAAGTTATGATAATATGGGTTGTTTTGACAATTGCCATATGCATTTTGTATGCCAAAGGCATAATTGACGTTGCAACAGTGGTTCTCGTGTCGGTAATATTTTATGTGTGCGACCTGATTTGCGTGCTCATATGGTGCCCTTTCAGACTGATTATGAAAAACAAATGCTGCACAACCTGCACAATTTTCAACTGGGATCACCTGATGATGTTTGCACCGCTGATTGCCATAAGAGGTTTTTTTACTTGGACACTGTTCGCCTTTTCATTTATCATATGGCTTGTGTGGGAAATTTGCGTTTTCACCTACCCCGAAAGGTTTTGGGAAAACAGCAATATGGCACTCAGATGCTCCGAATGTACCGACAAGCTGTGCACTCAATATTGCAGAAAATTAAGAAAATAGTTTTTGGTCATTGCAAATGCAAATTAACCAAACTCCCTGCAGAAATATTGCTCTGCAGGGAGTTTTTTGGTGTTATTATAAGCTTACATCAGAAAAAGTTTGCCACTCTGCCCGAAAGGGTGTAATTATACCACGACAGGCGGCCGGTTCCATACACAGGCTCACACTCGAGCTCTTCTATGCACTGAGTTTTGCCCGATGAATATGCATTTACAACATCAATTGCATATTCAATTCTGCCAATGGAGGTGTTGAAGCGTGACAGAATGGTTTCAAATCCAAAGGCTTTGTTAACAGAAAGCCATCTTTCGCAAAAGATATTTTTTAGCTTTTTAAAATCTTCCAAAAGCTCAGGAAGAATTTTGTTAGCATAAAGAGTCATATCTTTGCCCGATTTGTAGCTTTTTTGCATATTGGCGTAGATATAAGCCTTTGTGTACACAAGCTTTAAAACAAGGTCTGTGTATTCGTCGGTGCATTTTGCCATGGCATCTTTTATTTTAAGATATCTTGTGTCTTCATTAAAATCTACACACAAAAGATTATAGAACACATCGCACCATATTATAGACTTTGGATAAGGATGGATAAAATACGATTCTATAGCTTCCACAATTTCGGGAGTGATGTTTGTTAAAAGTGAGCCCATATTGTCGATGTCGGTTTGAGTGCAATCGGGATTATAACACATTTCGCTATACATTGCAAAGCCATAAAGTGCGTCAAAATAGTTGGTTTCGCATCCGTCATCACCCCAAAGAGTTGCCCACACATCACTCACACCCTTTTTGAGGCAGGCGTTGAGTGCGGGAGCAGTGGTTTTGAACGTCAGAGGAATTATGGGCAAAAAGCCACGGGTGGTATAGGACGTGCCCGCAAAAATGACGGGACGGTTAAGCTCAAAATGACGGTCAAGCATTTTTTCGTAGAAAGCCTGTTCTTGATGGTAGTAGTCCCAATACACAAGATCAACATCTGGCATATTGAATTTGACCCTGTCGGGGAACACAACCTCCGGGTCGTAATATTCATCAACCGGCGAACCAAGTCTGAAAAACATATCGCTCCACATCATGGGATGCAGGTCATATTTTTTGCAGATGTCGACAACTCTTGAAAGATGTCTCTCCAGAACGGAATAACGTTCTTTGTATCCAAACTTTCTCACATACTGACCAAGGCCCATATCCCAGGCTTCGTCCATGCCGATGTGAATACGGTCGGAGCGGAAAAGCTTTTTCATTTTGGCTATTTCGGCTTCGATGAATTTGTAGGTTTCTTCGCTGTCGCAAAGAAGAACGGCATCGGTGTCTTTAAATTCTTTTGTTTCGCTGCCCCAGGTAAGATATTGTGCCATATGTCCAAGAGTTTGTATGCAGGGAATAACCTCTACGCCCAAATCGGCAGCGTAGTTATCGATGTCGATAAGTTCGTCGTCGGTGTAGGCACCTCTCATATAGCCAAAGTGGGGATAGTCCTCCAGAGTGTAGGTGTCTTCGGTATAGAGCATAAACTGGTTGGCACCCATCAGGGCAATTTTTAGTATGAACTCTTTGACCTTTTCGGCACGCATCACTCCTCCGCGTGACATATCTGCCATAAGACCAAGGTTTGTAACCTGTGTGTTTTGTATAATAGAAAATTCTTCCCTTCCGGCATTGATTGCACAAAGCGAAAGAGCACGAAGCTTTTGGGGAATCGTTGCACCGGCGGCAGAGATTTTGCCTTCTTTTTTTATTGCAACAACCTCATTGGCATCGCTGAGTGTTACGTTTGAAAAATCGGCATTTAGTGCAGTGCCGGCGATGGTTATAATTTGTTCATTGGTAAGCATAATAACATCTCCGTTTTTTCATTATTATTAAAAATTATAACACAAATGTACCAGCAGTTCAATAGCCATAATATGAGGTCTAACTTATGTTGGGCTCAAAAAAACGACACGCTCCAAAAGGAAACGTGTCGTTTTGTGATTATTTTGATTATAAATTGAAGCAATGATTATTTAATTGCTGCCTGTGCTGCTGCAAGACGTGCAATCGGCACACGGAAAGGTGAGCAAGAAACATAATCAAGACCGATTTTGTGGCAGAACTCAACAGATACAGGGTCGCCGCCGTGTTCACCGCAGATACCGCAGTGCATTTCGGGACGTACTTTCTTACCAAGCTCAACAGCGAGTTCCATAAGCTTACCAACACCTGTCTGGTCGAGCTTTGCAAAAGGATCGTTTTCGTAAATCTTCTTATCATAGTAAGCAGAGAGGAACTTACCTGCATCGTCTCTGGAGAAGCCGAATGTCATCTGTGTAAGGTCATTTGTACCGAAGCAGAAGAAGTCAGCTTCCTTAGCGATTTCATCAGCAGTAAGACAAGCTCTGGGGATTTCGATCATTGTACCAACTTCATATTCAAGCTTTGCGCCGGCAGCAGCAATTTCTGCATCTGCTGTTGCTACAACGATATCCTTAACAAACTTAAGTTCCTTAACTTCGCCTGTAAGAGGAATCATGATTTCGGGCTTAACCTTCCAGTCAGCGTGAGCCTTCTGAACCTTGATTGCAGCACGGATAACTGCCTTTGTCTGCATAGCGGCAATTTCAGGATATGTTACTGCAAGACGGCAGCCTCTGTGACCCATCATGGGGTTGAACTCATGGAGAGATGCAATGATAGCCTTGATGTCTTCAATGCTCTTACCCTGTGCCTTTGCAAGTGCTGCTATGTCTGCCTCTTCTGTGGGAACGAATTCGTGGAGAGGAGGATCGAGGAATCTGATTGTAACGGGGTTTCCTTCGAGAGCTTCATAGAGCTTTTCAAAGTCGCCCTGCTGGTAAGGAAGAATCTTTTCAAGAGCTGCTTCTCTTTCTTCTACTGTATCGGAGCAAATCATTTCTCTGAATGCAGCAATTCTGTCAGCTTCAAAGAACATATGCTCTGTACGGCAAAGACCGATACCTTCAGCACCGAGCTCAACTGCCTTTGCAGCATCTGCAGGTGTATCTGCATTTGTTCTTACCTTGAGTGTTCTATACTTATCAGCCCAGTCCATGATTCTCTTGAACTCGCCTACGATTTCAGCATCAACAGTAGGAATAATGCCGTCGAAGATGTTACCGGTAGAACCGTCGATGGAGATATAGTCGCCTTCAACATATGTCTTGCCTGCAAGTGTGAACTTCTTGTTTTCTTCATCCATATTGATGTCACCGCAACCGGATACACAGCATGTACCCATACCACGTGCAACAACCGCTGCATGTGATGTCATACCGCCTCTTACTGTGAGGATACCCTGTGCAGCCTTCATACCTGTGATGTCTTCAGGAGATGTTTCCAGTCTTACGAGAACTACCTTTTCGCCTCTTTCATTCCATTCAACTGCATCTTCTGCTGTAAATACTACCTTACCGCAAGCAGCACCGGGAGATGCACCGAGACCCTTACCCATAGGTGTTGCAGCCTTGAGAGCCTTAGCATCAAACTGGGGATGGAGAAGTGTATCGAGGTTTCTGGGGTCGATCATTGCAACTGCCTGCTTTTCGTCAATCATCTTTTCATCAACGAGGTCGCATGCAATCTTAAGAGCAGCCTTTGCTGTTCTCTTACCGTTTCTTGTCTGGAGCATGAAGAGCTTACCGTCTTCAACAGTAAATTCCATGTCCTGCATATCTCTGTAATGGTTTTCGAGAATTGCACATACTTCGTTGAACTGCTTGAATGCTTCGGGGAACTTTTCAGCCATTTCTGCGATAGGCATGGGAGTTCTTACACCGGCAACAACGTCTTCACCCTGTGCATTTGTGAGGAATTCGCCCATGAGACCCTTTTCACCTGTGGCGGGATCACGTGTGAACGCAACACCTGTACCACAGTTATCACCCATGTTACCGAATGCCATCATCTGTACGTTAACAGCGGTACCCCAAGAATAAGGAATATCGTTGTCTCTTCTATATACGTTAGCTCTGGGGTTATCCCATGAACGGAATACTGCCTCTACCGCGCCCATGAGCTGTTCCTTAGGATCGGAGGGGAAGTCCTTACCAATCTTATTCTTATATTCAGCCTTGAACTGACCTGCGAGAACCTTGAGGTCTTCTGCTGTAAGCTCAACGTCCTGCTTTACGCCCTTTTCTTCCTTCATCTTATCAATGAGCTCTTCAAAGTACTTCTTTCCAACTTCCATTACTACGTCGGAGTACATCTGTATAAATCTTCTGTAACAGTCCCAAGCCCATCTGGGGTTTCCGGACTTTGCAGACATAACCTCTACAACCTCTTCGTTAAGACCGAGGTTAAGAATTGTATCCATCATGCCGGGCATGGAAGCGCGTGCGCCTGAACGTACGGAAACGAGAAGGGGATTTTCCTTATCGCCGAACTTCTTGCCGCAGATTTCTTCCATCTTGCCGATGTATTCCATGATTTCCGCCTGAATGTCATCATTAATCTTTCTGCCGTCTTCATAGTACTGTGTACAAGCTTCTGTTGTTACAGTAAAGCCCTGAGGCACGGGAAGACCGATCTTTGTCATTTCAGCGAGGTTAGCACCCTTACCGCCGAGAAGTTCACGCATGGAAGCGTCGCCTTCTTTAAAAAGGTAAACAAACTTTTTGCTCATAATTAAATGAACCTCCTGTTTTTTAATTACATTTTTACAATTTATAACTGTCGCACCTGATATTATATCATGTGTTTAATTTTTTTTCAACCTAATTTTTAATATTTTTTATTATTTACATAATGTTAAAATATTCACATATGAACAAAGTCAAAATTATCAAATTCATCTGTATTTTGCCGCTAAAACTTGGCAACACTCAATAATGAAACTACAAAAAAGGGTGATTAATTTGCACAGTGGAAAGGTTGAAATATGCGGGGTCAACACTTCAAAGCTGAAGGTATTATCGGCAAAGGAAAAAGACGAATTATTAAAGAGAGCACATGAAGGCGATACAAAGGCGCGGGAAGAGCTTATTGCGGGAAACCTTAAGCTTGTACTCAGCGTAGTGGGGCGTTTTTCATCAAGGGGCGAAAATCCCGATGACCTGTTTCAGGTCGGCTGCATAGGTCTTATCAAGGCAATAGATCATTTTGACACAACACTCGGTGTACAGTTTTCAACATATGCCGTGCCCATGATAATCGGAGAGCTCAGACGTTATCTTCGTGATTACAATTCAATACGCGTATCACGTTCGGTCAGGGACCTTGCATACAAGGCACTCGGAGCAAAGCAGGAGTTATCAAGAAGGTTATTACGCGAGCCGACTGTTGAGGAAATAGCCAAGGAGCTTTCAAGCACAAAGGAAGAGGTGGCGCAGGCACTCGATGCCATTGTTGAGCCGATATCCCTATACGAGCCCGTTTTCAACGAAAGCGGCGATTCGGTATATGTCATGGACAAGGTATGCGACGAGAGAAACACAGACGAGAGCTGGCTTCAGACAATTGCAATTTCGGAAGCAATAAACAAATTATCCGACAGAGAAAAGAGAATAATCAATCTCAGGTTTTTTCAGGGACGGACACAGATGGAGGTTGCCGAAGAAATACACATAAGTCAGGCTCAGGTATCAAGGCTTGAAAAAGGTGCGTTATTGAAGATACGAAAGGAAATATAGCAAAGCCTCCCGAAAGGGAGGCTTTGGCGTTTTATTTATCCATATATTCCTCAATAAAATCGCCGATTCTTTCGGCAAACTGCTTTCCGCAGGGTGTGTCATTACAGCTATAAGACACGTGTCCTCCCTCATACACGGTAAGGGACATTTTATCTGCGGGGTGTCCGAAGTGGCGCAGCGTTTCCATCACAAGATTGAGCTGGGCAAGTCGTCCGTGAAGGTCATTTGTTGCAGCAAACATAATGATGGGAGAATACTGCTTTGCTTCTCCGATATGGTAAAGCGGCGCAGTTTCGTCAACGATTATTCTTCTTGAATCAAAGCCTCTTTCTCTGCTTATTACCACAAAATGAGCCGTAGGCTGTGGCGCATCGTGGATATAACCGCTTATTTCAAGGGGATTTATTCCATGTGCTCCAAGATACTTTTCATCAAACTGGAGCATCATTGAAAGGTATCCTCCGGCAGAGCTTCCTCCCACAAACAAGCCGTTACATTTTCCGTATGCACCGATATTATCCTTCACCCACTTAACCGCAAGTGCCGCGTCTTCAATAAATTCAGGATACTTTGTATCGGGATAGAGTCGGTAGGTGGCGGTAACGAGGCCTATGCCGCGGCTATCAAGATACTTTGCAAAGAAGCCGGCATCAGGATAAACGTCACCCTCCTGTATTCCTCCGCCGTGGAAGTAAATGAACACGGGAAATTGTTCTTTATCGGGAAGAAACATTGACAAGCGGTTTCTGTCATGGGGTCCGTATTTTAAAATTCCTGTTGTTCTCATAGCTGTTATTTCTCCTTATCTTTCAATTTCACAAAGCTTAACAAGTTCGTTGTGAGTAAATCCGTTTGATGCGAGAATTCCTCGGCTTGATTCAAAGGACAAGGTATTTCCTTCAAGGTCTGTGATTTTTCCGCCTGCTTCCTCGATAATCACAGCACCTGCCGCATAGTCCCAAGGTCTTAAGATTTCTTCATAGAAGCAGTCGAATTTACCTGCCGCAATATACGCAAGGTCAAGGGATGCCGCCCCCATTCTGCGTATATCCGTACAGTTGCGCAAAAGATTTGCTATAACTTCAAGGCTCTTTTCCCTTAAATCCTCATCATAGGGCGATGTACCGACAGACACAAAGCTTTCCTTTACCGTTTTTTTATCCGAAACGCGAATGGCTGTCCCGTTATAATATGCGCCCCTTCCCTTTTCCGCCGTAAACATTTCATTGGTAAAGGGATTATACACAACACCGAAGACAGGGACATTATTTTCGACAAGTGCAAGAGATACCGCACTCATATTCAGGTGATGGATAAGGTTTGATGTGCCGTCAATAGGGTCAAGAATCCAGATTTTACCCGAAAAATCAAGTCCGTTCTTCTCCCCCTCCTCGCCCATAAACTGAACGTCGGGGTACATTTCGGAAAGCCTTCCCTTAATATATTCTTCAACCTCAAGGTCAACGCCCGTTACAAAATCGGCATAGCCTTTGGTTTTTATTTGGGACAGCTTTTCTTCGGAAAAGACTATTTCTTTTGTGCTTTTTACAAGGTCAATTACGTTTTGGTAAGTCATTTTCCCATCCTCTCATTTACAATGATACAAACAATTCCTTTATATATCAAGCCGTTCAATTCCAAACATCCTTATGGATTCAACAAATCGTCTCAGTTCAGGCTTTTCGGCAAAGTCTCCGTCACGATAAACAAGTCCTATGGTGCGGTCAAAGCCCGGCTTTAATTCTACAACATCCACTTCTTTTTCTTCGCCCAGCGAAAGCCTCGGCAAAATAGATATTCCCAAGCCTTCCTTTACCATATATATAACCGAGCTGTCATCCTGAGAGTCAACATTTATGATATGTTCAAATTTGTTCTCATCAATATATTTTGAAATTTTGCTGTCATTTGCCTTTATAAAAGGATATTGATACAGCTCTTTCTTTCCTATGCTTTTGCCTGCCATTTTAAACTGCTTCGGGAATACCGCAACGTACGAATCCGATACAAGCTCTGTCCAGCAGACATTTTCTGCATCAAACTTCTCTCCGAAAAACACATCGGCACTTCCCTCTTCAAAAGCTATTTTCATGTTATCGGCAACCATAATATTTATATGCACATCGGGATTCTTCTCGTTATAGCCCTTGATTATTTTAGTCATTATATATTTTGAAAGGCTGGCATAGGTTGCAATATTCAGAACCCTTTTATTCTGTCTTACTTCAAGTGCAAGCTGTTTTGTCTTATTCTGAAGCTTTACCATTTTTCTGAGGTTCTCCACAATCTGTTCGCAGCCTTTTTCAACCGTGATACCTGCATAAGACCTTTTTATGAATTTTACACCCACGTCGTTTTCTATTGTATCAAGTATATGTGAGACGGCCGACGGTGTATACAGATACTCATTTGCCGCCTTTGACAGACTTCCAAGTTCTATTGCCCTGAGCAATACCTCTATTTTATCTATATCCATACATTTCTCCCTCGGCTTTAAATTTTTTTCACACCCTTATTATAAACCAAGTATTCTCAAAATGCAACAGGTATTATATACTATTTTGGCAGCAAAGGAGTGGATAATTTTGACAAAATCCAATGTGAAGGCTCTTTCCTACATGGGACTGTTTTTTGTAGTGTTTGTATGGGGTGCGGTGCCGCTGTTTACTTTACAGCTCTACAAGTTTTATTCTCCGACAATTCGTGTATGCTTTTCGGAGCTTGTGCTTGTAGTTGCATACCTATTTCTTGCCCGAAAGCATCTGAAAGAGTTTAATATAAGTTACCTTAAAATCGGCATACCGACAGGAATATTCATGACACTTGCAAACATCTGTCAAAAAATAGGTTTATTATACACTACGCCTGCAAAATACGCTTTTTTGGAAAATCTTTCGTGCATTACAGTGCCTGTTATTATGTTCATACTCGCAAAAAAGAAGCCAAGATTTACCACAATTCTCGGATGTATTGTTTGTTTATTCAGCACCTTTGTATTAAACGGTGCATCATTCTCGGGCGATGCCTTTGGAGTCGGCGAAATACTATGCGGTCTTGCAGGATTATTATACGGCTTCAACATTGCTCTTACCGGTTTATATGCAAGGAAATTAAACACCGCATTATATCTTGCAACGCAGGCTGTAACAAGCTTTTTTGTGTCCCTACTGTTCTCGGTAATATTTAATTTTGTTTCAATTCCAACCCAAGAAGGAGCAAGAATAATTGAGCCGATAGTTTTCTCCTTTAAGCCTTTGCATATGTTATTTGTAATTCTTCTGGCGCTTATAAGCTCAGCATTATGCTGGACAATACGTACAAATGCCATGAAGCACATAGATGCAAG
>JAZQIW010000065.1:0-34309 GCA_045541355.1 Eubacteriales bacterium | reverse complement strand
CCGCTGTCGGAAAAGCCGCAGTAGTATACGGTAAAGCAAATGAGCGAAATAATTACAGTAAGTGCAATGACGCTGTACATGAATATTGCAGGACCGCTGGGTTTTGTTTTGTTCATGGTTTGTTCCTTTCGACATTGCTTTAATGTGCTTGCTCTGACAGCATAACGCTTTCGATGTGCCTTGTGCGGTGTATGTTACATTATGCCAAAAAATGGTTATCACGGAATTATATCATAGAAGTACTGTTTTCCCGAAAGGTCGTTGATGCCCTTTTTACATAGGTTTTGATTTCTTCATAGGTAGCCTTTGTTTCGGCAGAGGTCAACGCCAAATCTTCTGCATTTAACTCGACTTGCACTATATCATCCGGCTTGAGTTGGATAACAAGACAACAGTCTCCACGTGCCCCGTTCTCGGGAACATATCCACCGCACTTGCGCGTGTCGCCTTGTATCCAAAGCCCTCAAACTCGGCTAAATCCCTCGCAAGGGTTGCCGGATCACAGGAAATGTAAACAATTCTTTTTGCACCGAGTGAAGCAATTTTTTCAACCGCCCCCACACACCCCTTTCTCGGAGGGTCAACGGTGATAACGTCGGGTTTTAGATTCTTTACATATTCGTTGTCAAGGGCGTTTTCTGTTTCAAGAGCAACAAACTCTGCATCAATGCCGTTGAGCCTTGCATTAAACTCGGCATCCCTTGCCGCCTGCTCAACTACTTCAACACCGTAAAGACGTGTGCCCTTTTCGGCAATGCAAATACCGACAGAGCCTGTTCCGCAGTATAGGTCAACAAGACTTTCACCTTCTTTTAGACAGGCATACTGCTTGGCGATGGAGTATAGCTTTTCAGCCTGCTCTCTGTTGACCTGCCAGAAGGAGGCAGGGGTAATTCTGAAGCTTTTGCCGAGAAGCTCGTCGTAAATGTAGCCGTCGCCGCAGAGCGTTCTCCATCTGCTTCCGAGAATGACGTTCGTGCTTTTTGCATTGACGTTTATAAGAATTGTTTTTATTTCAGGGAATTTCTCTGTCATAAGAGAAGTAAAACGCTCCTCAAGCTTTTGAGAAATAAGACGGGAAGAGCTGAGCACAAGAGATAGGGAAACCTCACCTTTTTTTGTGCAGCGTAGATGCAGACTTCTTATAAGCCCGGTTCCGTTTTCTTCACTGTAAACTGGAATGTTTTCTCTGTTTATAAAGGAAATAACCTCATCGCGGATTTTGCAAAAGACGGGATTTGAAATCATGCATTTGTCGTGCTCCACAATTCTGTGAGACATTTGTGCATAAAAGCCCGAAATCGCCTTGCCGTCTTTATTTGTACCAATCGGATAGACGGCTTTGTTACGGTATTCTTCCGTGCTGTCGGCACCGTAAAAATGCTCCACCTTGAGATTTAATTTTCCGATGCGTGAGAGGGCGTCGTTTACGGCATTTTCCTTGAAACTGCACTCCGCCTCGTAATTTATGTGCTGAAAAACACAACCGCCGCAGCTTTTTGTAAAAGGACAGCCGTCCTCATATCTTAATGGAGACGGCTGCAGGATTTCAATTATTTTTGCTACGGCATAGCTTTTTGTAACCTTAATAACATGAACCTTTATAACGTCTCCGGGGGCTGCCGACGGCACGAAAACAACAAAACCGTCGTCGGTGTGGCATATTGCGTTTCCGTTACCTAACAGAGTCTCTGCGGTTAGAATAAGGGTGTCATTCTTGCTTATTTTTGAGCTTGCCATATTTATTTTTCCTTTGAGTGCTTATTAATTAGTTTGCAGCAGCTGCATTTGCGGCATATTCTGCCTCGTAGGCTGCAACAGCTTCTTCATAACCCTCTGCATACTCGATTTTATAGTCTGCACTGACTTCGAGAAGCTGGCTTCTGAGTGTTTCGTAAGCCGCATCTGCGAAAATTTCCGTGTCGTACATAGCATCATCGTCAAGGGGAAGCTTGAGAAGGATGTGATAACCGTAGGTTGTTTCAACAAGCCCTGAGGTTTCGCCTTCAGCAAGGGAGTAAGCGGAGTTTTCAAATTCGGGAACCATCTCGCCCTTTGTGAAGTAGTATCCGCCGGGATATGACTGCATGCCGGGGTCTTCGTTGTATTCCTTCACAAGCTCGTCAAACTCGTCAATGCTCTTCATTGCCTTTACCTTTGCAAGAACATCATTTGCCTTTGCAAGAACAGCTGTCTTCTGAGCATCTGTGAGACTTCCGTCTTCACCCTCACCCTCGGGGAACTGGATAAGGATGTGCTTTGCTCTTACATAGTCGTTTTCAGCCATAAGCTTTAATGCTTCTTCTCTTGCGCTTTCCAAGAAAGCCTCGTCCTGTGTCATGGACTCGTAAAGATTTGAATACATGAGATTGTAGCACTGGTTGAGGAAGAAGTAGTAGGGTGTCTGGTGAAGAACTTCTTCAAAAATTGTGTCGTAGGAATCACCGTAGTTGCCCTTGAATTCGTCAATGCTTGCCGCAATGTCCGACTTGAACTCGGAGCCTGTGATGCCGGCATTCTTTTCCTTTGCCACGGTAGCAACAGCGGCGTTGAGAAGATGGAACTCACGGATTTCCTTTTCAATTGCTTCCTCGGGGTTTTCTTCAGCCGCATAGAATTCGTTGCAGGCAAGAACCGCATATCTTACAGCGGTGGCGCTTACGGGGATGCCGTTTACGTGCATGAGGATAATTTCGTCATTTTCCTGCTTGGGCTGAATGAGGGAAAGAAGCTCTTCGAGCTTTTCCACATCAAGAACAACATTGTTGTATTCTGCGGGGATGAGTGATGAAGAAACCTCGGGAGATACTGTTTCCAGGGGAGTGTTTTCTGACTCAGTCTCATTGTTTTCAATAACTTCGTTTTCGTTAATTACCTCGTCTTGGTTTTCGCCGTTCTTGCTCTGGCAGCCGGAAAGCACCATGGAGGCACAAAGAGCTCCTGCAAGAAGCATAATTGTAAGCTTTTTCATTAAAATCAATTCCTTTCATTTGTGCAAAATGTTGCATTAAAACAGTACATAATACTGCATTATACAAGTAATATGTTAACTCTTTTGTGTGAAAGCAGTGTGAAATAATTGCAACATTTTACAATTTATACAAATAAACAGACCATATTGGGGTGTATAATACACAATAGATAATAATGCCTTGGGAATTTGAAGATAAAAAGGAGGGAAAATGATGGATAAGAACGGCAGAAATGTCCTTGACAGTCCCGTAACTCGGCTTTACGGCGTAAGCACTGCAAGGGAAAAGCTGTTTCATAAGCTTGGTATTGTTACCCTTAATGATTTATTGTATCATTTTCCCCTGTCCCACGAAAACCGAGGAGATACGGTCAAGTGCGAGGATGCCGAAAACGGAGAATACGCCTCCCTTATTCTTGAGGTGCTTACACCTGTTGTAAATACCAGAATACGTTCCAACACAAAGCGGACAATGACGGTGCAGAAATTCGTTGCAGGCGATGAAACGGGAAGCGTAAAAATCACCTGCTTTAACCGAGATTTTCTCGGACAGTCCGTGAAGGTTGGCAGAAGGTACAGATTTTACGGCATAGTTAACGGAATAGCAGGACTTTGTACAATGACAAGCCCGTCAATCGAGGATGCAGAGAATAAGACGCTTCTGCCTCATGTTCCGAGGTATCCTCTTACGGCAGGACTTACCTCGGGGATTGTTTCGTCGTGCATAAAGCAGGCACTTGAGCTTTGTAAGGACAGCATTTCCGATTATATGACAAAGGATGAAAGACAAGAGTTTTCGCTCGTTACAAGATTTGAAGCTCTTTGCGGCATTCATTTTCCCGAAAGCGACAGACACCTTGCCGATGCAAAAAGACGCCTTGCCTTCGATGAGATGTATGCCTTTCAGCTAAATTCCATATTGCTTGGCGAGAACGTCAGAAGCGGTAAGGCGTATAGGGTGAAATATCCCGAAATGGGAGAGTTTCTCTCGGAGCTTTCCTTTGATTTGACAAGGGCGCAGAAAAAGACACTGCATGAAATTCTATGTGATATAAGCGGTGAAAAAAAGCCGGGAGAGCTTGAGGATATCGATGCTTTTGTGCCGCCTGCAAGACGTCTTGTTCAGGGGGATGTCGGAAGCGGAAAAACGGTGGTTGCTCTTGCGGCAATGTATGCGGCGGCAAAATCGGGATATCAGTCTGCGCTCATGGTGCCGACCGGAATACTTGCAAGACAGCATTATGAGGATGCAAATGAGCTGTTGTCGAAATTCGGAATAAAGACGGCGCTTCTTACGGGAGGAACAAAAGCAGCTGAAAAGAGAAAGATTCTTGAGGGGCTTAAAAGCGGAGAGATAAAATGCCTTGTCGGTACCCACGCCCTTATTGAGGAAAATGTTGAATTTAAGAATATCGCCCTTGCGGTAACTGATGAACAGCACCGCTTCGGCGTTGGACAGAGAAAGACACTTGAGGAAAAGGGGGAGGGAACGGTTTTCCCTCACACATTGGTTATGTCGGCAACACCCATTCCCAGAACTCTTGCAATGATACTATACTGTGACCTTGATATAAGCGTTATTGACGAGCTTCCCGCGGGAAGGCAGAAGATAGATACCTTTGCCGTTGGTGAGAATTACCACGAGAGGGTGTATAAATTCATACGTGAGAGGGTAAATGAGGGAAGACAGGCGTATGTGGTTTGTCCCCTTGCAGAGGAAAAGAACGCTGAGGGTGAGTATATACAGACGGCAAATTATGAGATGAAGTCGGCGAAGGCGTTTTGCGAAAAGCTGAAGAATGACGAGCTTTCGGGGCTCTCGGTTGATTATGTACACGGCAGAATGAAGCAGGCAGAAAAGGATGAAATAATGTCGCGCTTTGCCGACGGAGAAATTGACGTGCTTGTTTCGACAACCGTAATTGAGGTCGGAGTGAATGTGCCGAACAGCGTTGTTATGCTCGTGGAGAACGCCGAACGCTTTGGTCTTTCACAGCTTCATCAGCTCAGAGGCAGAGTAGGCAGAGGAAAGCATAAATCTTATTGTATACTTGTTTCTCCTCTTATGAATAAGTCGAAGGAAAGCGACTTTGCAAAACGTGTAAAGATAATGTGCGATACCAATGACGGCTTTGAAATAGCAAGAAGGGACCTTGAGATGAGGGGACCGGGCGAATTTTTCGGCAAACGCCAGCACGGTGAGCTTTGCTTCAAAATGGCGGATGCCATGGGCGATGCAAGACTGCTTGAGATGACAAAGAGCCTTGCTTTGCGCCATGCAAAAGAACATAAAGGATTGGAGATAGAGAAAATTGGGCTATAAATCACTCAAGGTTACGGGCGCGAGGGTTCATAACCTCAAAAACATTGATGTTGAATTGCCAAGGGATAAGCTTGTAGTCCTTACGGGGCTTTCGGGCTCGGGAAAATCCTCCCTTGCTTTTGATACAATTTATGCCGAGGGACACCGCAGATTTGTAGAGTCCCTGTCCTCCTATGCACGTCAGTTTCTGGGACAGCTTGATAAACCCGATGTTGACGGAATAGAAGGCCTTTCTCCTGCCATTTCCATTGACCAGAAGACTACCTCGAAAAATCCACGTTCAACGGTGGGAACGGTAACCGAAATATATGATTATCTGAGACTTCTTTACGCAAGGGCGGGAACTCCCCATTGTCCCGTGTGCGGAAAGGTTATAGAAAAGCAGTCGGTGGACACTATACTCGATAAGATTTTGCAGCTTCCCGAGGGAACAAGGTTCTATGTGCTTTCACCCGTTGTAAGGGGAAAGAAGGGTACACACGAAAAGCTGCTGTCCGACTCTCAGAAAAACGGCTATGTCAGAGCAAGAATCAACGGCGAGATAATAAACCTTGCGGATAATATAGAGCTTGATAAGAATAAAAGACATAATATAGAAATTGTCGTGGACAGGCTTGTCATGAAAAGCGATATACGGACAAGACTTTCGGATTCCGTGGAGACCGCCTTCAAGCTGTCTGACGGGCTTTGCATAATTGCACTGCATGAGGGCGAATATGAAGGGATGAGCGAAATGCTGTTTTCCCAGAATTTCTCCTGCGCCGAGCATGGAATAAGCCTCGGAGAGCTTGAGCCGAGAATGTTTTCCTTCAATAGCCCCTTCGGTGCCTGCGAAAAATGCGACGGTCTCGGAGAGAGCTTTGTGCTTTCAACCGAAAAGCTGTTTCCCGATATGACAAAATCTCTTGCAGACGGTGCCTGCGTTTGTAACGGCTTCAAAAGCGCAAAGGAGGGTACATGGGGAGCAGAGGGGATAAATGCTGCACTTTATGAGTTCGGCTGTGATGTAAATACCCCGCTTGACAGAATGTCGAAGAAGGCAAGGGACGTGCTGTTTTACGGCAAGGGCGGAGAAAAAATAAAGTACGGATACAGAGGCTATAACCTTACGTTTATAGGAATTGTCCGCGAGATAGAACGACGCTATAATCAGAACTACCAGACACCGGAAATGCGTGCCTACTATGAGCAGTTTATGGATAATGTTCCCTGCGACAGCTGCGGTGGAAAGAGACTGAAAACAGAATCCCTGTCGGTAACGGTGGGTGGTCTTAATATTTCAGAGCTTTGCGACCTTTCGGTAACATCGGCAATAGAATTTTTTGAAAACCTAACGCTTGATAAAACACAGCAGATTATAGCTAAGGAAATACTCAAGGAAATACTTTCGAGACTGCGCTTTCTTGAAAACGTGGGACTCGGATACCTGTCGCTTTCCAGACGCTCGGGAACACTTTCGGGCGGCGAGAGCCAGAGAATACGACTTGCAACCCAAATCGGCTCGTCTTTAATGGGCGTGCTGTATATCCTTGATGAGCCGAGTATAGGTCTTCATCAGAGGGATAATTCAAAGCTTATTGCCACACTCAAAAGACTCAGGGATATAGGAAATACCGTAATTGTCGTGGAGCATGACGAGGAAACCATGCTTGAGTCGGATTATATAGTAGATATAGGACCGGGGGCGGGAATACACGGCGGAAATATTGTTGCTGTCGGAACGCCAAAGCAGATAATGAATAATAAAAACTCCGTAACGGGTGATTTCCTCTCCGGCAGACGAAAGATTTCCGTGCCTTCCGAAAGAAGAAAGGGAAACGGTAAAACCCTGAAGGTTGTCGGGGCAAGGGAGCATAACCTTAAAAATATAGATGTGGAATTTCCTCTCGGAACCTTTACCTGCGTTACCGGCGTTTCGGGCTCGGGAAAATCCTCTCTTGTAAACTCCATTCTTCTGTGCATCCTTGCAAAGAAGCTCAACAGAGCATCAACCGCCGCAGGCCTTCATGACAGAATAGAGGGCGCAGAACATCTTGATAAGGTAATTGCCATTGACCAGTCGCCCATCGGAAGAACACCGCGTTCGAATCCTGCGACGTATACCGGTCTATTTACCGACGTGCGCGCACTGTTTGCCGCAACACAGGGGGCCAAGCTGCGCGGATATAAGCAGGACCGCTTCTCCTTCAACCTGAAGGGCGGCAGATGTGAGGCATGTGCAGGCGATGGAACGCTGCTTGTTGAAATGCACTTTCTGCCTGATGTATATGTGACGTGCGATGTATGTAAGGGAAAGAGATATAATAAAGAAACCCTTGAGGTGAAGTATAAGGGTAAGAGCATATCCGATATACTTGAAATGACCTGTGACGAGGGCAGGGAATTCTTTGAGAATATACCCTCCATGCACAGAAAGCTCAAGACTCTTTGCGACGTGGGGCTTGGATATATTAAAATCGGTCAGTCATCTACAACCCTTTCGGGAGGCGAGGCTCAGCGTGTAAAGCTTGCCACAGAGCTTTCGCGCAAGAGCACCGGCAAAACCCTCTATATACTTGATGAGCCTACGACGGGACTTCATACCGCAGACGTTGAAAAGCTGATAAGTGTTTTGCAAAAGCTTGTGGATGCGGGAAATACCGTTATAGTCATCGAGCATAACCTTGATATGATAAAGACCGCCGATTACATTGTTGACCTCGGCCCCGAAGGCGGAGATGAGGGAGGCAATATTGTGTGTACAGGTACACCTGAGCAGGTGGCGGAATGTGATAAATCCTATACGGGAATGTACCTTAAGAAGATACTGAAATAAAAAACATTGAACTTAACAATAACGGAAAGGAAAATGCGAATTGATAATTCTCAGTGCCTCAGACGTATCGCTTTCATTTGGTACGGATGTTGTGCTTGAAAGGATTTCTCTTGGTGTAAACGAGGGGGATAAAATAGGGATTGTCGGAGTAAACGGGGCAGGAAAGAGCCTTTTTATGAAGATACTCTCGGGCAATATGGATGCAAGCCGGGGAGAGGTGTTTCTTGCAAAGGATAAAACCGTGGGATACCTCGAGCAGAATACCGGGCTTGATTCCGACAGGGAAATGTTTGACGAGATGTGTCTTGCGTTTCCCAAGCTCATGCAAGCTGAAAAGCGTATTTTGGAGCTTGAAGCATTAATGAATGAAAGCAATGATGAAAAAGGACATATGTCGCTGGCAAATGAGTATACAACGCTTGAAGACTGGTTCAAGAGAAACGGCGGCTATGAATATAAGAGCAGAATAACAAGCATGCTCACAGGTCTTGGCTTTGAAAAGGATACCCATACAAGACTCATAAATACCCTTTCGGGCGGTCAAAAGACGAGACTTGCAATAGCACGCCTGCTTTTGTCGGAGCCGGATGTATTAATGCTTGACGAGCCTACCAACCACCTTGACATTGAAACGGTGGAATGGCTTGAAGATTATCTTACGGGCTATAAAAAGAGCCTTATTGTCATATCCCATGACAGATATTTTCTTGATAAGGTGACGGGTAAGACCTTTGAGATAGAAAACCATGAAGGTAAACTGTATCCCTGTGCCTATACACAGTATGTAAAGCAGAAGGAAACAGACAGAAAGATAGACGAAAAGCATTATAAAATGCAGCAGAGGGAAATAGCAAGACTTGAGGCATTTATTGAAAACCAGCGCAGATGGAACAGAGAACGCAATATTATTGCCGCCGAAAGCAGAATGAAGGCTATTGACCGTATGGAAAAAATCGAAAAGCCGAAGGACTTGCCCTCCAATATCCGCTTCCGCTTTGAAATGGGCGAGAACGGCCGCTGCCCCGATAAAATGCTTGAGGTAACGGGACTCAGTAAATCTTATCCCGGAAAACCACTGTTTGAAAACGTGTCATTTTTGCTGCATGGCAGAGATAAAATGTTTATTCTCGGACAGAACGGTGTAGGAAAGTCCACGCTCCTTAAAATACTTTGCGGTAAAATCGGTCAGGATTTCGGAACATTTGAATATGCAAAGGGCCTGTCAATCGGTTATTATGATCAGGAGCATCAGGGGCTTGAGGGCTCCAACACCGTAATAGATGAGCTGTGGAACTGCTTTCCCGATAAGACTCAGACGGAAATAAGAAGCGTGCTTGCGGGCTTTTTGTTCACAAGCGAGGATGTGTTCAAGAAAATTGACGTTCTTTCGGGCGGAGAGAAGGCGAGACTTACATTTGCAAAGCTCATGCTCGAAAAGAGCGACCTTCTCATTCTTGATGAACCTACCAATCACCTTGATGCACCGTCAAGAGAGGTGCTTGAAAATGCCCTTGTTGAATACGACGGTACGGTGCTTTGCGTTTCCCATGACAGATACTTTGTGAAGAAGCTTGCCAATCGAATATTTGAAATGCGTGAGGATTCAACTCTTGATTTCAAGGGAGGCTATGAGTTTTTCTGTGACTGCAAGGCAAAGCAGAAAAACATGGACTCTGCAACAAAGAACGAGACAGACGGACGTACCTCTTCTCAAATTGATTACGAAAAGAATAAAGAGCTTAAGAATAGGCGTAAAAGCGCGGAAAAAAAGCTTGCCGAAACAGAAAACGCAATCGCCGAAACAGAAAAAGCAATAGAAGAAAATATGGCGATGCAGGAACAGTTCGCTTCGGATTATGAACGGATTTCCGAGCTTTTCAACCGGTGCGCCGCACTAAATGATAAGCTTGAAAAGCTTTACGAAACCTGGGATGAACTTCAGACGTTTCTGGGGTAAATGATTTTTGAACGAAAATACATTTAAAAACATAAATTTTGTTTAAATGTCGCTAATAGTCAAAATTTTTGTGATGTAGAAAAACACACGGCATTTTTGTGCAAATTTGCTAAACGATAAAGCCGAAAATCCACAAAATAGCGTTGAAAAATTAACATTTTTGCGTTAAATTGAGTGTAATGTAAATTTAATGCCGTAATTAATGTCAAAATAAAATTTACATATTTCTGATTTGAATTGCATGAATATAAATTCAAAAAATCCCTAAATAGCGTGATTGCCGCCGAATTATAAATCGGCGGCAATTGTTTTTTTAGATGCGTATAGTTAATTATTACTGTTAAAAATGTGGAATTTAACCAATAAAACTAATTTCACACACCTGTTCTTCGATAATTAAATATGTTAAATTTTGTTGTGTTAAGCCGCCGTAATACATGGATTTGCAAGGTGTCTGAGCTATTGACAAACTTTGCCTTGATTGATATACTATAACCATGTAATTGGGTGCTTTATGCTCATTTTCATGTGAAATATATGTGACGTGCGGGTGAAGACCCTATGATGGGTGAGCTTTACTCATCAGCACCATATATAATTTATTTGAAGAAAAGTAAAAGCATCCGGTATCGGGCAATACTCAACCAAGAGGAGGAAATGGCAATGATGATTGCAAAACACCAAAGCAGACTTGTTGTATTCGTGATTCTTACAAGTATGCTGCTCCAGCTTTTCGGTGCGGTAGGCGTTTTTGCGGAAGATGCACCTGTATCATCCGAAGTAATTGACGACTCAAGAACCGCCAACTCGCTGGAGGCGATGGCTGACCTTATGGTTTCTACTACGTATGCAGACTATAAGGCGCTTTATGATGAAGTTCCTGCGGCAAGTCAGCTTGTCAAGGTTATGGCGGTGGACTACGTTCCATATGCTGATGACCCCGAGCTTTCCGAAGAGCAGAACGCAAAGAATGCGGCTTCTTACGCAAAGGTAGAAGTACGTCACGATGAAGAGACGGGTACGGATGTTCTCTATACACCCGGTGAAGGTAAGGTTACATATAAGGTAACAGTTCCCGAAACGGCAATGTATACAATGGGCATGAAGTACTACCCCGTAGTTGATGAAAACAGCCACGGCTCAAACATCGAACGTATTCTTCTTATTGACGGTCTTGTTCCGTTCAAGGAAGCACGCTATATCAGCTTTTCAAGAGTATGGCAGGATAATGACGGTAACGGATATGACTATAAGAACCGTACCTTCAGACTTGATATAAACGGAAACGAAATGCGTCCTTCAAAGGCTGAGGCTCCTCGTTGGATGGAGGTTGAGATTTACGATTCCGAAACCTTCTATGTAGATCCCCTTACCTTCTATCTTGAAGAAGGCGAGCATACAATTACCTTTGACGCTGCGTGCGAGCCCATGATGCTTGAATATTTCACATTAGGTCCTGCAAAGCAGATTCCTACATATGAAGAATATCTTGCTGCACACAAGGATGCAAAGGTTCCCGCGGCCGGCGATAAGACAAAGATTATGCTTCACGGCGAAACACCCTATCAGACAAGTGAGCAGGTTATCTACGCCATGAACGACAGAACGAGCGGCATTACATATCCTCAGGATCCCGCTGCATCTCTTCTCAATACCATCGGCGGTAACGGCGGTGATAAGTGGAAGATTTCCGGTCAGTGGATTTCCTATGAATTTGACGTTGAAGAAGCGGGTATGTATGAAATCGTTCCCAGATTCAAGCAGACTGTAAACCAGGGTCTTTTCTCATCCCGTTCCATTAAGATTGACGGTGAATACCCCTTCACAGAGGCAAGAGAGCTTCAGTTCAAGTACGGTGATAACTGGCAGGTTTCTCCCCTTAATGCAGGCGGCGAGTCCTTCATGTTCTACTTTGATGAAGGTCACCACGTAATCGAGCTTCGTGCGGTTCTCGGCGATATGGCTTCCATTCTTAACAGAATCGAAGACAGCCAGACAAGACTTAACGAGTATTACAGAAAGGTGCTCATGATTACAGGCTCTGAGCCCGATGAATATACCGACTATGAGTTTGCGAAGCTTATACCTGATGTTCTCAGAGGTATGAGAGACGAGGCAAAGAATCTTGAACAGGTTTCCAAGGAGCTTGAAGAAAAGATTGGTACAACCGGTGAAAATACCGTTATACTTGACAGAATTGCTTACCTTCTTAACCTTATGGGTAACAATCAGGATAAGATAGCTTCCAACCTCGGTAACTATAAGAGCTATATCGGTTCGCTCGGTACATGGCTGCTCAACACAAAGGCACAGCCTCTCCAGCTTGACTATATACTCATTCAGCCTGCGGGAGAAAAGCTTCCCAAGGCAAATGCAAACTTTTTTGAATCCATGGTTCATGAGCTCAGCTCCTTCTTCATGTCCTTCTTCACCGACTATAACTCAATCGGTGCAAGCCAGGTGATAGAAGAAAATGACCCCAACGTTGTTGAGGTATGGATTACAACAGGTCGTGACCAGGCAACAATCATGCGCCAGATGGTTGACGATAGCTTCAATGATGAAACAGTTTCGGTAAACTTAAAGCTTATTGCTGCAGGTACTCTTCTTCCTGCAACACTTGCAGGCGTAGGTCCCGACGTATCAATGGATGCTGACCCGATTGGCTACGGTATCAGAAATGCAGTTATTCCTCTTAACTACTTTGAAGGCTTTGAAGAGGTTAAGCAGAGCTGCTTCAAGGGTAATCAAGAACTCTTTGTTCCTCTTACGGTACTTGACCCCGATAAAATTGAATATGCAGACGGCTCAAAGGGCACAAGCAAGGATATTGATAAAGAATATAAGGTAGTAAACGGCATTGAAAGAAACGGTGTTGTTACATACGGTCTTCCCTCAACACTTGATTTCCCGATGCTCTTCTACCGCAAGGATATCTTTGTTGACCTTGAACTTGACGTTCCCGAAACATGGGATGACGTTGAGGGCGTAATCAGAGCACTTTCCGAAAACCAGATGGAAATGGGCTTCTCTCAGGCACTTACTCAGATTTATATGTATCAGTCGGGAATCGAATGGTTCAAGTCGGCTGAGGACTATGAAGAGGGTATTGACAGAAACAGCAGAGAGTATCTCAGAACTGTCGGTATTGAAACAAACCTTGACTGTAATGAAGCACTTGATGCTTTCCAGAGAATGACGGAATGGTTTACACTTTACGGCGAACCCGTATCGTATGACTTTGCAAACCGTTTCAGAACAGGTGAAATGCCTATTGCGATTGCTAACTATACAACATATAACCAGCTCAGGGTATTTGCTCCCGAAATTGCAGGTCTTTGGGAATTTGTACAGCTTCCCGGCGTAAAGAGGGCAGACGGTACAATTAACCACGCTTCTCCTGCAACTCCTCAGGCAGTAATGATGATGAAGGATGCGGCAGACGACATTTCGGAAGGTCAGGATGTAACAGAATCCAAGAAGGCACAGAACGCATGGAAGTACCTCCAGTGGTGGGTAAGCACACCTACACAGGAACGATTCGGTCAGGAACAGGTAGCAATCATGGGTACTGCGGCAAAGTATAACACAGCAAACGTAGACGCACTTGTTGGTCAGTCCTGGACTGCACAGGAAAAGACAAACCTCATGCAGCAGTTTAGATCACTCAAGGGAACACCGATGTCCCCCGGTAACTACATCGTAGCAAGATTTACAAACTTTGCATTCTATAACGTTGTAGATGACGGACAGGTTGCCTCGGAAGCAATGCTCGGTTATGTAGACGACATCAACCATGAGCTTTCGAGAAAGAGAGACGAGTACGGCTTCCTCACAATGGAAGAGTATAAGGAAGAACTCAAAGCTAAAGGGATAGAGGTCTAATCCCAAACAAAAACTTTTTAAGGAGTGAAATAAATGTCAGAAAAAGCTGTCAATAAGCCTCAGCAGGCACCGAAGCTTAGAAAAGACATGACAAAATGGGAATGGACCCTTAGAGAGATGAAGGTTAATAAGGTCGGCTATGTAATGGTAGCACCTTACTATATCGTGTTCATGCTCTTTACAATCATCCCCGTATTCGTGTCGCTCTTTCTGAGCCTTACACAGTTTAATATGCTTGAAATGCCGGTATTTGTCGGCGTGGATAACTACATAAGACTTATTCTTGATGACGATACCTTCCTTCTTTCTTGTAAAAATACTCTTATTTTTGCAACAATGACAGGTCCTGTATCGTATCTGCTCAGCCTTATGTTCGCATGGTTTATCAATGAGCTTACGCCAAAAATCCGTGCGGTTGTAACACTTATATTCTATGCACCCAGTATTTCGGGTCAGGTTTACCTTATCTGGCAGACACTGTTCTCCTCTGACCAGTACGGCTGGGTAAACGGTACACTTATGAAGCTCGGTATCATCAACGGACCGATTCTCTGGTTCCAGGATACCCAGTATATTATGACACTTGTTATCGTGGTTGCCCTCTGGACAAGTCTCGGTACATCCTTCCTTTCCTTCATCGCCGGCTTCCAGGTAGTTGATAAGTCACTCTATGAAGCAGCAAGCGTTGACGGTGTAAGAAACAGATGGCAGGAGCTCTGGTACGTAACACTTCCCGTTATGAGAAACCAGATGATGTTCGGTGCTATTATGGCAATCACCTCGTCCTTCGGCTTCGGAGCAATTGTTACTGCACTTTGTGGTTTCCCCTCGGTTGACTACTGTGCACACACAATCATGCACCACCTTGAGGACTACGGTAACCAGCGTTGGGAAGTAGGTTATGCCTCTGCAATTGCAACAATCCTGTTTGCAATCATGATTGGTTCTAACCTGCTTGTAAATAAATTACTGTCGAAGGTAGGTAAATGATGATGAAATTGCCAAAGATTAAAAGACGTTCATTTAACCGTTCCGTCGGCGGTGATATAGGAATTAATGTAATGCTGTTTATATTCGGCGCATTCATGTTCCTTCCGATGGTTTATGCAATATCCCAGTCCCTCAAGCCTCTTGATGAGCTGTGGATGTTCCCCCCGAGATTTTTCGTTATTAACCCCACACTCAAGAATTTTGCTGAACTCTTCAGACTCATGAGTGAATCCTGGGTTCCTTTCTCAAGATACATCTTTAACACTGCGTTTGTGTCGGTAGCAGGTACCTTCGGTCACCTCTTCCTCGCTTCCATGGCGGCATACGCGATGACAAAGATTAATTTCCCCGGACGTAAGGGTATGTTCATGTTGGTTTACTACTCCCTCATGTTCAACTCTACCGTATCATCGCTTTCCAACTTTATCATCATGTCGGCATTCGGCTGGATTGATACATACTGGTCTCTCATTATCCCTGCCTTCGGTTATACCCTCGGCTTCTACCTGATGCGCCAGTTTATTGAAACAACCGTTCCGGATTCCGTACTTGAATCCGCAAGACTTGACGGTGCTAAGGAAATCACAATCTACTGGAAGATAGTAATGCCCATGGTTAAGCCTGCTTGGCTCACACTTATCGTTTACTCCTTCCAGGGACTCTGGAACAGCGGTACATCAATTTATATCTATTCCGAACAGCTCAAGACATTTAACTATGCTATTCAGCAGATTCTTGCCGGCGGTATCACACGAAGCGGTGCAGCGGCAGCATCTACCGTTATCATGATGCTTGTACCTGTAACGGTATTCGTAATCACCCAGAGCAATATCATTGAAACAATGGCAAGCTCCGGTATGAAGGACTAAGGAGGAGAATGAAAATGAAGAATATCAAAAGAATAATCCTCCTTGCAATGTGCCTTGTGATGTGCCTTGGAACAATTCCCGCACAGGCTATTATTCCTTATGCTACATATACATATGATATCGACGGAAAGTACGTTGAATCACCTCATGCATATGTACCTTATGAGGTAATAACCTCAGCAACCCTCGGCATGGAGGATGAACCTATTACCGACCCTCAGGATTTGTGTACAGGACGTGTATCCTATCTTGACGGCGAAACACAGAAGAACTACTACTGGGACGGATATCTCTACATTTCGGACAGTAACTCGGAAGAGGATAATCCAAGAGTAGTAATTGCAAAGTACGATGAAGAAGAAGCAGGTTTCAGATATGTAACTCAGATTACAGAGTTCGTAAATGAATGGGGCGTGCCCGATGCAATTGAAGATCCTCAGGGACTTTACGCAATCGACGGTGAGCTTTATGTTTGTGACTCATCTGCTGCAAGAATCCTTGTGTTTGCAACAACCGATAAAGAAATTGACGGTGTCTCCTATAAGATGGGTGACTTTATCAAAACAATTCCCGAACCTCATAGCGAGGTTATCAGCGATAACCATATTTACAGACCCTTGGCAGTTGCAGTAAGCGGCTCAGGCTATGTATATGTAGTAGGTGCTGAAACCCATCAGGGTATAATCTCCATCAACGGCGAAGGTGAATTCGCAGGCTTTATCGGAACGCAGTCCCAGACTCTCAGCTTCTTTGATATGATCTGGCGTAAGTTCCAGACAGCAGAACAGAGAAATAAGTCTGTAAAGAACGTATCCACAGCCTTCAATAATATCAATATTAATGAAAAGGGCTTTGTGTTTGCAACAACAGCATCCATTAAAGAGGATGACCTTATAACTGCAATTGCAGGTAAGGATGCCTCCAGCGACTTTGCCCCCGTTAAGATGCTTAACCCTAACGGACAAGACGTTATGAAGCGCTCAGGCTTCTTCCCGCCCTCCGGTGAAATCACATTCCAGACTCAGGCAACTCCCGAATATGATATCGTAGGTCCTTCAAAGGTTGTTGACGTAGGTCTCGGTCCGGAAGGAACATGGTCTCTTGTAGACGAAAAGAGACAGAAGGTATTTACATATGATGAAGACGGTAACCTTCTCTTCGCTTTTGGTGATAAGGGTAGCCAGCTTGGTAATATTTCTCTTGTATCTGCAATTGATTATGCATATGATTCAAGAGACGGCTATGAATCCAAAAACTACCTCATGCTCCTCGACAGCACAAATGACGCCATTACTGTTTATAAGAGAACAGAATACGGCGATGTGCTTGTAAAGGCTCTTCAGAATCAGAGAGACAGACACTTTGATAAGGCAGAAGCAGACTGGCATGAAATCCTTCAGAGAAACTCCAACTTCGATATGTCCTACATCGGTATAGGTAAGAGCTTGCACCGTCAGGGCGAATACGAAGAGGCTATGGAATACTTCAAGAACGCGTACGATACAGAAAACTATTCCGATGCATGGCAGCAGGTCAGAAAGGAATGGGTAGAAAAGTACGTAATAGTAATTCCGATAGTAGTAATTGCATTCTTTATTATCGTATCAAAGGTATTTAAGTATGCAAATAAGGTAAATGAAGCAGGTCTCAAGCTCAGAAAGAACCGTTCACTCAAGGAAGAAATAATGTACGGCTTCCACGTAATATTCCATCCATTCGACGGTTTCTGGGACATCAAGCATGAGCATAGAGCTTCCGTAAAGGGTGCAACCTTCATCCTCGTGCTCACAATACTTTCATTTATCTATAATTCAATCGGTCAGGCGTATATCATTCAGCCATATCCCGATGATACAAGCGTTCTTATGATGTTCGCTTCAATTCTCCTTCCCGTATTCCTTTGGGTAATCGCAAACTGGTGTCTTACAACACTGTTTGACGGTGAAGGAAGCATCAGAGATATCTATATTGCAACATGTTATTCGCTGTTCCCGCTTCCCGCATTCTTTGTAATTACCACATTGCTTTCCAATATAGTAACCGTAGAAGAAGCTTCACTTCTTACCCTTGCAATGGGTGTAGCACTCTTCTGGGTAGGCTTCCTGCTCTTCTTCGGTATGATGGTAATACATGACTATACGTTGTTCAAAAATGTGCTTACGACACTCGCTTCCATCGTTGGTATGGCATTTATAATGTTTATCTGCGTACTCTTCTCAAGCCTGCTTGGAAAGATTGTAGGATTCATTTATAACATTATCATTGAGCTGTCGTACAGAGTGTAATGAGTGAAAGGAGTAATGAAAATGAAAATTACAAAATTAGCAAGTTACATACTTTCATTCCTTATGCTTGCACTTCTCATTGCAGTAACGGCAATGGCGGCAGACGAAGAGTTTGTCCTTTCCAAGGACTATCTTACAGAGGTTTATAATAACGAAGAAGAAAAGCTTGCTACGATGGGTGTAGAAGACGCCGAAACAGGCGAGAGAAAGCCCAACTTTGAAAATGATGAATATGAAATCTGGGCACAACCCGAAACAGGTGAGGTTGGTTTCAGAGTAAAGGAAACAGGCCAGATTCTTCTTACAAACCCCTATGATGTAGGAAAATCCACAGCAAATGACGAGGTTAAAAAGAGACTGCTTTCCCAGATAGTTCTCCAGTATAAGGATAGCTCGGGAGCACTCGTAAACTTCTGCTCATATGCAGATGCTGCCCTTAACGGTCAGGTTGTTAAGGGACAGAATATCGGTCAGATTAAGATTAAGAACACAAGAACCGGTATCAGAGTTGAATATACACTCGGTAAGGAAGCTGCAAAATATGTAGTTCCCCGCCAGATTGAGAAAAGCAGCTTTGAAAAGAACCTTCTTGAAGCATGGGCAGATACTAAGTCCCGTGACTTTGAACAGTTCAAGGCTTACTATGACCTTAAGGACCCCTTTGATGAAACACTTGCACCGACTGTTCTTTCTTCCATGAAGACACAGTTCAAGGCAACCGAAAAGTACGCAATTTACGTACTGGACCCCGGTGTTTCCAACCGTGAGCTTGAAATGCTTGCAAGCTATATCGAAAATAATACAGATTACGATGCTGAACAGATGGAAGCTGACTATGAGCTTATCGAATACATTGATACCTCTGCGGCTCCCGCACTCTTCAGATTTGCAATTGAATATTCTCTCGATGAAAACGGTATTCAGGTTTCAATGCCTGCAAACAGTATTAAGTATGACTCCTCAAACTATACACTTGTAAACGTAAAGCTCCTTCCTTACCTCGGAGCAGGTAATAACGATAACACCGGCTTTACACTTCTGCCTGATGGTTCGGGTACAATTACAAGATTTGAGGATATCAAGGGTAAACCCTTTACACTTACAGGTAAAATGTACGGCAAGGATTACTCCTTCCATTCGCTTTCCGGCTATACTCAGGAAACAATGAGACTTCCCGCTTTCGGTGTTATGGAAACAGCTCCCTATGTTGCATCGGTCGTTGAAGAACCCGAAGTAACAACTGAAGAGGCTGCTGCGGAAGAAACGGCAGAAGCAGAGGAAGCGGCAGAGACTGAAGAAGCGGCTGCTGAAACAACAGAAGCTGAAGAAACTGTTGTAGAGGAAACTGCCGAAGAAACAGTTGAAGAAACTACTGAAGAAGACGAAGCGGCAGAGGGCGACTTCAGAACACGCGGCTTTGTAGCTTACTATACAGAGGGTGATTCCCTTGCTGAATTCTCCTCCGACCACGGCGGTACAGTTCATAATTATAGCTCGGTATATGCAACATTCTATCCCAGAGCAACAGATACATATGCACTCACCGGTATTTCTTCGACAGGTGATGCCGAATGGTCTATTACAAGTGATAGAAAGTATACCGGCAATTACTCCATGAGAATCTTCCCCATAAGCGGCGAAGGTAAGGATTATACCGATATGGCAGCCGAAATAAGAAACTACCTTGAAAAGACAGGTGTTCTTACAAGACTTACTGCTGAAGAAGCAAAGAGCGATGATGTAACTCTTTATGTGGAAAACTTCGGTACAATCAAGACAGACGAAAAGTTCCTTGGCTTCCCCATGAAGAGACAGACGCCTCTCACAACCTTTGAACAGACAAAGGAAATAATTGATGAACTCAAGCAAGAAGGTATTACCAATGTTGATATCAAGCTTACGGGCTGGTATAACGGCGGTATGCAGCATAAGGCACCCTCAAAGCTGAGTGTTCCCGGAGCAATCGGCGGCATGAAGGGACTTGAAGAGCTTGTATCCTATGCAAAGGAAAACGGAGTGACAATTTACCCCGACCTTGACTTTACATATGTTGATACCTTCGGAAGCTTTGACGGCATTTCCGTAAAGAATGATACAGTTAAGACTATTGACGGCAGAAGTGCTGCACATAGAATTTATAATCCGCTTTATCAGGGCTTTGAAGAAGACGATAAGGCAATTATAAGCCCTTATGTAGTAACAGATTTCTATGAAAATATTCAGAAGAATTTTGAAAAGCTTGGAACAGGAGCAATTTCTGTTGCAACAGTAGGCTCTGACCTCAACTCAGACCATAACGAAGATATGGCTCTTAACAGAGATGATTCCAAGAATCTTCTCGAAGACTTCCTTGCAGTTGTAAATGAAAGCAACGAAAGTATCATGGTAGAGGGCGGTAACGCATATTCCTTCAAGTATGCAGACCACATTCTCGGTGTTCCGCTTGACAGTAGTATGAACATTAATACCAGTGAATCCGTTCCCTTCATGGGTATGGTGCTTCACGGTTATACAGAGTTTGCAGGCTCTGCAATCAACCTTGACGGTGACTATGATTACAGTGTGCTTAAGGCAATCGAAAACGGTGCAAACCTTTACTTCCTCGTATCTAAGGATAATACTTCAGAGCTTAAGGCATTCCCTGAGTTCAGTAAGTACTACGCTATCAGATACGAAAACTGGAAGAACGATATGGTAAGCACATATACAACCTTCAATGAAGCAATGAAGAAGGTAAAGTATTCACTCATAACCGAGCATGAATATATTGGCACAAGACTCGTAAGGGTAGCATATGACAACGGAACAGAGTTTATTCTTAACTATAATACCCACGAAGTAACAACCGATGACGGAACGACTGTTGAAGCCATGAGCTTCGTGGTCAGATAAGGAAAGGGGTGTAAGTTAATGAATAAGACAGTAAACGCTGCAGCAGCAGTAAAACCGGTCAAGAAAAAGAAGCCTGCGTCTCTTGACGCAAAAAAGGCAAGAGCCGGATGGTTCTTCGTACTTCCCTTCGTTATTGGCTTTGTAATTCTGTATCTTCCCATGCTTTACAGCTCGGTACAGTTCTCCTTCAGTGAAATTGAAGTTCTCGGACGTGAGGGTTATGCACTTCACAATGTTGGCTTCCTTAATTACAGAGAGGCACTCTTCACAGACGCTCAGTTTGTAAGAACCTTGTCCTCAAGTATCCAGCAGCTTGTACTTGATGTACCTGCAATCGTAATTTTCTCACTGTTCATGGCAATCGTTCTTAATCAGAAGATGCTTGGCAGAGCAGTGTTCAGAGCAATTTTCTTCATCCCCGTTATTCTCACAACCGGTCTTATCGACCAGATTGACCAGGGTAATGCGGCGATGTCCTACATGAGCAACGGCGGCATTGATACAGGTGCCGGCGGCGGAGACTCAGAGGGTCTTATCAATACAATGGATATCACAAACCTGCTTGGTAATATGGTAATCGGTACAGAGCTTGTTGAATACGTTGTAAATGTTGTTAATAACATCTTTAACATCGTAAACCGTTCGGGCGTACAGATGCTCATATTCCTCTCGGGTCTGCAGTCAATTTCACCTGCAATTTATGAATCCTGTAAGATGGATGGTGCAACCGGTTGGGAAACCTTCTGGAAGATAACCTTCCCCATGATAAGCCCGATGATTCTTGTAAACCTTGTTTATACGGTTATCGACTCCTTTACATCTGAGTCAAATCAGGTAATGCAGTATATCAGCCGTGTATACGAAACAGGTAGTGTACGACCCAGAGAGCTCAGTAGTGCCATGTCGTGGCTCTACTTCCTGATAGTTCTTGCGCTTATCGGTCTTGTTTCACTGATAGCGTCGGCATTCGTATTCTACCAGAGAAGAGACTAAGGAAAGGAGGATAATGCAATGAATAATAACACAACAAATGCTCAGCTCAGAAAAATCTCCAAGAAAGAAATGAAGATTGATTTTGAAGGAAAGATAAGCTTTGCGCAGAGACTTCGCATGAAGGTTTTCTCCTGGCGTTTCCTTGGAAATCTCGTTTATAAGATTTTCAGATTTGTACTTCTTGTAGGTATTTCCTATATTATCCTTTACCCCTTCCTTACAAAGATTCTCTCCTCCTTTATGAGCCCTGATGACTTGGTTGACGTAACGGTAAAGCTTATTCCCCGTCACCCCAACCTTGACCAGTGGAAGTTCATCATCCTTGAAAACAAGTATTTCGAGGCGTTGTTCAATACAGCAAGAATATCAATTGTTTGTGCATTCTTCCAGACTTTGATATGTGCAATCATAGGATATGGCTTTGCAAAGTTTAAGTTTAAGGGAAGAAACATTCTCTTCTTTACAGTAATCATTACAATGCTTATTCCACATGATACACTTCTTCTTGCCATGTTCATGAAGTTCAGATACTTTGATGTATTCGGTATTCTTTCGGCACTCGGTGTTGAAAAGCTTCCGAACCTTATCAATACGGAATGGCCCCTGTATATCCTTTCTCTCACAGGTCTTGCTTTCAAGAACGGTCTTTATATCTTCATTTTCAGACAGTTCTATAAGGGCGTACCTGATGAACTTGAAGAAGCGGCATACATTGACGGTACAGGCGTGTTTAAGACATTCTTCCAGATTATTCTTCCTCTGTCAGTGCCCATGATGACAACAGTCTTCATGTTTGCATTCTCCTGGCAGTGGACAGATACCTTCTACACAGCACCGCCATTCTTTACAACAAGCGGCGTACATCTCCTTCCCGGTATTGTTGAAATGCCTGCAAGCTTAAAGGTTGAATTTGCGGCATCCACACTTTGGGAATCTGTTATTACAAATACTTGCGGTCTGCTTGTTATTTTACCGCTGTTCATTATCTTCCTCTTTGCTCAGCGCTCACTCGTTGAAGGTATTGAACGTTCCGGTATTGTTGGCTAATTAATAGGTCACAAAACTCGATTTAATGCCCTGCACTTTGGTGCAGGGCATTTTTTAACTTTAATATGTGTCAATAGTGTTAATATTAGGAGAAAAATAGAACTTTTGTTTGACTTTTTTCGACGTGTTTGCTATAATAAAGGTAAAGAAAGAGAAAAAGGAGAATAATCATGAAAAACCTCAAACCCAAGGAACAGAGAGTTCTCGATCTCATAAAACAAAAAATATATGAACAGGGATATGCACCCTCGGTAAGAGAAATATGTAAGGAACTGAATATAAAGTCAACATCAACAGCTCAGATGTACATAGACAGACTTACGGATAAGGGCTATATCGGAAGAGAAAGCGGCAAGAGCCGTACAATAATTCTTCTCGGAAACGAAGAGGAGGCAGCAGGAAGCGTCAATAATTATAAGGTGCCTGTGCTCGGTCAGGTTGCAGCCGGAACTCCTATACTTGCGGCTGAAAACTTTGACGGATACATCTCCTTTTCAACAGAGAAGAAGTATGATGAAAAGTCTCTATTTGCTCTCAATGTAAAGGGCGAGAGTATGAAGGAAATAGGCATAATGAACGGAGATATAGTTGTTGTTGAGAGATGCGGCTATGCCGATAACGGAAAAATTGTCGTTGCCATGGTTGAGGATGAAGCAACGGTAAAGCGTTTTTATAAGGAAAACGGAAGGTATAGACTTCAGCCTGAAAACCGTGAAATGCAGCCTATTATAGTTGATGATGTCACAATTCTGGGTCAGGTTGTCGCCGACATAAGATTTTATAAGTAATGCTCGGCATCCTCTTTAAATCAAAATGTAAAATATGTGCACGTGACATCTCTGAAGGTGCCTTGTGTATGACGTGTGATAATAAAATCAAGAGTAAGGCGGCACTCAGAACAAGAATTGTAGTCGGAAAAGACGGCAAAGAATATGAGTGCCGTTACCTTTTTGATTATAATGACCTGAACGTAAAAAGACTTTTGTATGCACTAAAAAGAAATGCAGATAAGGAGCTCATGAAATATGTCTGTTCTCTTTACCGTTCCATGCTTCAGCTTGAAGAGGAGTGGGCGGCTGTAAATGTCCCAAGGCGAAGAGTGAGTATCAGAAATTTCGGCTACGATCAGGTTGAAAACCCTTTGAAAATGTTGTGTAAGACGGAAAAGCATCTTACCTATGTTCCGCTTCTCAGACGACGCGGCTTTGCCGTTGATCAGAAGAATCTGTCGCGTGCCGATAGAGAGAAGAATATGTCGGGAAAATTTGCCGTAAGAAAAAAGGATATTCCGAAGAACATCCTTTTGTTTGATGATGTTGTCACAACAGGCAGTACTGCTCTTTCCTGTATAAATGCAATTGAGAAGCAGCGGAGCAATGTCAATATTGTGGGCGTGTTCCTTGCCTCAACGGGTAGAGGTACGCCCTGCAAATGATATTTTAAAAATCAATTCAAGTAAAAGCTCATAGCCGTCTGTGCGTGAGCTTTTTAATTTTGTGTCATATTCAAGACAAAGCCTGGAAGCAGTTTTGGTAAAGCTGTCGTTTCCGTGAAAATCATGCTTTCTTGACGAGAGAATTGCCGCATCATTTTTTACAACAAACTCAAAGATGCCTGTTTCCTTTGCAATGGCAGGTATGGGTGTGCCGCACTTTATATGCTGTTCAACCATGCATAAATCAAACACAGCCTTTGATATTGTTCCAAGAATGACAATAGGCTTTTCTTTTTTGTCACGAAGAACGCCGAGAGCACGTGCCGCCTTTTTAAAGTCTCCTGCAAGTGCACCGCTGGATATGTCAAATATCTGGGCGGCGGTGCTTTTTATACAGATGAAATCAATGTCTTTTACTTCAAGAGTGTCTCGGTTTTCGAAACGCAGATAATCTATCAGCTTGTCTATTTCATTGCTTAAATCCGTCATGCTGTTGCCTACAACCTGACAGAGATGTACCGCCACATGACGGTCCACGTTAAGCTTCTCTTTGGCAAAATGCCGTAGAATCCATGTTATAAGAATGTTGCTGCCGATGGGCTCACGCTTGAAGTTTATGATAAGAGATTTTTCTGAAATGCTTTTGAATAACCCTTTGGATATAGCCTCGTTTTCTCCGGCATAAAACCAGAAAATAATTATGGCTTTTTCGGGGGGCTCGGCGAGAAACTCAAGTAAATAATCCTCGTCTTTTTTTGTAAGGGTGCTGAAATCAGGGTCAATAAGCTTTATAACTCTGTATGATGAATTGTCGCTTTCTTCTTCGTCATTGTCCATGGAAAACATATCAAAGCTCTCAACCGCACTTGTTTCGCAGGCGGCGAGAAAATCGGGAAGTATAAATTCACTTTTAAAGAAGGTTGTGACATTCAGATTTGAGCCTGCCTCATCCGTAAGAAGCTTGCAGTAGTGGTTTTTCGTGTATTCTTCGTCGCCGTAAAACATATAACAGCCTGAAATTTCACCGCTTTTTATTCTTTCCTTTAAAATGCTGATGTTGTTTGCATGAATGTCTGAAATTTTTTCGCGAAAACCTGTTTTCGCCAAATGTCTCACCCCTTTATTGTAAAAGTCTTTTGTGAATAGGTGTTGATTATTCCGTCGATGGAATCATTCTTGCCGAGCCGCGTGTAGAAAAGGCGGCAATCTGGAATTGAATCTGAGTCGGGATTAAATTGGTTTTTCGTTTTTCTCGTGAAAAATGCACATATGTCGCTTTCCTGTTTGAAATAGTTCTTGTTGTATGATTCTGCAAACGCAATGCTTGTCCGACATTTTTTGTCGCTTAATGATATGTATTCGCAATCGCTGGATGAGTATTCAAGGGTAAATGTGCCAAAATCGGCAAAATGGGGCATATACTCACATTCTATGCCGTGGTCTGCCATGGAATGCATAAGACTTCTTCCGTCGGATGTTTCCGGCAGATATACCCCTTTTATTCCGAATCGCTTGTCAAAGCTCTTGATGCTTTG
This sequence comes from Eubacteriales bacterium, assembly GCA_045541355.1. GTDB lineage: Bacteria > Bacillota > Clostridia > Oscillospirales > CAG-382 > UMGS1387. The sequence goes on along the minus strand of JAZQIW010000065.1, from coordinate 8,312 downwards.
CGCGAGAATCGAGACTTCAACCTGCTCATCGGGGATTATTAAAAGATAGTTGCTGCCTTTCCTTGTGTCAAATTCCGATTTTGAAGAGTCGGTGCAGAGAGTGCTGTCTGCGTTTACTATAAGATAACCGCTTGAGGAAAGCTTTATTGATAATTGCCTGTCGTTTTCGTTCTGCCTGAAATAGCTGACCTTGTAGCCGTAGCTTCCCGCAATGGCATTGAATAATCCGAAAAAGCAAAGGGAAGCGGAGATGATAAAGGTTAAATATACACAGACTGCTTTGCACCTTTTCATTCCGAAGCAGATAAAAACGCAAATGGCACAAATGCTTACGATAAACAGAATAAGGAAAGCCGTACTGTTTTCTGCCGTGACGGCAGAATAGGTAAAGTCAGAAAAACCTTTGGCAATTGAAAGCAGGAGCGTGCAGAATATGTTGCAAGCTCCGCCGATGGCGTATAATACGGCACGGCCGAAGGAAAAGGCGGATAGGGGAGAGAGCATTAAAAGAATTAAAAGCCCCATAAGTAAAAGCTCTGACGGAAATGACGCGGGAAGAGTGGAAAATACCGAGACCGTCGAAAAGGATTTGAAGGCATATGAGCTAATGGCAAGTGTGAAAGCCACAGCCCCGATATTTGCATAAATCATGTCAAGGACTGTCCCAAATGCCTTTGAAAAGAACGATTTCCCATGTATGTGCGGAAAAACATCCATAACAACAAGTATACCGAGGGAAGCAAGAAAGGATAGCTGTGCCGATATGTCAAGCACGCTGTACGGCGAAACGGTACAGAGTAAAAGTGCGGCGCAGAACAGAGATAAATATCCGTTGCCGTTTTTTGAAAAAAGCATTCCCGAAAAGGTGATTGAACAGATTATTGCCGCACGGATTGTTGAGGGTGAGAAGCCGCAGAAAGCAGAATAGAAGAAGCATAGTAGTATTATAATGATGCATTTTACACGCTTGTTTACCGTCATAAGCGACATGAGAATATAAATTGTTCCCATTATTGTTGTAAGATGCATACCCGAAACACATAGAATGTGGGTAAGACCGCTGAAACGGAAATCTTCTTTGACAGAGCTCGGAATGTACTCTTTGTCGCCTGCAATCATGGCATATGAAACGGCAGAGCTGTCGTAATCGTAGTTTCTTGAAAGATATTTGTATAAAGTGTTTTTGGTGTATGCTCTGAGACTTGTGAAAAGGTCGGGCTTTCCGACAGCATGAGACGAGAGGATGGTTACATACGGAAAGCTTACAAAGGTTCTTTTTGAGCGAAGATATGTTTCTGTGTCAAAATCCTCTTGTTCAAGCTCGTCTAAGGGCACGGGTTTTCCTTTGAATGATAGCCTGTCGCCCTTTATAAAGCTCTCGGCGGTGTAACTGCCGATTCTCGCTTTGATGGGAGAGGAGAGTGAAGCACCGCCTGCAGCTGTTATTTTAACATCTATGAGTGAAAACGAGGAATAGTTTTGACACTCGTAAACCACAGCATCAAAAACGGTGTTGTCGTATTCCTTGTATTGCTCGGTAAAGGATAGTGCCGTCTTTTCTTGTGTTATGTATATTCTGTAAGGGTTTGCACAGCAAAAGAGTATGATAAAGGAGAATAAAACGGCGGCACCAAAACGCTTTTTCTTAAAGAATAAAGCGAAAAATATAATTGCCGATATTGCTGAAAGAATACATATGACGGGGAAAAGAGACGGCTCTATTAAAATGACGAATGTCTCTGCAATACAAATAAGTGCCGCAAGGGCAGACGGGGTTTTGGTACTTTGCATTGTTATTCGTAAATACGTCTGAAGGATGTAATAACCATTATGCTGTCAGAGGCGAGAATGGACTCGTCAAGCTCGATTACCGCACTCTGGGTGTGGGAGCCAAGCTCGGGAATAAAACCGCATACCTTGCCTATAATAAGATCTCTCGGGTATATTTCCCCAAGACCGCTTGTAAGAATGGTGTCGCCTTCTTTTACGCTTGTGTCGTCAGAAAGCCCCTCCATTACGCACCTGTTTTGCCTGAAGGTGTCAAAAGAGCCTGAAAGAATGCCCGTTTCGCCGGTTTCCTTGTCATATACTCCGACCTTTGTGTCATATGAAAGAATTGATTTGCAGCGCGTGGAATTCGGCTCTGCCGAATAGGTAACACCGATAAGCGCACCGCTGTCGGAAATGACAGGCAGATTTTCCGTAACATCGTGGAAGGAACCCTTGTCAATGGTGAAGGTGGAGAGGTAGTTTGACGATGCCTTGGATATTATGTTTGCATTGGTGAAGCGGTAGTCCGTGTGCTCCTTTTTCAAATCGAGAAAACCGTAGAGAGCATCATTTTCGTTCTTGAGTGCCGAAAGAGAGCTGTTTTCTCTTTTCAACGCCTTGTTTTCGGCAATAAGCTTTTGGTTTTCCTCTTTTAATTCGTTTATGTCAGAAAAGTATTCGCCGACAGATCCGATAAGCTTGTCTGCTGAACGTGTAAACGCACGAAGCGGTGTTGTAACAAGGGATAAGGACTTTGAAAGCAGAGTGCTTGTACCCGATGCATGAGAAAAAAAGCATATTGCCGAAAGCAATATAGCCGATGCAAACATTGCGGGCAGGAACAGGTCCTTTTTTCTGTGAGGAATTTTCATATGTATACTCCTTTTGAGAGATGTTTGTAAAAAAACAAAATTTGCAATTTACATTTTTGCTACTTTATATTATAATATAATAAAATAGCGTTTGCAACATCAAAATGTAAAATCACGGAGAAGTTATGAAAAGACCCTTTATTCTTTCACCGGCAGGCTCATATGATGCGCTTGTTTCTGCGGTTAACGCAGGGGCAGATGAGGTATATTTCGGCATGAGTGAGTTCAATGCAAGATATAATGCAAAGAATTTCACGCGTGAGGAAATGAAAAATGCAATAAATATGTGCCGTATACTCGGCGTAAATACGAATATAACAGTAAACACCCTTGTAACCGATAAGGAACTGCCAAGGGTGCTTGATGCTGTGTATGATGCGGCATGCCTCGGTGCAGACGCCTTTATTGTTCAGGACTTGGGGCTTGCACGTGCCGTAAAGCGTGAGATGCCGCAGGTTGTACTTCATGCCAGTACCCAGTGCGCCTGTCATAATAAAGAGGGTGCAGAGCAGCTGTCGGAGCTTGGCTTTTCAAGGGTGGTTCTCGCAAGAGAAATGCCAATGGAGGAGATTAGACGGGTAACAGAGCTTGGAATTGAAACGGAAATATTTGTTCACGGGGCACTTTGCGTATGCCATTCGGGTATGTGCCTTATGAGCTCTGTAATAGGCTCACGAAGCGGTAACCGGGGACTTTGTGCACAGCCCTGCCGCTTGCCGTATTCTCTTTCGGGTTCTCATAATTCCTATCCTCTCAGCCTTAAGGATTTGTCCCTTGCACAGCATATCGAGGATATTCTCGGCCTTGGTGTTACCAGCCTTAAAATAGAGGGAAGAATGAAGAGCCCCGAGTATGTTTACGGCACAACAAAAATATGGCGTGAGCTCTTGGATGGCGAAAAGAATGCCGATAAAAGAAAAATGCAGGAGCTTGAGAGCATCTTTTCACGTCAGGGCTTTACAGATAAGTATTTTACGGGCGACTATACCGATAATAACTCGGATATGTACGGAACAAGACGTGAGCAGGATAAGAAGAATACCCGCGATGCCGAAAGGAATACCCGAACTGATGAAATGGAAAGAAAACGAAGCATTACTCTCACCTGCAGCATTGCCGAGGGAGAAAAGGCATACGTGACGGCAGAGGCAGGGGATGTGAGAGTGAGTGTTGAGTCGGATTTTGTCTGCCCGACAGCATCTTCTCTGCCGCTTGATGAGCAGCAGGTAAAGACGGCACTTTCAAAGCTTGGCTCAACTCTTTTTGAGGCTTCGTCGGAGGCGGTTGATGTAAGGGTTTCAGGAAATGTTTTTCTCAGTAAATCCATGCTCAATTCCTTAAGACGTGATGCGATAGCGGCACTTGAGGCAAACCTTTGTACACAAAAGAATGTTGAACGGAATAAACAGACGGCGGAATTTACAAGGCGTGAAAGAGTGCAAAAGGCAAAAAACTTTCTGTCGGCAAAGAATGTACACATGGCACTCGACGCTGACTTTGCCGATTATATAAGCCTTCCGTTGTATGACTTTGACGGGAATGAACAGCTTGTGGAAAAGGTAAAGGAGAACTGCAAACAAATAGGTGTTGCACTTCCAAGGGTTGTATATTCGGGTGAAATGCAAGAATGCAGAAGGCTGCTTGCCAAAGCAAAGAGCAGCGGTGCGATGTTTTGCGTTGTTTCAAATATAGGACAGGTGAAAACTGCAAAAGACCTCGGCTTCAGGCTTTTTGGCGGAATGGGCATGAACGTGTTCAATTCCGATACGGTAAAGGTGCTTGAGGAGCTTGGCTTTGAGCTTGTTACGGTGTCTCCTGAGCTTAATGAAGCACAGATACGTGACCTTTCAAAAGACACGGATACGCTTCTTTGCGGCTTTGTAAAGGGAAGGCTTCCCGTCATGGTGCTTGAAAGCTGTATAATAAAGGCAAACGGTAAATGCCGCGGTGATTGCGGTGAGGCTTGCGGTGTGCTAAAGGACAGAATAGGCAAGGAATTTGAGGTGTACGGCGAAAGAAGACTCGGAAAAAGTCAAAAATCGTGCAGGAATATTATCTATAATTCTGTTGAGACAAACCGCACATCCCTCGAAAAAACAGATAAAATGAATTTGGATGTACAGCTCTTTACGGTTTAGGAGAAAACATGAAAATTGCAAATGTTGAAATAAAGAACGGACTCTTTCTTGCACCCATGGCAGGTGTAACCGACAGGGCCTTCAGATATATGTGCAAAAAATACGGTGCAGGCGGAATGACCACCGAGATGGTGTCGGCAAAGGCAATTTGCTACGGCGATAAAAAAACGGCGCGCCTTGCCTATATTGCCGATAATGAACGTCCTTGCGGACTTCAGCTTTTCGGAAGCGAGCCGGAGATTATCGCAAGGGCGGCGGTGATTGTGCTTGAGAGGTTTACCCCTGAGTTTATAGATATAAACATGGGATGCCCTGCACCTAAAATTGTGTGTAACGGCGAGGGAAGTGCCCTTATGAAAAATCCGCACCTTTGCAAAGAGATAGTCAGACAGACAAAAAAAGCACTTGAAGGAAGAGTTCCCCTTACGGTGAAAATACGAAGCGGCTTTGATAAAACATTGCTTAATGCCGTGGAGGTTGCAAAGGCAGTAGAAGAAGGTGGAGCAGATGCGGTTTTTGTTCACGGAAGAACAAGGGAACAGATGTATATGCCTCCCGTTGATTACAGCGTAATTGCCGATGTAAAAGCGGCAGTAAAAATCCCCGTTATAGGAAACGGGGATATAACAAGCGGCAGAGATGCCGTGAGGGTAAGAGAGCTTACGGGCTGTGACGGCATAATGGTAGGCAGAGCCGCCCAGGGGAATCCGTATGTCTTTGATGAAATAAATTCTTTTCTTGAAGGAAGACAGTATATACCGCCGACAGAGCTTGAGAAAAGCCGCGATGTGAAGGAGCATATTGAGCTGTTAATAGCAGATAAGGGTGAGTATATAGGCGTAAGAGAAGCAAGAAAGCACGTTGCCTGGTACATAAAGGGCTGCGTCGGTGCAGCTTCCCTCAGAAACAGGGTAAATCTTGCAGAGACAGGGAGTGAAATGCTCACGCTCATAAATGAGGCATTCGGGGTTTAAAAAATCTGTTTTAGGTATTCGCCCGTAATCTTTTCAACCTTTTTGTAGTCGGTGCAGGATGAGTAGATTTCTTCAAGCCTTGCATGAAGGCTTCCTGCCTTGGCAAGGGAGCAAAGAGCCTCACCTTCAAGCTTTTGTGAAAGCTTTGCATAAAAACGCCTTAGCGGTCTTGTGGCTCTTATGCGTTTTGCATCGACAAATCTTGCACAGTTGATTATCTTACAGCCCTTGGCACATCTGTCGCAAGAGGCTACAAGCGCGTTGTCGTAAATCGAAACCGACACACCGATGTCGCAAAAATAAATGCCGTCTGCCATTGACGGATTCTGAGGGTTATAGCTTATATAATAGCTGTAACCTTCTTCTTTTGCAAGCATTTCCATGGTTTTGATGAATTTTGAAGCTATTTTGCTTTGCACATAGGGAGGCTTTAAAAATATGCAGTAATCCGCCATATCTTCAAAGGTGCTAAGGCGTATTTTACCCTTGCAGGACAGAGCAGTTGTTATTCTTGTTTTCGCCTTTTCGCCTGATTTTTTCCTGCAGCTCTTGAAGAGACTTCTATATAGACGGCAGGCACACTTTTCAAGCTTTTCTTCAAATACATATCCTTCAACAAGGTTTTCGATACAGCCGTCAACAACACCCTTGCAGGCAAATTCAGAGTAGCATTGTTTGTAACATTCTGCCTTGCTCTTTGATATTTCGGATATTTCCTTAACCTTTTCTGACAGCTTTTTTGTGTCCCATGCTCTGCCAAGGTCAACGATAATGTCCCTTGCACCGCAAAGTCTTGGCTCTATGGCGTGCGGACTTGTTCCGTCTATTATGCACACGCCCTTTTCCTTTATGATAACCCCGTCAAGCGAATAAGGGTCGGAAGAACAATGAAAGTATTCAGGGGTAAAGCCTTTTTCCTCTGCCAGATGTCCCGCCTTTTTCATAAAGGTGCTTTTTCCGACACCGGGACCGCCTTTTAAAATGTAAATTCTGTCTAAAGAGCCGTCAAAGAATATTTGCTCAAAGTAGCTGAGAAATCCCTTTTCGGTATTTGCGGCAGCAAAAAATCTTTCGCCCTTTTCTTTATATAAAGCCTCCATAAAAGCTTCTCCTTTCAAAAAGTTACTATATTTTATCCTATGCCGAATACCGCACGTTTGACTATTGCCCCATTGAATATGAGAAAACGGGACTCATAAACATTGGATTTCTTGACTTTGTATAAAAAATGCTTTATAATGTACCTGTAAAATGCTTCCAAAAGGGGAAAAACCATGAAAAAGACTTTAATACTTGCTTTAATTATAATTTCAATTCTTTCAATCACTTCCCTTGCCGCACCCTCGTTACCTTGTTGGGTGGAAACGGCAGGCGAAACCGTGGGGCTTGATAACACCGACGTTTCGGCTGAGCTTATGGGTAAGTATAGCGATATGACGTATGAAGTGGTTGACGGAAAGGTCACCATTACCGACTGTGAGCCTTGGGTTACTTCTGTTACAATACCAAGATTTATTAACTATTGCCCCGTAACAAGTATTGGTGAGCATGCATTTTCCGATTGCGAAAGCCTTGAAAGCATATACATTACTGACAATGTAACAAGCATCGGGAATTATGCGTTCTGCCATTGCACAAGCCTTGAAAGGGTAATGATTAACGGCAGAGATGTGACGTTTGGTTACGAGGTGTTCAACTCTTGTGACAACTGTTTTATAAACGGTTACAGGACTTCGACCTCCAAATCATATGCAAACTCATATAGAATTCCCTTTGTTGCGCTTGACGAAGTCGGACATGGCGAAATAATTGCTGCAGGCGCATGTGGCTACTACGTCTCCTGGGCTGTCTATGAAGACGGAACGATGATTATTGAGGGTGACGAGGAGATATCGTATAGTTCTTGGGAAAATTACAAAGATTCAATAATTGATGTTAAAATTATTGAAGGAGTTACGAGCATTGGCGGGCAGGCATTTTCCGGTTGCTCAAGCCTTACAAGCATAACCATACCCGACAGCGTGACGAGCATTGGCAATCACGCGTTCTTGGGTTGCTCAAGCCTTACAAGTATAGAGATTGGTAACAGCGTAACGAGTATTGGTGATTGGGCATTCGTTAATTGCTCAAACCTTACAAGCATAACCATACCCGACAGCGTGACAAGCATTGGTGGTTCTGCGTTCTATTATTGCTCAAACATCGAAAAAGCAACCATTCTTAGCAGAGATGTAGTATTTGGTAATAATGTGTTCCGTTATTGCCCAAATCTCACCATATACGGCTACAAAAACTCGACTTCGGAAAGTTATGCAAACGAATATAGTATTCCCTTTATTGCGCTTGAAGATATATGCGAGCACAGCTATGGCGACTGGATTGTAGAAAGAGAGCCGACTGTTGACTCTGACGGTGTCGAATACAGAATCTGCGAAAACTGCGGAGACAGAGAGACTAGAGACATTCCCAAGCTTACGGCAAGCCTTAAAATAACAGTTGACAAGTGCGAGGCATTTGTGGGAAAGACAGTGACGGTTAACATCAATCTTTCCGAAAAT
>JAZQIW010000064.1:0-12582 GCA_045541355.1 Eubacteriales bacterium | reverse complement strand
AACATAAAAAACAAAAAGCTCCACGCGCCGATTTGCGCCGAGCTTGAAAGCCACTTACAGGATTCCGCCGACTTCTATGTCGAAATCGGCTATGATGAGAGGACCGCAAAATACAAGGCTCTTGAGGATATGGGGCCTCCGCATTATGTTGCCGAAGACCTCGCAAAGCTTCATAAGCTGTCTGCGGGACAGATATTTGCTGAAGTCGTATACACCGTGCTTATGATTCCCGTAATCGGAATGGCGCTCTTAAGCCCTCTTGTAAGTATCTCTTACAGTCATGCTTTTTTCTTTATGCTTGTTCCCGTTATTGCAGGATATATTATGTCTGTGTGTCACAAGAGGTTATTACCTGCACGCATGGCGGTTATTTCTGCTGTGATAAATTTCAAAGTCCTGATTTCCTATTGGAGTGAAACCGTTGCTCGTTTGACGGGTCAATGGGCGGATTACAGAACGATGCAGGAAATTGCGTACGGCACAAAAAATCAGAATATGATTATTTCGATTATTGCTTTACTTCTTACAGTTGCAGTTATCGGCTTGTTGATTTTTACATACCGTAGAATTTCAATCTACATCCGCACTCCGAATATCTCTTCAGTCAACTTTAAACGGGTTTTCAGTATAGTCGCGATTCCCTTACTGTGCATTGTTTTTGCTAGTGCGCTAGCAACGGATATATATCTGCACCAAGCTGACATTGAGGAAAAAGAGAAATGGTGCAGTGTTGTAGAGGATTTCTGTGACTACTGCCTTGAAAAAGAGAAGATAACAGCGGACGATATTGACGATGTTCTCGCGCATTTTGATTATCTTGAATTTAAAGAATATGAACACATAGATGACACGCGATGCACACGGCATCTGTCGGCAATCATCGGTGAAAAATCAGAGGCTTTTCCTCATTTTTATATCTGTGTTATGGAAGACGGCTCAATCAGGATTGAGATCGTATCGTATATAAATACGGTAGAATATTACAGCGACTCGGATTGGAAACAGGAAAGTGATCATTACACATGGGATGATAACCCGTTGATGGATTTAAATATTGGTGATGATGCAACGAAGTTTTTCGATGTGGTAAAAGATGAAAATCTCTTGTTGTTCTACAGATATGATGCCGGGGAGGATAAAGTCAGATACTCAACAAACTTTATTGTCGGTGAAAGTATATTTGATAATTTCACTTTCTATGTTACGGTTGATTCGGGTAAAATTATCAAAACTGCTTATGACGATTTTCCTTGATTCAGAGGTACAATAAATTTTAATTTGCAGAACAAATTTCGTTTGATTTCGTAGGGTTCGGCGCTTGCCGACGAACCGTAGATTTTAAATACAACTAACGGCGTGTCGTAAACGCCACGCCCTACACACTTAACAGCAATTCGTGCTTGCTCTCCTTGTCTAAAGGAGGGGGTACGGCGCAAGCCGTGACTGAGGATTGATGAAAATGAGAGCAAGAGGTGATTCAATGCCTTACAACTTCGACGACTATCTCAATGTCGTAAAACAGAACATAAAAAACAAAAAGCTCCACGCACCGATTTGCGCCGAGCTTGAAAGCCACTTGCAGGATTCCGCCGACTTCTATGTTGAAATCGGCTACGACGAAGAAACCGCAAACAGGAAAGCACTTGAAGATATGGGCGAGCCCGACAAGGTTGGTTTTACCTTTTCAAAGCTGCACGATGTCTCAAAAGCTCAAAAAATTCTTATCAGCTTATACTGCTTTATTACAACCGTGAAAATCATTGATACAGCAATTTCGATGGTTTTGGCATCACCGTTTCGGGCAGAGCCGTTCACAGATGCTTTGTTCCCTTTCTTTGCTGATTTTTTCTATTTGGTTATATTCATCACCTGCGGTATTGCGCTTTCGTTGAGGACAAACCGCAAAGCCCCTGCGGCTTTTGCCGCAATACTGACAGCGGCGGATTATTACAGCGTATTTGTATTTAATCTGGTTTCCTTTACGACTCTGAAGGGTAAGCTCAGCGATGCTATAATGCATATTGTCTGGGAGGAATATGCGACCGATGTAATTTTGACGGAAGAATACATTATAGCGTATCTGTTTACAGGCGTTTTCTTCATTATTGCGACCGCTTTGTTTGTCGGCACATTCATTACGGTTTCCCGCCCGTTTGTAAGCGCAAAGCGATTCACAAGGATTTTTGCGGCTGTTTCGTGTGTTTTGATTTGCATATCATCCGTATTTGTTTTCGGGATTTGTTCCTATGTCAATGCAAAGGACAGGGAACAGTATGAGAAATATTCGGCAGTTGTCAGCGATACGGTGGATTTGCTCAAGGAAATGAAAACAGTCCGTCACGAGGATGCCGAAAAGGTGTTTGAACATTTTGATTATCTTACTTTCAGTCAGAGCTCTGATGTGGAATCCGGAGAAGGACTGCATCCTTTGGGTACACATTACTACGCCGTTATAGGCGAGCCTTTTTTATGTGTGCCGATGCTCTGCATTGACATCTATGACGACGGAAGCTTAGCAATATATTATTCATTTGACGAACAGCACGAAGCAATTCCGACAGCCCCTTTCCTTTTTTTAGAATTACTGTTCAGCGATTATGATATCTGGGAAAACGGTAAAGAGGCGGCGTACGAAATAGATGATTATATCGAAAAGAGTGCAGAGGGGGACAGCGCAGACGAATTGTTTGATATAATCAAGCGCTACAACTGCGATTTTAAATATGTAAATAAATACTATATGTCTTATGATGAGTACTCATTCTTTTTCCACTTTCCCGGTAAAATGGCTTGGCAGAATGTGCATATACGCGACGGCAAATTTGTCTGGGCAGAATCAGAGTGGCAATGAGTAGATTTTTAATCAAACCGCCCCCACAAATTCAAATATAAATTGCGCGGTAGGGCGGGGGCTTGCTCCCACCGCTTTTAATCGCGACTCAGCAGATAAATAATCAAAAAAACTGTCCCACATCAGTGAGACAGTTTTTTCTATGTATTAACTTTATTCGCCCTTCATACCAAGGAGTTGAACCTTGCCGTCATAAACAGCCTGGCTGACCTTGATTGAATCAAAGATTGCAGCTCTGATATCATCCTCGGTTGCGCCGAGCTCTTTACTGTACTTTGTGTCCATAAAGAGGTTGATATCCATAATATCTGCAAGTCCGTCAACATCAATACCGCTTTCAATGCCCTTTTCAGCATATTCCTTCTTGACCTTGCCGAGACCCATACGCATCATCCACGGGGGAACGCTGATGATCTTTCTGTTCTCGCCCATGCCTCTTGCGGCGTAAACGATCTTGAGGAATTCCTTCCAGGTCATATTGTACATGCTGATCGGCCAAGCCTTTGCGCCCTTTGACTTCTCAGCGGCACCAACGATAACCTCACCGACCTGACGGACTGTAAGCATTGCTGTACCGCCGCCCGGATACATTGTGCAGGGAAGCTTATCCATCATCTTGATCTGCTCAATGAGGATAACCCAAACAGGCTTTCTGCCCGGCTGTGTGCCGAAAATGTACGGAAGCTCAAGAACAGCAACATCGAAGTTCTCGTCAGCGAATGAGAAAGCAACCTCTTCCTGATCGATACGGCTTCTGATGTACGGATGCTTTTCTGTAGCCTTCAGCTCAGGATAGTTCTTGTGAAGGAATGAGAAGTATGAGCCGAGGATAACCGCGTTCTTCATACCGACTTCCTTACAGATGGGAAGAATTCTCTTGAGCGGAGCAATGTTGTACTTGTAGTATGCATCATAAACGGGAGCAGGGAACTCAACTCTTTCGTCAATACCTGCAGCAAAAACAAAGCAGTCAAAGCCTTCGAGCATTGCCTTGATTTCTTCGTCGCTCTTTTCGTAAATGTTACAGAACTCGATTTCCATTTCGGGAGGAATCGGAGCTCCTTCGGGGAGGGGAGGAAGAGCAACACTCTTAACCTCGTGACCTCTTTCAATAAAAATTCTTGCAGCTTCGCAGCCGAGGAGGCCTGTGCCGCCAATCATAAATACTTTCATTACTGTGTAACCTTCTCCTTAAAGTTATCGAAGATTTCAGGACCGTAAACATTGTTTTCACCCTGACGGTCCCAAACCTGAGCAAAGAACGGGTTAATTCTTGCTTCTGTGTCATAGTCCCACGGCCACGGAAGCTCTTCGGGACACCAATGGCCTCCGCGGAGAACGAGGTTCGGACTCATTTCAAACTCGTTGCCTCTTGCGCTTACCCACTTAACGGGTGTATACATATCAACGATTTCAGTTGCAAGGCACTTACCGCCGCGGAATTCAGCAGCCTTCTGAAGATCCTCAAGAGTGAGTGAATCAAACGGCTTTGTCTCGTCATAACCGTGATCAAGAACAACAACATCGCTTGCTGTCTTCTTTTTTGACGGAATAACGATATCGAACTTATCCCAGCTTCTCGGAAGCTTGTCATACTCTTCCTTGCTGCCGTAGTAAGCCTTCATTCTGACATCAACATTGTTCTCAGCCCACCAGATTGTACCGTACTCGGGAGTCTTAGCAATGCTCTTCATCCAGAGCTTAACGATCGGAGCAAAGGGCTTGCCGAGGAATGCGAGCTTATAGAAGAACTCAACCTTGTTCATCATGCTCTTGAAATACTGCTTAACGGGGATGTTAGCGCGGAAGTGGCAATACTTCTCAAGCTCGTCACCGTCATAGTACCACTGACCGTGGAAGTTGCGTGTTGTGAACCAGTGCGGGTCAAAGAGCTTTTTGGGAGAACCGAGACCGAGCGTACCGAGAAGAAGCTCCTCAAACTCAAAGTTAGTGATTCTGTACTCTTCACCTGAACCGATGTTATAGAAGCGTCTCCAGAACTCTTCGGGAATGTCGTCGCCGCAGACATTAGCAAGAAGACGGCCTGAATCCTCAACTGTTGCCCATTCGAGCATACCGTTGATGGGAACATGATACATAATGGGCTCAAGATTCTTGAGAATAGCAGGATAGAGGATACCTGACTGACGAAGAGAAACCCAGTGCTTAAGACCTGATTCAGCAAAAACAGCTTCAGCCTTGATCTTACTGATAGCATAGTGGTCATAAACGCTTACCTTGAGCGGGTCACCTGTACGGCCCCAGTGGATAGGAGCGTTACGGTCGCCTGTCTCAGCGACTGTACCGATGTAAACAACATGAACTGCATCGGGATCGGGCTGAGCCTTGACAGCCTTAACAATGTTCTGAGCGGCAGCAACATTTGTTTTCTGTGTCTTAACGGGATAGTAGTCAGCAGCGGGAGAAACCATACCACCGACATGCAGAACATAGTCAGCACCGTTTACCATCTCGAGAACATCCTCATACTTTGTAAGGTCACCCCAAACAAACTTAACTGACGGATCGTTCATATAGGGCTCAAACTTCTTGCGGTTTTTCTCGCTGTCACGGTTGAGCAAAACGATGTTGTACTGGTCCTTTTTCTTATAGAGCTCTAAAAATCCCTGGAAACCCATTGTTCCCGAAGAACCTGTAAGAGCTACGGTTTTCTTTGCCATAGGAAACACCCTCCTTGGTATAATATTTCGTTTAATTTTAACATATTTAAATAATTCAGTCAATGAAAAAAGACAGATTTTTGAAAATAAATACCAAACATTATTGAAAAAATGTCGAAAACAGCATTGTGTTAAACAGGCTTTTCAGACCCAAGCATAACACCGACAGATGTATAATGAAAAGAGTGAATTTAATTGTATGATTTTTATTGACAACGAAATGCAATTTTGATATAATACTGACTGTTCGGTACACCGATTCCTGTATAAAGCAAGACCAAAACCAACCGTAAAGTGTACCGCTTATTTACTACAAATTCGGGGGCGTAGCTCAGCTGGGAGCGAGAAGCACTCAGAAACGCACCCCACAAAAATTTAATAAAAATCAATTACTTAGTGTCCTCAAACATGGGGGTGTAGCTCACTTGGGAGCCCAAGGCACTTAGAAACGCACCCCACAAAAAACTTAATAAATAAATTACTCAGTATGCCCTTTTATGGGGGCGTAGCTCAGCTGGGAGAGCGCTTGAATGGCATTCAAGAGGTCAAGAGTTCGATCCTCTCCGTCTCCACCACAGCATACTGAGTAATTATTTTTTTGCCCACTTTTAAAGTGGGTGTTTTTGTTTGTATGGCATATTACTTGGATTTATTGAAATTTTTATATCATTATGATATAATTACAACATAAAATTTAGGTTCAACGAGGTTGTTAAAATGAATACCCGAAATAGTTGTTATACATATTTTAAGATTGTTGGAGATTTCAATCCTGACGGAGTATCAGCCTTATTAAATATAAAAGCTGAAAAATCTTGGAAAAAGGGAGATAAGCGTAAAAACGGTACTACCTATGATTTTTCTCTGTGGTCTGCTGGCAGATGTGATGAATATGATGTTGAGGTTGCCAATCAAATGAGAAAAACAATATCTATACTTCTGGATAAGATTGAAATATTAAACAAAATCCGAGAAGAAAATGAAGTGTCTTTTTGGTTGGAAATAGTTCCTACTATTTATGTACAAGATACAAATCCAGTTCTTGCACCAACTCTTGATATAATTGATTTTTGTCACGCAACAAGGACAGAAATGGATATAGATATGTATCTCTTTGAAGAAGATGACGAATAAAGAAAAATAATAACAAAATAATTTACAACACATTCAAGCCGAGTAGAGTACTAAGACTCTACTCGGTTTTCTCTTACGCCACCTTATCAATACCCACCATAAACTGCTCAAAGTCAATATTAAACTCAACTTTCAAATTGTACTCTCTGCTTACCTCAACCCGTTTAATCAGACAATTCACAATCATTTTTTTCTTTTCAAAGCTTGCTTTATCATAAAGCTCCGCCCAAGAAATCAGTTCATCAAAACTGTCGGATAAAGTCTTGAGTACACTTTCACCGTCTGCAACATCCTTTTCAGCATCAGATACTAAATCAAAAAGCCTGCTGCACTCTTTTTCTGATTCTGTAATCAGTTCCGAAAGTGTATCAGCCGAAAACGAGCTTTCGCCCTTGATTGCTTTGATAACCTCTGCTTTCAGAACAGTAAGATTTTCAAATTCTTTACTGTAATCAGCTTTCACCATATTGAGCCTTGCTTTTCTCACATCGAGCTCATCTGCATATCGGAGCTTGATTACATCAGACTTTGAAACCCCTTTCATCTTTCTGAAAATATCACGGACAATTTCATCAATCAAATCATCAAGAATGTGCAGAGTGTAACCCGACTGACCGTCACACTCCGTCTGCTTTCTGCTTTTGCCGTAGCAGGCATATCTGATTCGCTTCGTTGTATCAACAGTTCCGTCTTTTCTTTTACGGTATCTTCCGCTTGTTGTAAGATTAAGCCTTGAGCCGCAATGTCCGCAGTAAACCTTACTGGAGATAATAGATTTACCTTTTGTGTTAAGGGGTACTGTGGTATTTTCTTTCTTCCTATCAGAACGCTCTTTCATAATCATCATAGCTCTTTCAAACTGTTCAGGCGGTATTATCTGCAGTTCAGGTATAACCTCCGAACGGGAATCACCACTACGAAGTACTCCCGTATAAGTTAGGTTGCATAGAATACCTCTTATAGTAGCCTCGTGCCACATTTTACCCGTTCTCGCTCTGTAACCGTTATTGTTCAGCCATGTTGTAATTCTGTGAGCACCGTAACCTTCTAACGTGTACTTGTCAAAGATAATCTTAACAACAATAGCTTCATCGGGATTCACTTTCAAATCGTAAAGCTCGTGCTTTCGTTTGTTTACTCTTCCGCTTTTTACAAGGTCATATCCAAAGGCGGCAACGCCGCCTTTGAAATGACCTGCTTCAACCAACTGACCAAGACTTGTTTTTGTTCGTACTGATGTTTTCTCACTTTCTCCGTCAGCCTGCCAGAAACGGATATAGTTCAGGAGTTTGTCAATATGATTATCAAATCTCTGTTCGCCCTCTTGGGTGCTCCAGACTTCAATACCGTTTTTAACAAACCACTCAACAACGAAAGGTGTTTCGTCTGCAATTCTGCCTATACGGTCAAACATAAATACAAGCAGAATATCAAACTTTTTCTTTCTCGCAAGGTCCTTTATTATTTGAATTTTATCACGATTTTCAGCTCGCACCTTATGACCGGAAACACCGTCCTCCTGTTCTTCGTGAACAATATCCCAACCCATTTCACTTGCAAATTTATGACAAGCCTTTCTCTGCATTGGAATATCTGCTTCATTGTTGCTGTCATAATCAACTTGTTTGCCCGTTGAAACTCGATACAAACAGCACACTCGTTTTGACATTAAACCGCCTCCTTGATATTTTTCTTTAGTTTAATATCAGGGGCATCACTTTGTCGAATGTGTGAATTACCGAGTAATATTTCTTTTATTCGAGAAAAGATTTCTTTGTTAGGTTTTTCTGCAAACAGTGCTATTACTTCAAATCCTTTTACGCTGTATCTGTATTCAGCTCGCTGGTCAGTTTCGAAGAACCGGCAGAACGCTTTTAATCGCTCTATTTCATTTTTAATTAACTCTATAATTGTGATAGTATACACCTCCTAGTTTTAATTATCGAGTGGTACAGATCGAATTTCTTTGAACATATTGTCTTCAATTATTTGCAATTCGTCACAGGCATACTGTACTTCTTTTGGATTTATATAACCGCCTGTACGTGCATTTAACAGTATTCGATTAAGTTTATAGCCAACCTCACGAAGATCTCTTATATGAGTTTCGTAATCAATTTTCGGTGCAGGAATCACCTCACAATTCATAATCATATGACGAAGAATCACGGCTTTAGGTAACTTTGTACGTTTACTTAAGTCACAAAGAATTGCATTTTCTTCTTCATTAAAATACACATGAACTCTTTTATTTCTTTTTCTCATTTAATTTTTTTATCTCCTAAAAATTTATTTTTGATTTTTTCTCTCGGGGTTTCAGGGGTGATAAAACACCTGACAAGCGGATTTGTACCCTCAAATCCAATGCTTGTTAAGACTGATGCCACGATTTTTACCGCTCCCATTGTCGTTGCTTTTGAAGCAACATTGCATAACGTGCAAGAGCTTTTTCAGTTATCTCTTCCATCTTTTTAGGCGGCATATCTTTCTTAAAATACTTCTTAAAAGTTTCAACCGGGATTTTTATATATTCTTTTTGATTAGCTTTTTGCTCCTGCATAATTTCAAAGATGGCATCCATAGTGAGTTTCTTTTCTTCACTTAACTTATGCATACGCTGTGCCTGAGAAAATGACGGAGTGCAATCTTCGCTGTCAATAGTTTCAATTAAGTTGCACTGTTCTTCTTCAGTTAAATATGAAAGCTCAACTGCGGGCGTAAAAGAAATCTTACCTTCATCAACCATATCAAGAAGAGTCTGTTGTAAATTATTTAATCTGATGTATCTCTGAATCTGCATTCGGGAATCGGGCATTGTTTCTGCGAGCTTTTCATCACTGCGGAACTTCGTCCCAACTTGTGACGAAGTTAAATCAGTCCTTGCTCCTTGCTTTTTTATTGCATCGTGTTTCATCTTATATGCACGAGCTTTTTCACTCGGTAAAATTTTTTCTCGGCACAGGTTACAATCAACGAAATTTATAACTGCATCTTCTTTTGAAAGTTCTCTGACATAAACAGGAATAGCTTTAAATTTTAACTCTTTAGCAATTTGCCATCGTCTGTGTCCGGAGATAATTTCGTAACTGTTATCCGACTTATTAACAATAAGAGGCGTGATAATTCCGAACTCCATAATGCTGTCACGCAACTCATTATATTCGTTTTCATCAACACTCTGAAACGGATTATTCTCAAACGGGTGAAGTAAATCTAGATTAAGATATTCAATTTTTTCATTTGTCATAATTTTTGTTCTCCTTTCTTTAAGATTTGTTTTTTGAAATTTGGATTTTTTTTACAACATAATTTCACTTCCTTTGTAATTGTTTTGGGCGTATATAAAATCCTCAACTTGATTTGCAAGTATGAGGATTCATTTTCAGTGACATAAATACTGTTATGCTGCTCAATATAACATTGCTGATTAATTTGAAAATTTATTACCGTTTTTTATAAATATTTTTTCAAAATAGCTTTTATTTGATTTTAAAAGAAAAACCGCTACATAGACTGCACAGACAGCAGGGGAGTTGAACTCCTCTGAAATATGTACTGAAACTATGTAACGGTTTTAAAATAATTGCTCTGTCATCCGTATTACTCTGATTGAATTTATCAGAATAAATACTTCACTGGGCGTTACAATTATCACAAGCTCATATTGAGCTTGATATTAAATTTTGAGGATAAGAAAATTTGCTTGATAGTAATAATAGAGATAGAAATTTGACTTGTCAACAGCTTTTGATGATTGTTTGCAATCTATTTGCAGTCTGTTAATATTTTGCAAAATAACACAGGAGTAGCCGAAATCATTTTTGCTACTCCTTAATTATATCAATATTTTATTACTCTCCATGCTTCAATAAGTTTAATTACACTCCAACCTGCGTTGGCAGGTGAAGTGGAAGGTAAGCATACTGCTTCTATGCCTATTGTGTCACGAATGTATTTGTTGTAATATCTTTCAGCGGTTTTGCCATTAACGAAAATTTGCTTAATATCAGCGTTTTTAAGTATTTCCGAAAGGTCATTTGCAACAACATTTTTTATTGAACTGTCAGAACTGCCTGTAATGTCACAAGAGGCAATCACATCCCATAGAGCAATATGATTTGAATGCAGGAAGTTGCTCTTGTCTTCAATCGTTATAGGTATGTCAGTATCCATAACTGCAGATAACACTTTCCAAAATCTATTCTGCGGATGACCGTAGAAAAACATCTGCTCACGGGATTTAACCGACGGAAAGCTGCCAAGGATAAGTACTTTTGAGTCTTTGTCATATAAGGGTGGAAATGGGTGCTGTAGCATAATTGTTCACCATGTAATTATATTTTTAAACTTATAAATTTTCAAATGCTCGATCTGACAGTTTTGCGAATTTTTCAGGTGTAGAAATCGGACTTTCTAATCCTACTTTATCCCAAGTAGCAGTCCAAATAAGATATGGCTCAAGCGGTAAATAATCTTTTACTTTGATATGTGCACCGTCACGAACAAGCAAACCGTTCTTTGCTAATTTCACGGCATCAAAATAAAGTCGGGCACCTGTTTTATAATCAGCATCAATATCCATTATAATTTTACCGGATTGTTTGGAATTAACGACGATTTCACCACTGACACCACCACCGAACATAATGTAATCTCTAAAACGAACAGGATCACCAAGTTGTTTACCAATAGGCTCTTTGTCAGTGATATTGAGACTATTCCAACTTTTGAGCATACCGTCTTTTTGTATTTGAATCCAGTTTTCCATTGAGGTGCTGTGCACTAAGATTTTTGGTTCATAATCACGAAGAACTGTTTCATTATTACTGTGTCCTACATAATAGCTTTTAACATCTTTATATTCATCTTCTGTAATTGCAATAATGCCGTTTAGGCTATTTGCATCACAATAATCAACAAAATCTCCTACAGCCATTCTCCAATCATCGTGAAGCTGTTTACTGATTTTTATAGTATAAGCACAGCAGTTATTAGCACCAACAATCATAGTGGCATCTATATCGGAAGTAAGAACCAACACTAACCAAGAGGAATCATATTCACTTTTTGTTATTGGATTTATATTGTTTTCTATAAAACTATCTACTCTATAAATCAAGGCTATACTCCTTCCGTTGATAATATATCATTATATCATAAAATTATTGTAATTTCTACTGTCCACAATAGTTATATAGTTGTTGAACTATATTATTAGAAACCTTTTATTACTCATCCGTCACAAATGTTGATTCTGTCTTTAATTTTATGTATAATCATTACATACCCACCGAAAAGAGTGACATTATGATTAAAATACTTATCATAGAAGACGATGTTACAATCGTCAAAAATTTAAGTGAGCTTCTTCGTCAGGAAGGCTTTGATACAGACAGTGCTCTAAGCTGTAAAGAAGCAGAGACTAAAATTGAAACTGCACAGTTCGACCTTGTTCTATTAGATGTGCTTCTGCCTGACGGAAACGGATTTTCTCTTTGTAACAGAATCAAAAGTGTGACCGATTGTCCTGTAATTTTCCTTACTGCTTCAGCGGATGAGTTCAGTGTTGTGACAGGTCTTGATATAGGTGCTGATGATTACATAGAAAAGCCTTATCGTGCGAGAGAGCTTATATCCCGCATTAAATCTGTTCTTCGAAGAACAGGCAAAAGTCAGAGTATGCACACTCTTGGCAATGTAAGTGTTGATATGGATAAAGGAATTGTCACTAAAAACGGCAAAGATGTTTTTCTTTCAGCTTTGGAGTACAGACTCTTTCTTGTTTTTCTTAATAATCCCGGTGTTACTCTTACAAGGAATAAACTGCTTTCTGAAATATGGGATATTGCAGGTGACTTTGTCAACGACAATACTCTTACAGTATATATAAAAAGGCTCAGAGAAAAAGTGGAAGAT
>JAZQIW010000063.1:0-6900 GCA_045541355.1 Eubacteriales bacterium | reverse complement strand
CGTAGGTCTCGAGCTTTTCGAGGTTGTTTTCAAGACAGTCGCACTCGTAAACCTCCTTGACATCAAAGCCGAAGGAAACAAGAGCTTCTTCCTTCATGTTCTGAGCCTCGTAAAGTCTTACAATGTAGCCGTTCTTGTCCTGAGCCATTTTAACTGTGTCGATAACGGCACTCTTGGAATTTACAGACGCAAAGCTGAAGCTTTCGCCGAGATTACCACCCTTGTTTTCACAAAGCTTTGTTGCACATAAAGGATTGTTAAGCTTGTAGCCTTCCTTAATGGTTTCCATGAGGTCATCTGACTTGTGGGGAAGGATGGAGTAGGTGAAGTTGTGAATACCTTTGTCTGCTGTGGGGTCAGGATAGGTTGCTGCCTTGAGAAGTGAAATAGAAAGCTTGTTTTCTTCAACACTGTATCCGTACTTGCAGTCGTTGAGAAGGGATATGCCGTAATCCTTTTCGGAAATATCCGCCCACTTGTGACAGCAGATTTCGAACTTTGCTTCATCCCACGATGTGTTCATGTGGGTAGGTCTGTCGATGTTTCCGTATTGAATGTCGCACTTGACATTTTCGGAACGTACATTAAGCGGGAATGCCGCCTTGAGAAGAACATGATCCTCGTGCCAGTCAATTTCGGTGTTGAAGTCTACACGTGAAGAACCTGTCTTAAGCATAATGCACTGGGTAAAGGTGCTCTTTTGATACTTTCTGACTACCTTGATACCGCCCGAAAGCTCGCCTTCGATTACGCTGACTTCAGATACATCGTCTGCAATCCACTTTTTCTGCTTGTAGTACTCGGTGATTTCCCATGCATCGTAGTCCCTGGGATAGTCCTCGAAAACTTCAAGAACGTTCGCAGTCTTGCCCTTTTCAATAAGCTCTCTTGCGTTTTCCTTGTCGTAGATTGAAACTATCTCGTACTTGTCGTCAAAGATAACCTTAATCTTGTCGTTTTCTAAGCACTTGCCGTCAACCTTTACGGTGTTCTTAATGTCTTTGGCTTCTATAACCTTGTAGCCGTGTGCGGGAATAGCCTCTGCCGCAATATCCTTGCCGTCAACCGTTATAATATCGTTCATTTCAAAGCTTGTGGGGTTGTAAACAAGATATCCGCCGCTTGTCTTTATGTTCTTGCCAAGGGCAGAAACAGCAGCGTCAAATGCACTTGTTCCGTTCTTTGCAACAAGAGCATATTCCTTGTCGGAATCCTCGTATACTTCCTTTATGGAAGAACCGGGGATAATATCATGGAACTGGTTGCGAAGAACTACAATCCAGTTGTCGTCGAATAACTTGGAGGGATAATCAAGCCCTGTAAGAAGATTGGCAATACCCGAGGCTGCCTCTGCCTTCTGTAAAAGAAGCTCACACTTTCTGTTGTTCTTTTTGTTGTCAGCCTGAGTGGTGTATGTACCTCTGTGCATTTCAAGGTATAATTCACCCGACCATTTGGGGGTAAATCTTAAGTTCTTTGTGCTTTCTTCAAATTCGTCCCTGATTTTTTTGATTGTGTCGGAGGCTTTCCTCATTGTAATTTTGGGAT
Organism: Eubacteriales bacterium; assembly: GCA_045541355.1. Classification (GTDB taxonomy): domain Bacteria; phylum Bacillota; class Clostridia; order Oscillospirales; family CAG-382; genus UMGS1387. Next base: position 5,352 of record JAZQIW010000063.1, on the reverse strand, counting down.
AGCCGGGAAGTCCTTTTTCAAAACGCTTAAGGCTCTCGAGCATTTCAAAGGTAACACCGCCGCCACCGTCACCATGGCCGACGGGTGCAAGAACAGTAGGGGTATATCTTTTATCAATGTGATATCCCATAAGTCCCTTGATATCATTTGCGGTTACGAAATTTACGTAGTTTGTTGCAAACACCGCAAGCACTTCAGAGCCGTCAATGCCGCGCCAGATAAATGTGTCGTGGGGGAACTTGTTGCTTTCGTTCCAGTTGATTTTGCTTGTGAAGAATGACTCTACGCCGCACTTTTTGAGAATCTGAGGAAGTGCCGCACTGTATCCGAATACGTCGGGAAGCCAAAGCACCTTGTTTTCAACGCCGAATTCATCCTTCATAAACTTCTTGCCGTACATAATCTGACGGATAAGACTTTCGCCGCCTGTGATGTTAGTGTCCGCTTCAAGCCACATTGAACCCTCGGGTTCCCATCTGCCCTCTGCAATTCTCGCCTTGATTTTTTCGTAAAGCTTTGGGTCGTTTTCCTTTACATAGGCATAGAGCTGAGGCTGGCTGGACATGAATATGTATTCGGGATACTGCTCCATAAGCTGTATTACTGTCGAGAAGGAACGCTGTGCCTTTTCGGCAGTCTGGGCGAGTGTCCAGAGCCATGCTACGTCAATGTGTGTATGGCCGATGAAGGCAACCTCTTCATTTTTTGGTTTTCCACAGAGCTTTTCGTAGTATTCCTTCTGCAAAAGAGCATCTGCTCTCTTTATGCTTTCAAAATAATCATCCGAGTATTTGTGTCTAAAATCAAGCTCATTGCAGGTCATATCAAGGGCATTAATGGCTTCGATGTGGTCAAAACTGTCGGTGGGAAGAAGCAATGCGGCATCATAGGGTATTTTCATGTCGAACCAAAGCTTTTCAATGCTTACGCTTTTAACGATAATGCTTGCGGTAAGCCTTAAAGCCACAGGCTCCTTTCCGCTGTAAAAATATACGTACACATCCTTGTGACCGGGGGTCAGATATATTTCTGTGTGGTTTGTGTCAAAAGCCTGATTACAGCTGTCGCCGTTAATGAATACACTGCACTGGGGGTTGGAACCGTCCCATTCACCTTCCTTACCCGTTGTCATCTTGAAGAAGCACTTTTCGTCTTCATTCCTTTCGGGAATATCACATTCAAAGTGAAGCCAACAATGGGTGTCGGCGGGGAAGTCGATAAACTCATTGTTGTAGGGTCTGAAAAGGGATAAGTCGGGCGGAGTATTGCTTGTTTTGTAGGGACAGAAGTCTGTCATGGACAATCCGTCAATGCCGTGCCACTCCTTGATGATGGCACCTCGTAGGTTTTCAAGAGCCATGCGGATTTTTTCCTTCTGAAAATTCATAAATCTCGTCCTTTCTGTTTGTATAATATTCCAAAATAACTATCTATTTATATTTTATTATTAATATAAAAATATTTCATATGTTGACATGATTTTTTATTTATGGTATTATGATATTGCAAAAAAAGCACATACTGAAATAAGGCAGGTATCAATAAATGAGTGTAAATGATAATTTTGTGCCTAAAAGACTTTTGGCAAAATGGCATCTTGACGGCGATGCCGAGTGCCGTTTCAGACACGTTAAGGACGAGACAGAACGCTTTGTGCCCCACTGCCACGATTATTATGAAATATTCCTGATGATAAAGGGAAGGGCACTTCACAGTATAAACGGAAAGATTTCACCGATTGAAGAGGGAAGCCTTATTTTTATACGTAAGGATGACATACACGATTATAAAAGCGTGGGAGGTCCCTTTGAGTTTGCAAACCTTGCTTTTACCGAAAACACACTTCATATGCTTTTCAAATATCTCGGCGAAGGCTTTCCCGGAGAACGCCTGCTTGCCTCGGATTATCCGCCGGAGGTAAAGCTTACGGAGAATGAGGCAAAAAAACTGTATCTTAAGCTGGCAGAGCTTAATACCATCAATTTTTCAGACAGCGAAAAGCTGAAGTTCAAAATGAGAAAGCTGCTTTGCGATATATTTTCAGATTATTTTGAAATGATGAGCGAAAGCGACTCGGATATACCCTTCTGGCTGGAAAATGCTTATAGAAAGATGCGTGACCCCAAAAACTTTATCGGCGGTAAGGATAGACTTTTTGAAATTGCAGGGAAAACAAGAGAGCATACAACACGCTGCATGAAAAAGTATTACGGAATAACTCCTACCGACTACATAAATGACCTGCGGCTTTCGTATGCGGCAAATCTTTTGATGACAAGTAACCTTAATGCTACGGAAATATGCTATGAATGCGGCTTTCAGAATGTTTCGTGGTTCTATACCGAGTTCTGTTCCCGTTTCGGTGTGCCTCCGGGACAGTATAAAAAACGCTCGGGCGAGGTGTAATGCCGTTTATTTACCGATAATTAACAAATGATGCTGATTATTGTATTATAATACATAAGGATTAAAAAAAGAAAAAGGCAAAGGTGATGCTATATGAAAAAGTTTATGGATAAGGACTTTCTCTTGTCTACCCCGACAGGTGTAGAGCTGTTTGAAAAGTTTGCAAAGGATACACCCATTATCGACTATCATTGTCATCTTGTACCTGCTGAGATAGCAGGCAATAAGCAGTTTAAAAACATAACAGAAGCATGGCTTTATGCAGACCATTATAAGTGGAGAGCGATCAGAGCAAGCGGATTTGAAGAAAAGTACGTAACAGGCGGAGAGGGCGTTTCGGATTATGACAGATTCTGCGCATGGGCAAAAACCATGCCGGGTGCCATTGGAAATCCTCTATACCATTGGACACATCTTGAGCTTCAGAGATACTTCGGCTTTGAAAAGCCTCTCTCGGCAAAAACTGCCGATGAAGCATGGGAATTGTGTAACGCAAAGCTTCAGGCAGGCAATATGGGTGCAAAAGACCTTATAACAGCATCAAATGTAAAGGTGCTTTGCACAACCGATGACCCCGCAGATACTCTTGAACATCATATTGAAATCGCGAAGGATGAAAGCTTTAAAACCAAGGTTCTTCCTGCTTTCCGTCCCGATAAGGCGGTAAATATCGAAAAAGACGGCTTTGCAGAATATATTTCTGAAAAGCTTGAGGTTACATATGGCTCAAAGATAGAGAATATTGATGAGCTGTGCGAATGCATGATAAAGAGACTCGATTTCTTTGCTTCTCTCGGCTGTAAGACCAGTGACCATGGCATGGATTACGTTCCCTTCAGCCCCGCAACAAAGGAGCAGGCGGATGCCGTTTATAAGAAGGCAAGAGCAGGCGAGAAGGTGACGGATGCCGAGGCTGATATGTATAAGACATATATGCTCGCATTCTTTGCGGAAGAATTTGCAAAGCGTGATTGGGTAATGCAGATTCACTACGGCGTTGTTAGAAATAACTCGGATAAAAATTATAAGAATATCGGCGTGGATAGCGGCTTTGATACAATTGCAGGTCATGACTGCATAAGAAATATCTTAAAGCTTATGAATTATTTCGAGAATAAAGCCGAGCTTCCCAAGATGGTTTACTATTCACTTAATCCCATTGAAAACGCACAGCTTGATGCTATGTGCGGCTGCTTCCAGGGCAACGATAAGGGCATTAAGAGCAAGATTCAGCACGGCTCTGCATGGTGGTTCAATGACCACCTTGAGGGAATGCGCGATCAGCTCAAGACCTTTGCGGCAACGGGCGTGCTTGCAAACTTTGTAGGAATGCTCACAGACTCGAGAAGCTTCCTTTCTTATCCGAGACATGAGTATTTCAGAAGAATCCTCTGCGACTATCTCGGAAGACTTGTTGATGGCGGCGAATATCCTTATGATATCGAAGCACTCGGCGAAATTGTTCGCGGAATCAGCTTTGATAATGCAAATAAATTCTTCAATTTCAACGTATAATTGTAATTAATAATTAAATAGTAGGGGCGGCCCGAACGCTCGCCCCCGTATCTACCCGTGGCACAGCCGGATAGCGCATCAGACTCCGACTCTGAAGGTCATGAGTTCGAATCTCATCGGGTAGGCCAAAACAAAAATCCTGTCGCAAGATGGGATTTTTGTTTTGTATTATTCACTATTCACTATTCATTATTCACTATTCATTATTCATTGTTTTCCCCTGTTCCGACCTTTTTTCCTCCTCATTTCCCGTAATTCTTGACTTGATAAGCAAAGAGGTGTATAATAATCATGTATTTTGTTGCAAAAGGGGAAAAAACATGAAAAAGACTTTAATATTTGCTTCAATAATGATATCACTTTTCTCAATCACCGCCCTTGCCGCACCCGCAATGGTAGGACAGGTTGAAATCGCCGATGAAACGGTGGGTTTTGAAAATACCGACGTTTCGGCTGACCTTATGGGCACTTACGGAGATTTGACGTATAGTATTTCGGGTGGAGAAGTTACTATTACTGACTGTAATACTTCTGCTACCTCTGTTGTAATACCCGATACAATTGAGGGCTGTCCTGTGACAAATATTGGCTATCTTGCGTTTTATGATTGCACAAGCCTTACAAGCATAACCATCCCCGACAGCGTGACGAGCATTGGTGGTTCTGCGTTCGAAGATTGCTCAAGGCTTACAAGCGTAGACCTTGGTAACAGCGTGACGAGTATTGGAGAGGGTGCGTTCCGTGATTGCACAAGCCTTACAAGCATTACCATCCCCGACAGCGTCACAAGCATTGGCAGATATGCGTTCTATGGTTGCTCAAATCCCAAAATTTACGGCTCTGCCGGCTCTTATGCCCAAACATATGCAAATAACAACAGCATTCCCTTTATAAACTTACGATGCGGCGACAATCTTACATGGAGCTTGTCCGACGGCACACTCACCATTTCCGGCACAGGCGATATGTATAATTGGTCCTCTTATTCAACAGCTCCTTGGTATTCTTATAGACATTCAATAGAGAATGTAGTTGTTGAAAGCAGCGTGACGAGCATTGGTCGTTCTGCGTTCTATGCTTGCGAAAGCCTTACAAGCATCACCATCCCCGACAGCGTGACGAGCATTGGTGGTTATGCGTTCGAATATTGCAGAAGCCTTACAAGCATAACCATCCCCGACAGCGTGACGAGCATTGGCAATATGGCGTTCTATAATTGCACAAGCCTTACAAGCATAGAGCTTGGCGACAGCGTGACGAGCATTGGCGAGGATGCGTTCTGTAATTGCACAAGCCTTACAAGCATAACCATCCCCGACAGCGTGACGAGCATTGGCTGGTATGCGTTCAATAGTTGCACAAGCCTTACAAGCATAACCATCCCCAACAGCGTGACGAGCATTGGTGGTTATGCGTTCCGTGATTGCACAA
>JAZQIW010000062.1:0-16751 GCA_045541355.1 Eubacteriales bacterium | reverse complement strand
TAATTTACTTTCTAAGGTTAGCTTCAAGGGTTTCAAGCTCTGAGAGAAGCTCCTTGGGCATTGTGTCGCCGATCTTAGCATAGAATGCCTTGATGGAATCGAGGTCTTCAATCCAGCTTGCCTTGTCAACGCTAAGGAGTTCCTTCATAACATCCATAGAGATATCAAGACCTTCTGTGTCAATGTCTTCAGGCTTAGGAAGATAACCGATTTCACATTCAACAGCGTCAACCTTGCCTTCGCATCTTGCGAGGATCCAGAGGAGAACTCTGAGGTTGTCACCGAAGCCGGGCCAGATGAATTCGCCTTCAGCGTTTGTTCTGAACCAGTTAACGTGGAAAATCTTGGGAGCATTTTCAGCCTTGAGACCCATGGAGAGCCAGTGAGCGAAGTATTCACCCATGTTGTATCCGCAGAAGGGAAGCATAGCCATGGGGTCACGTCTTACAACGCCGAGAGCACCTGCAGCTGCAGCTGTTGTTTCGGAGGCCATGATAGAGCCAACGAATGTACCGTGCTGCCAGTTTCTGGACTGGTAAACAAGGGGTGCAGTCTTAGCACGTCTGCCGCCGAAGATAATAGCGGAGAGGGGCACACCTGTTGTAGAGTTAAACTCTGAGGAGATACAAGGACAGTTCTGAGCAAGAGCTGTGAAACGGGAGTTGGGATGAGCACCGCTTGTTTCAAGCTTGCGTGTCTTGTCATATGTCTTGTAATCCCACTTGTTGCCTCTCCAGTCGATAGCGTTTGCGGGAGGATTGTTGTCAAGACCTTCCCACCAAACTGTGTTGTCGTCAAGGTTGTGAACAACGTTTGTGAAGATTGTATCTCTCATAGTAGTAGCGAGAGCATTGGGGTTGGACTTTTCGTTGGTACCGGGAGCAACGCCGAAGAAACCGTTTTCAGGGTTAACAGCGTAGAGTCTGCCGTCCTTGCCAACTCTAATCCAAGCGATATCATCGCCTACGCACCAAACCTTGTAGCCCTTCTTCTTGAGGAATTCCGGAGGAATGAGCATAGCGAGGTTTGTCTTACCGCAGGCAGAGGGGAATGCAGCAGCAACATACTTTGTTTCGCCGTCGGGATATTCAACACCGAGGATAAGCATGTGTTCAGCCATCCAGCCTTCCTTGCGGCCAAGGTAGGAAGCAATTCTGAGAGCAAAGCACTTCTTGCCGAGAAGAACGTTTCCGCCGTAACCGGAGTTAACTGAAGCAATGTAGTTGTATTCGGGGAAGTGGCAGATGTATCTGTTTTCTTCGTCAATGTCAGCCTTTGCATGAAGACCCTTGATGAAGTCAGGGTTGTCTCCGAGAGCATCGAGAACGTGCTGTCCTGCTCTTGTCATGATAAGCATATTAAGAACAACATAGATAGAGTCGGTAAGCTCGATACCGATCTTGGAGAAGTCAGAACCAACAACACCCATAGAGTAGGGGATAACGTACATTGTTCTGCCCTTCATTGCACCCTTGTAAAGGGGAGTGAGCTTTTCCTTTGCCTCTTCGAGACCCATCCAGTTGTTTGTGGGGCCTGCGTTGTGCTTTTCCTTGGTACAGATAAATGTTCTGCCTTCAACTCTTGCTACGTCGTTTACGGCAGTTCTGTGAAGGTAGCAGTTGGGAAGCTTTTCTTCATTGAGCTTTTCAATTTCGCCTGTTGAACAAGCCTCAGCTCTGAGAGCGTCTGTCTGCTCTTCGGAGCCTGTAATCCAGACAATGTTGTCAGGACATGTGAGTTCAGCCATTTCTTTGACCCACTCATTGACATACTTGTTGTTTGTCATTTGTGTATACCTCCTAAATATGCGCTTGCGCTTTTATTATTTTAAAACAAACGGTATAAGGAAAATTTTCCCTCCAATACCATAATAAATTATAACAGATTTTTTGTCAAATGCAATAGCTTTTGATAATATTTGAAACTTTGTTAAACCTTTGTTTAAATACCGAAGACCCCGATGAATATAATACCCGAAAATATTTGAAAATATGCGGAAAAAAGCCTTCTCATATCTTTACTTGTAACCTCATATATTGAACTAAGTGAGGTGAAGCTTTTGAAGCAATATATAGAAGAAAGAGCCGTGCGTCATGCGAATTACATAATAGAGAACGGTGCAACTGTCAGAAAAACAGCGAAGTACTTTTCGGTAAGTAAAAGCACGGTGCATAAGGATGTGGGAATAAGACTGGAAAGAATAAATAAAGCCCTTTATAAAAGGGTTAAAAAGGTACTTGATAAAAATAAATCCGAAAGGCATATACGGGGTGGCATGGCTACAAAGGAAAAGTATCTGAAAAATGTCTGATTTTAGTAAATATGGTCTTGTTTTATTGAACTTTATGATATATAATGAATATTATAAAGAAATGTTGAAGTTGAAGGAGATAAAATTGCGATGAGAATCGGTGTTCTTGTAAATCTTGATAATAATATTGAACAGGAAATAAAAAAGGTTCATGATATGGGCTTTTCTTCCTGCCAGCTCAGCTGTTGGAATATGAATATGTACAGCGATGAAATTGCAGAAACCGTGAATAAGGCGACAAAGCAGTACGGTGTTTCTGTTTCCACCGTGTGGGGTGGATGGCAGGGACCCGGCGTATGGGATTTTTATGATGGCCCGTCAACACTCGGCCTTGTTCCCACGGCATACCGTAATGACAGAATAAAGGACATTATGAAGGCTTCTGATTTTGCAAAGAAAATCGGCGTAGAAAATGTTGCAACACATATGGGCTTTCTCCCCGAAAATCCCGCCACGGAGGAGTACCGTTCTCTTGTGTGTGCTATCAGATATCTTGCACAGTATGTCAAAAATAACGGACAGTATTTGCTTTTTGAAACAGGTCAGGAAACTCCGATAACCTTAAAGAGAACAATTGAAGATGTAGGTACTGGTAATCTCGGTATAAACCTTGATCCTGCAAACCTTATCCTTTACGGAAAGGCAAATCCGGTTGATGCACTTGATGTTTTCGGCGAATACGTAAGAGATGTTCACGGCAAGGATGGCTGCTATCCCACAGACGGAAAGAATCTCGGTGAGGAGAAGCCTCTCGGAGAGGGAAAGGTTAATTTCCCTGCGTTCATATCAAAACTCAAGGAAATCGGTTATGACGGTCCCATCACTATCGAAAGAGAGATCTCGGGAGATAAGCAGATTGAAGATATAAAGAACGCAAAGGCTCTTCTTGAAAAACTTATATAAAGCGGGGGAAAGAAAAATGATGAATTTTGCAATCATAGGCTTCGGCGGTCTTGGAAAAGTACACTTCAGAAATCTGAAAAGCGTAATGGAAGTTGAAAAAGATATAAACCTCGTTGCAATCTGCGACGTTGAAGAATCCGCCTTCACTTCGCAGGTACAAATGAATATTGGAACAGAAGACTCGCACCTTGACGTGACAAAGTATAAGTTTTATAAGGATGCACAGGAGATGTTTGATAAAGAACAGCTCGACTTTGTTATCACTGCACTTCCTACATATCTTCACGCACCCATTGCCATAATGGCTATGGAAAGAGGTATACATGTTTTCTCCGAAAAGCCTATGGCAGTAAGCACAGAGCAGGCACAGGATATGCTTGATGCTGCAAAGAAGAACAACGTAAAGCTTCTTATCGGTCAGTGTATCCGTTACTTTCCTACGTATAATGCTGTTAAAAAACTTGTGGATACCGAGGAATACGGTAAGGTGAGATTTGCAAACTTTGTACGTTGGAGTATGCTTCCCAAATGGAGCTGGCAAAATTGGTTTCAGGATGAAAAGAAAAGCGGCGGTGTTGTGCTTGACCTCCATGTGCATGACCTTGACTATATAAGCTATGTTTTCGGAAAGCCCAAGAGCGTTTATACAAAGTCATCCCATAACTTTGTAGACCATGACACAATCGTTACTCTTTTTAACTATGACGGCATGGTGGTTTCCGCTTCCTCTACATGGGGTATGCAGACAAGATATCCCTTTACTGCAGAATTTACCGTTGCATTTGAAAGGGCAACCGTCGAACTAAAACATGATAAGCTTATGATTTATACAGAAACAGAGGCAAAAGAGCTTGAAGCGCCCCTTGAAGAATTGGGACTTCCCACCCATGACGGTTATGTAAATGAAATGATTGACTTTATAGAATGTATTAAGAACGATACGGTAAGTAAGATTAATCCTCCGGAAGAATCAAAGCTCACCGTTGATATTGCATTTGCGGAAAAACAGTCGGCAATAGAGGGCAGAGAGGTTGAAATCAAGTAACCTTTCATGAGATATTGCTTCAAAGCATAATAATATGAAATTCCCCGACAGCTTTTTTGAAGGCTGTCGGGGAATGCTTTTGTTGATAATCAATGATATAATGTGAAAACAAGAGCCTTTTCCGAGTTATATTCCGCGGAACTGCTGACTGTAAAGCGTTGCATATGTGCCGCCTGCCTGCATCAGCTCATCGTGACTTCCTTTTTCGGTAATAATACCGTCTTCAATAACGGCAATCTCGTCTGCATTTTTTATGGTAGATAGCCTGTGAGCAACAACAATTGTCGTTCTGCCGCGGCAAAGCTCGTCAAGAGCCTGCTGAATAAGGATTTCGGTGGAGTTGTCAAGGGCGCTTGTTGCTTCGTCAAGAATGAGTATGGGGGGATTTTTAAGGAATACACGTGCAATGGAAAGCCTCTGCTTCTGACCGCCCGAAAGCTTCACTCCGCGTTCGCCTATCTGCGTGTCATATCCCTCGGGGAGAGTCATAATGTAATCGTGAATGTTGGCACGCTTTGCGGCCTCTATAACCTCCTCGTCTGAGGCATCAAGCCGTCCGTATAAAATGTTGTCCTTTATGCTTGAATTGAAAAGGTATATGTCCTGCTGAACAATACCGATATTTTTCCTCAGGGAGCGCATGGTTATGTTTTCAATGTTTGTGCCGTCAATGAGAATTTCACCCTCGTGGGCTTTGTAGAAACGGGGTATGAGGTGGCATATTGTGGTTTTACCTCCGCCCGAGGGACCGACAAGAGCATATTGCTTTCCTTTGTCAATCGAGAGGGAAACGTTTTTAAGTACATCGGAAGACTCATTGTAGCCGTAGGTGACGTTTCTGAACTCAATACTGCCGCCAACATCTTGAATGTCACGTGCATTTTCACTGTCTTTCTCCGGCTCTTCATCGAGAATTTCGATAAACCGCTTAAAGCCGGTAAAACCGTCTTGGAACTGCTCGGTAAAGGTAATGAGAGTCATAACGGGTGAGGTAAAGAGCGAAACAGAAACAATAAATGCCGAATAGTCGCCGAAAAGAATGTCTCCTCTGTAAAGGAAAAATCCACCGGCTATAAGAACAATTACGTTGAATATGTCGTTGATAAAGGCTGTTGAGGAATGAAATCTTCCCATGGCATTGTAGGCGGCATTTCTTGCAGTTACAAAGCTTTTGTTGCCCTCCTCAAACTTTTCCTGTTCCTTGTCTGCGTTTGTAAAAGCCTTTGTAACCCTTATTCCCGAAATGCTGCTTTCAAGAGACGCGTTAATGTCTGCTACGGCAATGCGGCTTTCAAGAAAGGCCTTTGTCATGCTCTTTCTGAGAATTGCTGCAACAAGAACAAGAAAGGGAACACAGGCAAAGATTATCAGAGTCAGATAAAGGTTGATAGTGGAAAGATAGCAAAATGAAATGATTATTGTAATGGCTGAAATAATCAGATTTTCGGGGCCATGGTGTGCAAGCTCTGTGACGTTCATAAGGTCATTTGTCATTCGTGACATGATCTTTCCCGTTTCATGCTCGTCATAAAAGCTGTATGGAAGCTTTTCAAGATGAGAGAACATATCCGAACGCATTTGAGCCTGCATACGCACACCCATAACATGACCTTTGTACTGGATAAAGTAGTTAAGAAGCATCTTGCATATGTAAAGCAAGAGGAGAAGCAGCCCGCAGTAAACAATCATTCGGTAGTTTTTGTCGGGAATAAGAACATTGAGCATGTTTCTCGTGACAATGGGGTATACAATACCTATTGCCGAGACCAATAGAGAGGCAAGCATATCGAGAATAAAGAGTGTCTTGTGAGGTTTGTAATAGGAAAGAAAACGTTTAATCATTTTAAAACTCCGAATTATAGCAAAATGCGTGGGACGGATTAACCGTCCCTTTGTTTATCATCGTTTGTCAGTCAAGCTTTACGGCTGCCGCCATAACATCGTAGAAATAGTCGTCATATCTCGGAACATCAGCAAAATACCAGCCGTGTTCTCTGTTGTATTCGTCGATTTTTTCAATGTCGGGAATAATGCCGAGACAGGCGTTAATCATCATTACCGCATCTGCTCTTGTGAGACTGTCGTCGGGCTTAAATTCCATGTCGATATCAGGCTTTACCGCGCCTGCACTGTAAAGACGGGATATGCTGTCTCTTGCCCAGTGACTCTTTATGTCCGAGAAAACATTAAGGGCAAGCTCGTTTTCAAGCGAGAAATATCTGATAAGAAGCGTTGCAAATTCTGCACGGGTGATGTTGCCCTCGGGTCTGAAGGTGCCGTCATCGTATCCCTTGAAGTAGCCCTTCGACAAACAGAAGCTTACGTAGCTTTCGTACCAGGCAGCATTTTCAAGGTCAGAATATTCGCCGTCATAGCTGTATGTTCTGTTTTCGGTGAAACGGCTGTCTATTCTTGACATGATAGCCGCAATTTCTGCTCTTGTAATAACGTCAAGAGGACGGAAAAGACCGTTGCTGCCGTTTATGTAAACAGGTTTGTCCCCAGGCTTTTCAATTGTGTAAACAGCTTTAAGAACAGCGTCGGAGTATATCTTTACCTTTGAAAGGTCAAGTACCTTTTCACCGTCGAAGGACCATCCGAGAAAATGCATACCCTTGGGAGGATATACAACCTTTGGTGCCTTTGTCAGCTTTTCTCCGTAAACAACCTGCTCGCTTTTTATGCCGAATAATTCACCCGGACCGTCATCGTACTCAATTTCGCAGATGATGGCATCAGGGTTTAAAAGACCGTCATACTCGTCTGTTTTAAAGGTTTTAACATTGGAGGTGTAGGTGTTTTTGTTTGTTGCGGAATAAATGTATGCCTTGTATTCCGTCTCGAAATTAAGACCTTCCACCATATATGAGGAAGCAGAGACGTCAAGTGACTTTTCAAGCACCTTGTTGAATTCGCTGTCTGTGATTGTAAGAATATATTCGTCAATGCTTCTGTCGAGCTTTTCGGGGCACTCCCATTTAATTCTTGCCGAATCAAAGCCAAGCACATTTACCGAAAGCTTGTAATAGTTGCTGATATTGCCTGTTATCTGAGCATTGTCATCCTCAGGCTCATCCTCGGGCTCATCCTCAGGCTCATCCTCAGGCTCATCCTCAGGCTCATCCTCGGGCTCATCTTCGGGCTCATCCTCGGGCTCGTCTTCGGGCTCATCCTCGGGCTCGTCTTCGGGCTCGTCTTCAGGCTCATCCTCAGGCTCAACCTCGGGCTCGTCTTCAGGCTCATCCTCGGGCTCATCCTCAGGCTCATCCTCAGGCTCATCCTCGGGCTCATCCTCAGGCTCATCCTCAGGCTCGTCTTCAGGCTCATCCTCGGGCTCATCCTCAGGCTCATCCTCGGGTTCGTCTTCAGGCTCATCCTCGGGTTCATCCTCAGGCTCATCCTCGGGTTCATCCTCAGAGGAACTGCTGCCTGTTGTAAACTCATATACAAAAAGCTCTCTGTCCTGCTTAGTACCGTCAAAAGAATATTGAGTTTGCTTTGAATTCATAACCACAATACCGGGAAACCATCCGCCGACACTCTTGGTTAAATCCTTTGTTGCAACACTTATTGCCTTTTCAATTTCATCCTCGGAAGCATCCTCATCAACTCGGAAGCAAATCCTTGCAATAAGCTTGTCGCCTTTTGATGCATCAATGCTGTCAACAGAGTCAGGCAAAAACCACGCAAAGAAAACATATCCTTTATCTGTATTTATAAGCTTGCCTGAGCCCTTGCCTATGTCTGTTATAATAACTCCGCTGTTCCCCTCGACAACCTTTGTAAGATACAGGCTGCCTGTGCTGTCGGAAATGGGGTCTTTCACCTTTGCGCCGTCGCTTTCAAGGAGGGTGAGAACATTTTCATCATAGTCGATGCTGCAATAACCGACAATTGCATTGCCTTTGGAAATGTATACACCGACATCAAGCGTACCGTTTTCTTCATCATAGGCGGCTACAAACTTGTGCTGAGTTTTTGTCTCGGCACCGGCTGACATCGTCATAGTAAGAGTAAGCAAAGTAAAAAGCATAACCGACAGAATAAAAATCCTTGTTTTTTTCATTTGTACATACCCTCCGATAAAAGCTTTGTTTTTCTAAATATATTCTACAATATTTCGAGGTTTTTTTCAATAGAAAAAACAGCAAATAATTATCAAATTTTGTAAACAATGTTAAATGCCTTATAATTTATCATAACTCGGAAAAACTAAAGCTGATTAATAACAGAAAAGACGTGATTGTTATGAAAGAAGAAAAAAGGACTGCCGCCGTGGTGCTTGCAGGAGGCTTTGGAACAAGGCTTTCGCCGCTTACCTCAACAAAGCCAAAGCCCTTGGTTAAAATTCTTGACACAACCGTACTTGAAGGTGTGCTTTACAGCATAAGACTCACAGACTGTCAAAAGGTTTTTGTCTCAACCTGTTATATGCATGAGCTTATTTGTGAAAAGACAATGACGGTTGATAAAAGCATTGCCTGCGTAAAGGAGGAAATACCCCTCGGTACGGCAGGGGGAGTCAGGAACTGTGTAGGTGACGCCTTTGATGAGGTGCTTGTAGTATCGGGGGATGCGGTTTTTGATTTTGATTTGCAAGAGGCAATAGACTATCACAGACAGACAAATGCGTGTGTCACCATTGTGACAAGCAGTAAGCAAAACCCTACAAGCTTTGGCGTTGTGGAATGTGATGACAAGGGCAATGTGGAGCTGTTTTGGGAAAAGCCGTCATGGAAAAACGTAAGAAGCGACAGTGTAAATACAGGCATTTATGTGCTGTCAAAAAAAGCATTGTCAAAAATCCCCAAGGATTGTTTTTTTGACTTTTCCAAAGACCTGTTTCCTCTTCTTTTAAAAGAAAAAGAGATAATTAACTGCATATCACAGGAGGGCTTCTGGTGTGATATAGGAACGCTTGATGAGCTTTATAACTGTAATGTGCTTGCCTCGGAAAAAGGAATCGGCAGCTTTTATAATACAGGGGTAGACACTAAAAAGCTTTGTGCCATGGGGGTGTCGGCAAAGAAGGGAGTATATGTTTCAAAAAGTGCATATATAGGCAGAAACGTAAGCCTTGACACGGGGACAGTTGTCTGCGCAAATGCAGAAATTTGCAATGATTGCGATATATCTGCATCCATTGTCGGAGGCGAAAGCGTTGTAGGAAGGGGAAGCAGTATAAACGGAGCCATCATCGGCGAGTCTGTGAAAATCGGCGAAAACTGTATTGTGAATGAGGGATGTGTAATAGCAGACGGATGTAGTGTTGCAGACGGATGTGTTCTCGAAAAAGGTACAAGACTTGACGCAGGCGAAAGAGTAAATACGGAGGAAAAGAAAAAAATGGGGTTCGATAACGCAAAGAACATCTTTGTCGATGACGGAACTGTTCTTTTGGATAAAGAAGGCTTTGATACTCTTGTGAGCCTTTGTGAGAGTATGGTAAACGCTTTGTCTGAAGGAATAAATAAAAAAATGTGTATTGCGGTTATGTCTGAGGGAGACTTGCAAACATATAAAGCGCCGATAATTACTTGTCTTATGATGTGCGGCTGTAACGTGTTTGACTGCGGCGAGGGACATGAGCTTTGTGCAAGATATGTTTGCCGAAGTATGCCGGTGGACGCCGTACTTTTGGTGTCAATGCTTGGTGAAAAAATATGTATAAAGATTTTTGAGAGTGGAGTGCAGGTGCTCTCGGATGAAAAGGAAAGAAAGCTTGTAAAGAGCATGAGCGAGCATAAGCCCTCTTTGCGAAAAGCTGTTAGAGGTGACGGAAAGCTTATAAATATACCTGCTGAGGAAATTTACAGGACATTTTTGTTAAGCTTTTTGAGCGAGTGCGACAGAGCTGATACTCTTCGTAAAAAGACTTTTGCCATTTCGGAGAGCGAAAAACAATCATCAAAGCCTTTAGAGCTGCTTTGGAAATGTCTTAGCGAATACGGAGTTAAATCAGCACCTCCGTCGAAAAATTTGATAAAGCTGTCGATATCCCCTGACGCAAGCACGTGTGAATGTGTCTACAATAAGAATGTGACAGATATGTTTCATATGGGTGCTGATGTTCTTGAAAATGCAAGAGAGCTTTGTATTCATGAGGTTGTGCTTCCAAAGAACTCTCCCGACGCGTATAAAACCGCAGCGAGCCGTTCAGAGATAAATATGGTTGGCTGCCGGGAAGCGGCTCCGAATGCATTTGTACTTGATGATTGCTGTATGCTGCTTTTGGCATATGCCGTGCTCTCATCACTTTATGAAGGAAAGGAAAAAGAAACGGTTCAGAAAACACCTTCATTCAGTGTTTATACCGATGAATTCTTTGCAGACAGCAACAGGGCTCATACCATGAAACGCCTGTCTGAGCTTTATTGCCTGGGAAAAGAGGATGACGGAGACGGAATTAAGCTTACCCTTTCTTCAGGCACAGTCAGAGTAATTCCGGGCAGAATACGGGGGTTTAAGATTATCAGTGAAGCCGTAAGTATGGAGGCAGCCAAGGAGATAGCAGTAAAAATAGGAAAAGTAATAAAGCAGGAATAAAAAAAGCCCGACCTTATAACCAAATGAGGTCGGGCAAAATATCTTTTTTATCTCTGTACTCTTCCGGAACCGCCGTTCTTGACAAGTGCCTCAACCTCGGCAACAGATACAAGGTTCATATCGCCTTCGATTGTGTGCTTGAGGGCAGAAGCTGCAACAGCAAATTCGATAATGTCCTGACTTGCCTTGCCTGTCAGCATGGAGTAAATAAGACCGCCGCCAAAGGAGTCACCGCCGCCAACTCTGTCAACGATGTGTAAGCTGTACTTGTTGGAGAAGAAGTAGTCAACGCCGTCATAAAGCATTGCTCCCCAGTTGTTGTCGTTGGCAGAGATACTTTCTCTGAGAGTGATTGCAACATACTTGAATCCAAACTTGTCAGCCAGCTGCTTTGCAACGCTCTTGTAGCCTTCATGGTTAAGCTTGCCCGCATTTACGTCTGTGCCTTCAGCCTTGATGCCGAATACGTCGTCGGCATCCTCCTCGTTTGCAATACATACGTCAACATAAGGCATAAGCGTGCCCATAACCTCTCTTGCCTTGTCCTTGGACCAGAGCTTCTTTCTGTAATTGAGGTCGCAAGAAACCGTAATGCCCTTTTCACGGCAAACCTTGAGAGCATCAAGTGTAATATCAGCAACATTGTCTCCGAGTGCAGGTGTAATACCTGTAAAATGGAACCAGTCTGCACCGTCGAGAATCTTTTCCCAGTCAAAGTCTGCTTTTGTTGCGGTTGCAATAGAGGAGCCTGCTCTGTCGTATACAACCTTGGAGCCGCGAACCGATGCACCCTTTTCAAGATAGTAAATACCAACTCTGTCGCCGCCGCGTGTTATGTCGCTTGTGTCAACACCATACTTTCTGAGGCTGTTTACTGCCATCTGACCGATTTCGTGTGTAGGAAGCTTTGTAACAAAAGAGGAATCGATGCCGTAATTCTGAAGAGAAACCGAAACATTAGCTTCACCGCCGCCGAAGGAGGCACAGAACTTTTCACTCTGAACAAATCTGTCATAAAGATTGGGAGTGAGTCTTAACATAATTTCGCCGAAACATACTGCTTTCATTTTATATATTCCTTTCTGCCGTTTATGGCACATAAATTAACTTTGTTTAATTATTTCGATGATATAGATATCGATATAAATGAATGTGGAGGAATAACTTGCAATTATTTTGTCATTGTGATAAAATATATGCATTGTTCACCAACTATCATAAATAGTTTAGCACCCGACATTGGAAAAGTCAATAGATAGGAAGGTAAAAAATGCTTAATATTACATATATTTATTTCGGTCAACAAAAGGACGAGTATTTCAGAAAGGCTATGGATGAGTATATTAAAAGAATCGGAAAATACGCAAAATTCAGCGAAAGGGTGCTAAAGCCCGAGAGCCTTCCCGAAAATCCAACAGCAAATGAAATTAACCTTGCACTTGAAAAGGAGGCAAAGACACTTATGCCGCTTTTGTCAAAGAGTGCATATAAGATAGCCATGTGCGTTGAGGGAAAGATTATGTCAAGCGAAGCCTTTGCCCATAGCCTTCAAAAGGTTATGAATGACGGCAGAAGTGAAATAGTATTCATTGTCGGCTCGTCTCACGGTCTTTCCGAAAATGTAAAAAAAAGCTGTGACTTAAGACTTTCTTTTTCTCCCATGACGTTTGCGCACGGTCTTTTCGGCGTTATGCTGACCGAGCAGATTTACAGGGCATTTACCATAAATGCGGGCGAGAAATATCATAAATAATTTTGCTATACCAATTATAAGCAAAAAAGAAGGAAAACCCTTATTCGGGTTTTCCTTTTTGTGTTGGCAAAACATTTATTCAAGTATAATTTCAATGCCGCAAGGCTTTGTGATTTTTGGTTCCGTTCCCTTTTGCTGCTCTATTATAATGTCGCCGTGGGGCGTTGGAATTTCAACACGTGCGCTTTCAAGCCCCAAAAGACTCGGAGACAGACGAAGCTTTTTCATTTCAGGCTCGAGTACCTCAAATCCCGACAGTGCCTTCGGAATACTGTAAAGCGGCGTTCCGCCCCAGGCATGGCTGTGGTCGAAGCTGTAATTTTCGTCGGGAGAGATAAAGCCCTCCACAAGTCCCTTGTCACATTCCTTTATGGGAGCCTTCCATTTTTCTGCAAGCTCCAAGGTGTATTCGTTGCAAAGACCGTTTCTGAAAATTGCTTCAAACAGAAAATGCGCAAAATACGGCTGAATGTCGCATGGAAATTCATCCCTCATTACTTTTTTCAGAATGCTCTTTGCCATGTCACCCTCTGCAACGCCGAAGCAGCAGGCAAGAATGTTTGAGTGCTTGAGATAATAGCGCTTGTCGGTATTTTGAGGAAGTGACCATTCGCAAATATATTCCTCCGGACTTGGGGTGTTGAGACCCTCAAAGTAAAGCCCTCTTTGGCTGTCAAAGAGAAGGGAGTTGATGTTTTTCTTTAACCTCTCTCGCTTTGTTCTGCAGTCATTTGCCATGACTGTGTCGCCTAAAATGCTAAATACTTTTTCGGCATAGTCGAGTGCGCCGTGGTAATACATATTTAAACAGCTTTGTCCAAGAGCCTTTGGAGGATGGTGCATTGAGAAACCGTCAATAAAAATCCAGTCAATAAACATGTAATCGGGAGGATTGTCGAGTATGCCGTTCTCTCCTATGTATGTCTCAAACCTTTGAAGAAGAATGAGCATTGCCTCCTCACAGTCTTCAACCATCTTTTTGTCACCTGTAAACATATAAACGTCGTAAAGCATCATAATCCACATAAGACTGTATGTTGTGTGGAACATTCTGCCGTCGTTTTTGAGAAGCAGCTCGGCAGTTCTCATAACGTCAAGCTTTGCAAGAGTCATATCACCAAAGGAAAAAGCAGTCATTAGAGTTTCAATGTAATAGTCGCCTGTACAGGCAAGAGGCTCAGAATGACGTGGTGAATCAAGGTGATGTGTCTGACGGCAGCTTTTCAGG
Source organism: Eubacteriales bacterium (assembly GCA_045541355.1). Taxonomy (GTDB): domain Bacteria; phylum Bacillota; class Clostridia; order Oscillospirales; family CAG-382; genus UMGS1387. The sequence goes on along the minus strand of JAZQIW010000062.1, from coordinate 2,965 downwards.
GTGTGACGGCATACCTCAAGAACCTTGTTTAAATCGCGGTCGCTTGTATGTGTTGTGGCAACCTTGTCTACGGGATAGTGGGTTTCAATAAATGATAGAGTGACGGTAGAGCTGCTTTCCGATTCGTTTTTGATGCTGACCTCGAAAAGACCTGCGCTGTGCAGCTCAAAGCTGCGGTATGAGCCGTCGCCCATGAAGGTAATGTCCTCATAGCTTCCTTGCTCGCCCGTTTCGCTGCAATGAACCTTTAGAGAAACCTTTCCCTCGGTCTTGCAAAGCGCCTTGACAAAGCCTGCGTAAATCATGTCAAAGGTGAGAGTTAGCTTTTTCTCTTCGTAAGGTGCAAGAGAAATAACATTTCCGCCGTCGGGTATTCTTTCTTTCTCAGACCTTACGGGAAGGGGAGAGGTTGAAGTGAACCATATGTTGTTTGTGTCATGGGCATTGGAGTATTCGTCGGGAAGGATAGAGGTGTCATATACCTTTGGCTCCTTGTATGCGCCGTTTCTTCTGGCAAGCCAGCTCTCGTCTGTATTGATGACATATTTTGTGCCGTCTTCAAAAACAAGGTGCCCTGTCAGCATAAAGCCGCCGTGACCTTTGGAAAATTCGCAAAGTTCAATCGGCATCATCTTGACCTGAGCAAAGAAATTAAGACTATTTGTATCGGGACAAAGCTCAACCTGTGTTGCATACCATAAGTCTCTTGTTTTGTGCCCTGCAAGAAAGTCTCCGCCCACAACAACAGGACCTGTTGCAAGAAGCTCGCCGTTGCAGTAAACACGGAAAGCCGTGTCGGCAGAAAAACGAAGAACGGCGCTTTTGATTGTTTTTTTGAATAGATAATTCTTCTTAAATTCGGCAACACAGTAGTGGTGTTTGCAGGGGTCACCCCCGCAGCCGTAACAGGTACTCTGATAGTCGGGATACTTGTCTTTGTCAAGCCAAATCCATCTTTCGGTAAAAGTCATAGTGTTCCTCCAAGCTTCTTTTCATTCCAAATAAATATTACCATATCAAACTTAGCCTGTCAATGAAAAAAGTGTGCTATCATATATTTTTAAATCTTACTGTTGTTAAAATATACTAAAAGCCACGGTAATATTTTTCGTTGTTTGTTTATATAATTGAAATGGAAAAAAATATGAAAAGATTCTTGACAAAACGAGTTAGTTGTGCTAAACTAACTGCGTAGTTAGATAACACTAACCGCGTTTTTGTTTCTTTTATTTTGTAAGAAGGGTGATAGTAATGAGCTTGGCTGATGCTTTGGAAGGAAAAGAGTATGTTATAAAGCAGATTGTTACAGATGATGAAGAGCTTGATGCCTTTCTGTTTTCTCTCGGCTGTTACAGCGGTGAGACAATAACGGTGGTAAGCAAAAGAAAAAGCGGTTGCACCGTTTCAATAAAGGATGCAAGATACAATATTGATAATCAGCTTGCCGAGGCAATTATTGTTTGATAATTGCCTTTAGCGGCGGCAGATTTTTTTTGAAATGTAGTTAGTCGTGGCTAACCAAGGTGTTTTTGTTATTCATTTGGAAAAAAAGGGGAGGACATCATATGTCAACAATCAGAATTGCCTTAACAGGTAATCCCAACTCGGGAAAAACAACAATGTATAATGCACTTACGGAAGGAAATGAGAAGGTTGGAAACTGGGCGGGAGTTACCGTTGAAGCAAAGACTCACACAATAAAAAAGCTTTACTGCGGCGGGGAGGATGAGCTTGTAGCTGTTGACCTCCCCGGTGCCTATTCCATGTCGCCCTTTACCTCAGAGGAAAGTATAACAAGCTCCTATGTTAAGAATGAAAACCCCGATGTTATCATTAATATAGTAGATGCAACAAACCTTTCGAGAAGCCTTTTCTTTACTACACAGCTTCTTGAGCTTGGAGTGCCTGTTGTTGTTGCTCTCAATAAGAGCGATATCAATGAAAAGAAGGAGACTGTAATCAATGCTTCTCTTCTTTCCGAAAAGCTCGGCTGTCCTGTTGTTGAGACGGTTTCCATTTCCTCCGACGGATTAAAGAGCGTTGTTGACGCGGCAGTTGCTCTTGTTGGTAAAGAGCAGAAGGCACCCTATAATGAAATCGGTGTTGATCTTTCCGATAAAACAAGCGTTGAGAAGGCTGACAGAAAGAGATTTGAGTTTGTAAACGGTATAGTAAAGCAGGTTGAAAGGCGTAAGGTACTGACAAAGGATAAGAACTTTGGAGATAAGATTGATGATTTTCTTACAAATAAATGGCTTGGCATACCGATTTTTGCACTTGTAATGTTCCTTGTGTTTGATATTTCACAGTCAAGCTTGGGACCTTTCCTTGCGGATATTCTTGTATCCCGGATTGAGACCTTCCAGGGCTTTGTAGGAGGCCTTGCACAAAATGCACACCCTCTTCTTCAGGCAATACTTGTTGACGGTATTATCGGCGGCGTCGGTGCGGTTGTCGGTTTTTTGCCGCTGGTAATGGTTATGTATTTCCTTATTGCAATTCTTGAAGACTGTGGATATATGGCGAGAGTTTCGGTTGTTCTTGACCCGATTTTCAAAAGAGTAGGTCTTTCGGGTAAGTCAGTTATACCTTTTGTTATCGGAACAGGCTGTGCAATTCCCGGTGTTATGGCATGCCGTACAATCAGAAACGAAAGGGAACGCAGAGCAGCGGCAATGCTTACACCCTTCATGCCCTGTGGCGCAAAGCTTCCTGTAATTGCACTCTTTGCAGGTGTGTTCTTTTCCGATGCATCATGGGTAGGAACACTTATGTACTTTGCGGGGATTGTCCTGATTTTTGTCGGCGCACTTGTTGTAAATAAAATAGCGGGACATAAGAATAGAAAATCCTATTTTATCATGGAGCTTCCCGAATATAAGCTTCCGAGTCTTGTGGGAGCATTCAAATCAATGTGCTCAAGAGGCTGGGCGTACATAGTAAAGGCGGGTACAATCATTCTTGT
>JAZQIW010000061.1:0-33052 GCA_045541355.1 Eubacteriales bacterium | reverse complement strand
CATTCTGCAGAGGCATACAGGCAGGCAGTCCCGTTGATTCATACGTTACCCCCGAACCTTGGGATATGCCCGGCTATGCCGTTCCCGTTGTAATGGCGGCAGGCGCATTCACACAGGGCTCGTCAATTGAGCTATCTGCCGATGCACCTTGTGTCGCTCCTTATACAGTTTACCTTCAGGGCGGTCTTACCTATGAAAGCGGTAAAATCGGAATTCTTTATGCGGCGATTGAGTCGGAGAAGGAGTAAAGCTTTTTGCTCCGATTTGGAATGAGGCTGAGTCGGCAAATGCTGATTATTAAAAAGGAGAATGTTAATTATGTCAGAAAAAGTAAGAACAATCATTTTGATAGTAGTGATTTTGCTATTGATTGTAGGATTTTTGGTAAATAAATTCAAGCAAAAGTCAAACAACTATACGGATATTGAAGTTGATAAACCAGTATTGGAAACAAATAGCATCGATGATATATGGAAGATTGAAAATAAAAACGAATTTATAATTAAAATGTATCTATATATAGCAGAAAAATGTGGTTATGGTGATTCAATGCATAACTTAAATGATGACCAAAGAGTTTTCTATATTACTCAAAACCTAGAAATGGAAGTTAATAATGGCGGTTTTTCACAGTTTTTCTATAATACTGACGGCATGTTTGTTAATGAGCTTGTTGAAGCATTTGAGAAGATTGATGCAACAAAAACTGCAGAAATATGTAAAAAAGCGGTTAGTATTTTTGGTGATGTGATGCCGGTCAATATGGAAAAAATTCAAGATGTTGTGAATACTGATGATGAAGAACTGGAAGAAAAAAACTCCGAGTTACTTAACGAATGTGATATGGAGTTTTACGAGTATGAAGAAGATTTGGAAGAGCTTAATTATCAGTTTATAATAAACAACAAAAAATCATTTTTACACTGATTTTTCATCCCCGACTTAGCAAAATCATATAAATACAAAAAGCCACGGCTCAGCCGTGGCTCTCTTTTTACTTATACACTCTTACTTCTTACCTCTTACCTCGTATAATATCCCCAAACTTAAGCGGCTCGTCAACCTCAATTGAAAACCTCATCTGAGGATGGGGACAGGAATCAATGTCCTCGCCAAGCTCATTTTTCATGCCCTTCAGAATAATGTCGCACGATTTTTTGCCGGGAGAAACAAGCTCGCAAACCTCATTACAAAGAGCCTTGTTTCTCTGAATTAGGATTGCTCTCTTTGTATTTTCATCGTAGCTTTCAACCGTTGCAATGAACGCTTTGTCTCTGATGTAGCCGCCGTCACGTGTTATCTGCGCCGTTTCCTGCGGCTCGTCAAAAAAGTAGCCTGTGCCGTATTCTCTGTGGCTGACACATTCAAGTTCTCTCATAAAACTTTCGTCAAATACATAAGAATCCGGATTTTCCATGTAGCGTAAAAGCTCCGTCTTGTATGCATTTGCCGTTACCGCCGTGTAGTAGGCACTCTTGACTCTGCCTTCAATCTTGAAGGAGTCAATGCCGGCACCGACAAGCTCTGGAATGTGTCCTATCATGCACATATCCTTGGAGGAGAACATAAATGTTCCTCGCTCGTTCTGTACAAGAGAAACTATTTCCTCGGGTCTCTTTTTTTCAAAGATTTCTGCGTATTGCTCTCTGTCAAAGTATTCCCAACGGCAGGGCTGAGAACAGTTGCCGCGGTTGGAATCACGACCCGAGAAGAAGTTTGAAAGTAAGCATCTACCCGAATATGAAACGCACATTGCTCCGTGAACAAAGGCTTCAAGCTCAAGCTCGGGAGGTATGGCATCGCGTATTTTTCTGATTTCGGAAAGACGAAGCTCTCGTGCCAGAACAATTCTTGTTGCACCTAAAGAATGCCACATTTTGCAAGCCTCGGAATTTACCGTGCTGCTTTGTGTTGACACATGAAGCTCGATTGACGGAGCATATGTCTTTGCAAGTGAGAACACGCCCAAATCCGAGATAATCAGCGCATCGGGCTTTGCTTCGTTTTCAAGGAAACGAAGATAGTCGGGAAGAAGATGTATTTCATCCTCGTGTGGAAGAACATTTACCGTAACGTAAACCTTGACACCTCTTTGGTGGGCGTACTTTACAGCCTCTGTAAGCTCTTCTCTCGTGAAATTATCGGATGCCGTTCGCATTCCGAACATTGTTCCCGCAAGATATACGGCATCTGCCCCGTAAAGGATGGCAAATTTCATTTTTTCAAAATTGCCGGCAGGGGATAGGATTTCAGGTCGTTTCAAAACATTTACCTCTTAGTTGTTTTCCTGAGCAAGACGGTTTGATCTTGCGATTGCCGCGTTGTGTTCGTCGAGTGTTCTCGAATAAACCGTAACACCGTTTGACATGGTAAGGAAGTAGTAGTAGTTAGTTGAGTCGGGATAGAGTGCGGCATGAATTGCCTCGTAACCGGGGTTGCATACAGCACCGGGAGGAAGTCCCTTGTTGAGATAGGTGTTGTAGGGATGGGAAAGCTTTTCGTTGTCTCCCTTTTCAAGTGATTTCTTCTCACCCTGATAGAAATAGAGTGTTGTGGCATCAGACTGTAAATAAGGAAGACTTGAGGAGGCTTTTAGTCTGTTGTGGAAAACAGAAGAAATCTTGTAAAAGTCCTCGGGATTGTTGCCCTCCGCTTCAATCATGGAAGCAAGGGTTATAATCTGGTCAATGGAATAGCCGAGAGTTTTTGCTCTGTCATAAAAGCTTTCGTCGAACTTTCTGTCAAAGTTTGCAAGAAGCTTGTCAATAACCGCAACGGGGTTTTCGCCCACATAGAAATCGTATGTGTCGGGGAATAAATAACCCTCAAGCCTGTAAAGCTTGTCGGTGTTGTAGCTGCCGTCGCTGTTTTTGGTCAGAGGCTCGGGCGCAAAGTCGTAATCATAAGCAAAGGTGTTAATCTGCTCAATGTATTTTGCCCTGTCAGACTCTTTCATTACACGCTTTTCAATGAGAATGTCGAGTATTTCATAAATCGTGTAACCCTCGGGGATTGTAACACGTACAACCTCCTTGTCGCTCTTTTGTAAGGACAGCTCTGCGATAAGCTGGTCGTAGTTCATGGAGGGATTTACGATGTGCTCGCCTGTGATAAAGTTTTCGGTAAGATATGTGCGCTTGCTCATTCTGAACTTGCTGAACCATTTGTAAACACCGGGATACTTTATGACATTGCTTTCGTAAAGCTTGTTTGCCACATCCTCAAGACTGTCATCGTCGTCAACGGTAATTGTAATCTGCTTGTCGGGTTTTACAAATGCAAAGACATCGTTGCCGACCTTAATCATGGTTACCGCAAGAACACAGCTTATGGTGATTACCGCCGCAAGATAAAGAACAACCTTTACATAGCCGGGAACGTAAAATTTTCTCTTTTTTTCTGTTTTAACCTTGCTTGTATAGTTTTCCGCACTGTCAAAATCACTAAGACTTATGCCCGAGCCTTGTGCCGGTGAAGGCGTGCTTTGAATAGGTCTCGGATTTGTAACGGGAGAGGACGGTTTAGGCTGTGGCTTTTGCATGGGATGCTGCCTTGTCGCCTCGTTGTCACCCGTGGAAACGCTGACAGAGGGAGAAGCCTGTTTGTGAATGCGTGTAACTCCGCCGTCGATGCCGCTTTGCGGCTGCATACCTGCCTGAGAAGTACTCTTGGCACTTGATGGTGCTTTGGGAGCGGGTGTGGAAACGGGCGGTCGGCTTGGTGTAGCCGAGGGCACGGAAGGCGCAGGCTTTGCGGGATGTACACCGCCCTGTGTACTTTGATGATTGTTAAGCGGTTTTGCCGTACTAACGGGCATTTGAGATGCACCTTGCTGTCTTGGTTTTACCGCATCGTGATTAATTCTTGTTTTGTCATCGGGAACGCCGCCGCTTCCCATGTCCTGCTGTTTTCTTTTTTGAAGGATATCGAGTATGTCATCAATGTTGTTGTTTTTGCTTTCGGGGTTGTTGTTCAATTTTTGTGCCTCCTTCTTGCAAGACTATTTTTCCCACCTTGCACTGCTTCCCGCAGGAAGATATGCGCCTGAGGTGGTTACGGGTATTCCAAGCTCGTCGCAGGAAATGCTTCCTCCGAATTTTGCACCGAAATGAAGCTTCATAAGATATCCGACAGTTGATGCCGAAAGTCCTGTTGTATATGAATTGATGATAACAAATAATGGGTTGTCCGAGATAAGGTTGCTTGTAAGAGCAACAAGATTGTCAACATCGTCCTCAAGCTTCCAGACCTCTCCGCCCGGACCTCTGCCGTAGGAGGGGGGATCCATTATAATGGCATCGTACTTGTGACCGCGCCTTATTTCTCTTTCGATAAACTTTTTGCAGTCGTCTACAATGTAGCGTATGGGCGCATCCTTTAGACCCGAGAGGGCAGCATTTTCCTTAGCCCACGCAACAATGCCCTTGGAGGCATCGACATGGCAGACAGAAGCGCCTGCATTTGCTGCGGCAATGGTTGCACCGCCTGTATATGCGAAAAGATTAAGAACGCTGATAGGACGGTTTGCCTGCCGTATTTTCGAGTCAATAAAATCCCAGTTGCAAGCCTGCTCGGTAAAAACTCCCGTGTGCTTGAAGCCGGTAGGTCGAACACAGAAGGTAAGCTCCTTGCGCTTTATTGTCCAGCCCACATTAAGCTCGTTGCCCGTAAGATTTTTCACATCCCAAGACCCTCCGCCCTTGGATGAACGAATGTATCTTGCGTTGTACTTTTTCCAGGCAGGATGCTTTTTCTGCCCCTTCCAAATAATCTGAGGATCGGGACGTATAAGAATAATGTCTCCCCAACGCTCAAGCCTTTCACCGTCAGAGCAGTCAAGAAGCTCATAATCTTCAAAGTCGTTTGTGTACCACATATTTTGTCCTTTCGGGGGTTAATAAATACCGTCTTTGTATTTTGCACTTGCAGCTTTAATGAGATTGGCACCGCAAAGAAGACGCTCTTCGTTCTCGGGTGTTGTCGCTCTCCAGGAGCTCATCATAAAGCCCTTCAAGTGCTCGGGTGATATTGTGGATTTTGCGTGATTAATGGTGTGCTCGAGATTTTCGTTCATAACAACGGTGCTTGCCGTAGGCAACTGGTCAAAGCCGTGCTTTTCAAGAAGCTCGTAGGAATGCCAGCAGTCGTCGTGCCAGTCGTTAAGTACCTTGAAATCTCTGTAATACCAAATACTGCACAGTGCATCCTTTGTCATGTTCTCAAGGAAGAGCTTTTCTCTCTTTTTTGTGTGCCAGATATAGTCTGCCCAGATCCAGGGGCGGCAACCGTTCTTTTCAACACGCTCAAAGAGTCTGTTTTGGTCGTGCCAGTAGAGCTTACCTTCACGAATAACCGTGTAGGTATATCCACCCTGAACAGAGGCAACCTCCTCATCCATACCGAGATGGAAAAGACGGGGGCTGTCAAAAAGCTCGCATATTTCATCAATTACATCGTCGCAGAATTTGTAGTATTCGGGGGTTGAAACCATTCTCGAATACTTGCCCATCCATTCGTCATGACTTGTGGAAAAGTTGAGCTTGGGTATTACTTCAAAGCCGAGACTGCGAAGGCGTGAAAGCTCGTCTGCCACTTCCTTCTTTGTCCATGAGCCCTTTATTGCAATTTCAGGGTGGGAGTCGAGAATTATACCTTCACCAATGTCAAGTACAATTGTATTGACGCCGCTGCCCGTAAGATTGTCCACGATTTTGTTCCATGTGCCTTTGTTGAACTGAAGGTAGTCTGTCGCAAGGTCATGACTGCCTGTACCTTCAAAAATACTTGCGGCATCCATATCCGCCCACATATTGTAACCGAGATGTGCAAGATAGCACCACATAAGCTTGTCTTTCATAATAATAACCTCTTACTTTTTGTATATAGTCAAATTGTCGAAATCCCCGAGAGGGATTGTGAGTGTGTCATTCTTTTTAATTCTGCACTCAAGTGTATAAATAAACTTGTTTGTCGGATTTGTAAGACGCGCCGTTGTCATGTCAACCGTCTTTGATAATGCTCTTGCATTTATGACATTATCCAACAGCATGCCGTCGATAATTGCTTTGCTGTCATCAGAGGCCTTGAAAACAAGGGTGGGGATGAAGGGAGAAGCTTCGTTGTCGGCATTTCTCTTAAAGCACGTGATATCAAGACCGTCAATACTGCCGCCAAAATAAAAATATGCGTTTTCGAGATTTCCCGTAAAATGAGAAGCCGAATAAACATTCATTCCGTCAAAGCTCGCATCATCAAGACTAAAGCCTTCTTTTACAGAAACAAAGCAATTTCTGAAAACACCTGAAATGTCTTCGCATACAACTCCCACTGCATCACCGTTTGAAAATTCAAGAAAGCTGTCGCATATGTTGAAGGATATGTTTCTGAGACTCAGTGAAGAGATTGAGCTGCCCTCTGCTTTTACTATGGTGCCTGCGTTTCTTACATCTATGTTTTTGATACATACGTTGCAGCATTTGCCCGATAAGCGCACAGCATCGCCTGTGCGGATAAAACTGCACTTTGAAATGTTAATTTCTTCGCAGTCGGAAAGGCAAACGGCGGAAAAATAAGCCCCAAGTTCCGTTAATTTCAGATTGCTTACATTTTTGAAGTCAATAAATCCGCAGTCGTATCCGTGCCCGAATGCATAAAATTTTCCGCCTTGAATCACGATTGAGCTTTCATTCTCTGCATAAAAAAGAGGCTTTGTTTCGTCATCCGACGGCTCGTAATAAAGCTCAGCCAAAGGATGGAAATGAAGCTTTGTATTTGAAGCAAGCTTTATGCTTTTCTTTATGAAATATTTCCCGTATGGCACGGAAATAAGACTCTCGCCGTTTTCGATAGCCTTGATAAAAGCATCGCTGCAGTCGGTTTTATTGTCACCTGCCGCACCGTAGGCAGTTATATCCGCACCGTAAATTAAATTTTCACTCATGTTGTTTTTCCTTGTAGATGTATAATATTAAATCTCTGTCATTTTCAATTTTTTCAAAGCCCGAAAGTGCTGTCACATCGCTTTCTTTCATACCCGAAAGTCCCTCTCCCGTAAACTTCACATAGGCTTCTTTTTTTACCCATGTGTCAAGAAAAGCCTTGTCGGTATCTTCCGCACCTTCAATTAAAGCACATTCATTTGCCGTAAAAAACTTTTTCGTGATAGCATCTCGTCTTGACATTTTTCTGCCTGACTTTTCAGCATCAATTCCGAACGCTTTGTTGTCAATGCCGACTATCACAATATCATCCGTGTGAGTAACACCGATATAAAGCGGATAGTCAATGTAGGGTTTTCCGAGCTCGGTTCTTAAAATTTGTCCGTCATATGACGGGAGGGAATGCCCCGAAATGTAGTTTTTCAGGGATTCCCTTATTAACATATCCGTATTTTCTCTTTTGTGACCTTTGTTTTTGTCATAAAAGTAGAGCTTCATGTTTTATTCCTGAACCTCTGTGCTTTCAGGGGCTTCTGTTACAGCTGCCGCTTCAGTATTTTCTGTACCTTCAGCCTGTACGTTTTCTTCACCTTCGCCGCTTTCCTGTTCTTCCTGCTCTTCCTGCTTGTCAACACGGGTAAAGGAAACAATCTTCATGTCCTCGCCGACTCTCATAACTCTTACACCGGCAGCGGTTCTCGAGTAAACGCTGATTTCGGATACTCTTGTTCTGATAATCATACCTGTGTTGGTAATAAGCATTACGTCATCTTCCTCGGAAACAGCCTGAATACCTGCGAGCATACCTAATTTGTCGCTTGTCTTGTGACAGGTTACACCCTTGCCGCCGCGATTATGGATGGGAAAGTCGGAAATGCGGCTGCGCTTTCCGTAACCGCTTTCGGAAATAAAGAGAATGTGTCTTTCATCATTCTTTTCAAGAGCCACGGCGCCTACAACAAAGTCGCCTTCGGAGAGATTAATTGCCTTTACACCGCGGGCAGTTCTTCCGAGAGTACGTGCCGATGTTTCGTCAAAGTGTACTGCAAAGCCGTTGTGTGTTGCAAGGAGAACGTCACTGTTGCCGTCTGTTCTGAGTACATGGAGAAGCTCGTCTCCCTCGTCAAGGTTTATTGCAATAAGACCGCTTCTTCTGATATTTTTGTAGCTTTCCAGAAGTGTACGCTTTATGATACCGTTCTTGGTAATCATTGTAAGGTATGGTGAAGCCTTGAAGTCCTCAATTGAAAGATAAGCCGTAACAGCCTCACCGTTCTGAAGCTCAATAATGTTTACAAGGTTTGTACCCTTAGCGTTCTTTGAAGCCTCGGGAATTTCGTAACACTTCTTCATAAATACTCTGCCCTTGTTTGTAAAGAGCATGAGATAGTTGTGGGTGTTGGCGATAATAACACTTTGCACAAAGTCTTCCTCGCGCGTTTTCATGGTTGTAATACCTCTGCCGCCGCGTCTCTGTGCGTTGTATTCGTCTACGGGAAGCCTCTTTATATAACCTGCGTGGCTGATTGTAACAACGCAGTCCTTTCTTTCGATGAGGTCTTCAATGAGAATTTCATTTTCAACCTCTTCAATGGCTGTTCTTCTTTCGTCGCCGAATTTTCTCTTGATTTCAAGCATTTCGTCTCTTACGATGTCAACAATGCCTGTTTCGCTTTCAAGAATTTCACAAAGCTCCTTAATTTTTGCATGAAGTGCATCGAGCTCTTCAAGGATTTTGTCAATTTCAAGACCCGAGAGACGACCGAGAGGCATCTGCACGATTTCGGTAGCCTGAATTTCGGTAAGGTCAAAGCGTTCAATAAGCTTTTCCTTAACCTCGGGAATACCGCCGGGGGTGAAACGTATAATCTTTATAACCTCGTCAATGTTGTCAATGGCAATCTTGAGACCTTCGAGTACATGAGCTCTTCTTCTTGCCTTTTCAAGATTGAATTTGATTCTGCGTTCCACAACTTCCTTCTGATGGTCGATGTAGTGCTTTAACATCTGCTTGAGGTTGAGTACCTTGGGCTCGCCGTCAACAAGGGCAAGCATATTGATGGCAAAGGTGTCCTGAAGCTGAGTAAGACTGTAAAGCTGATTGAGGATAATCTGAGCATTCACATCGCGTCTTACTTCAATCACGATTCTCATGCCGGCTCTGCCGGATTCGTCTCTGATGGCGGTAATTCCGTCAACCCTCTTTTCCCTTACAAGGTCTGCAATGCTCTTTACAAGCATGCTCTTGTTTACCTGATAGGGAATCTGGGAAACGATAATTGAACTCTTGCCGTTCTTTTCTTCGATGTCAGCCTTGGCACGTACAATGACCTTTCCTTTTCCCGTCATGTATGCCTGATAGATGCCGCTTGTGCCGTGTATTGTGGCATATGTGGGGAAATCCGGACCCTTGATAAACTGCATAAGGTCAACCACAGTGGACTCGGGATTGTACATAAGATGAATTGCACCGTCAATAACCTCGCAGAGATTGTGAGAGGGGATGTTTGTTGCCATACCGACTGCAATACCCACAGAACCGTTTACGAGAAGATTCGGAAAACGTGAGGGAAGAACCGTCGGCTCCTTCATTTTGTTGTCAAAGTTGGGCATAAAGTCAACAACATCCTTGTCGATGTCGGCAAGCATTTCATCGGAAAGCTTTGCAAGCCTTGCTTCTGTATAACGGTATGCTGCCGCGCCGTCGCCGTCGATGTTACCGAAGTTACCGTGACCTTCAACGAGGGGGTATCTCAGCGAGAAGGGCTGGGCAAGACGAACCATGGCGTTGTAAACTGCACTGTCACCGTGGGGGTGATAGTGACCGAGCACGTTACCGACGGTTGTCGCCGATTTTCTGAAAGGCTTGTTGTATGTCAGACCGTCATCGTACATGGCGTAGAGAATACGTCTGTGTACCGGCTTCAATCCGTCTCTGACATCGGGAAGTGCTCTGTCTACGATTACGGACATGGCATAGTCTATAAATGATCTTTTTACTTCAGCGGCAATTTCAACCGCAGTTATGTTTTCTCCCTGAAATCTTTCGTCCATTTTGTGATTTTCCTCCAAAGTATTTTGTGGTTGTTGACGAAGGTAAACCTTACGCAAAATAATTTGTCATATTAAAAGTGTTTGTTGTGCTTTTATTCGGCGGCACTGAGCTGTGCTTCGAGTGCCGCATCTCTTTCCTCAATAAGCTGTGCCTGCTTTTTTCTGAGTCGCTCCTTTTCGTCTCTCAGCCTCTTGCCCTGAGAGAAGGAACGGTGAATTATGTAGGCAACATCAAGCTGACTGTCCTCATAGTAGGTTCTTGTTTTGTACAAGTTTATAATTTCGGTGATTTTGTCAACTGTTGCAAGGTCTACAAATCCGCTTGCTTCAAGCGACCGGTCGATCTGGAAAAGCATGAGGGCTGTCTTTGTTGTTTCGTCGAAGATCCCGTCACAGTCCTTCTCGAATAAGAAGCCCATGACACAGAGCCTGTCCTCAAGTGCTTTTGTAACCTCGCTGTACTCGCCTTCTTTGATTTGTGTGTAATTGAGATAGCTGAAGGCACCGAGCGTGGGAAGCGTGTAGCACATTTCCACGTTTTCAATTGCAATGTCGGGTGTTATGCCGATGCCGTCATAGCTCTGAAGGTTTTCGTCGAGCATTTGGTAGCTGGTAACGGTTATATATCCGCCGCCCTTGAGAGAGAATACTGTCTGACCGAGGGATTTGCCAAAGGTTTTTGCACCAACTGTTTTTGCAAGACCCTTGGTGACAAGGATGTTTGTCATAAGCTCTGCGGCGCTTGCCGTATTTTCGTTTATAAGAATTGTAATGCTGTCAAAGGTTACATGATTTGTGGTTGAATAAATGGGCTTTGGTTCAGTAAGGCTTTTGTCCTTGTAATAGCAAATGATGTCGCCTTCAGGAATGAAGCATTCAACCATCGAGAGGGCAATGTCGATTGAGCCGCCGCCGTTGTCTCGTAAATCAAGGGTGAGATTTTTAATGCCGTCATTGGCATACTGCTCGACAATGGAAACAAACTCTTCTTCAAGACCGTCGCCGAAGAATCTTTCAAACTGAATGTAGGCGGTGGGATGGTCGTGATTGTTTTCAAGCTTTGTGTAAATCTGCTTTGCGGTAATGGGTCCCTTGTAAAGCTCGGCTGAAATAAGCTCCTCACCGCGTCTTACAACAACGGGGCAGGGAATGTCCTGATTTGCGGAATCGGTGTTTTCCTGTGCCGATGAAGCCTCTTTTGACAGAGCCGCCGTTACCTTTGCGTGCTGCGCAAGAATTATTGTAACTGCCTCATATGGGAGGTTTTCCACGTTGATTCCGGCTATCGAAACAAACTCGTCGCCCTTACGGATGCCTGCCGCTTCTGCACTCGAATCCTTCAATATGTCTGTTATTTTCACACCGCCGTCATCGTCCTTGGCAATCATAAAACCAAAGCCAATGGCGGGCTCTGCCTTGTCAAAAGCGTTTGACGCGGGTGAGTGATAGGTACTGTAAGGATCCATGGTTCCCAGTACATATTCCATGATAAGAGGGAAATACATGGGGTTGTCATTGAGAAAATCCTCAAAGAAGGCATATAGAACTTCTTCTTCGGTAAAGTCGTAGAGATGATTTTCAACGTATGTTTCAAGTATTTGCCTGAAAAGTATGTAATAATAATCCTTGGGAAGATATGAGGAAGGCTTGCTTGTTTGTGAAGCTTCCGACTTACTTTCCTCCGATTCCTCCTGCTCCGTGCTGTCGGAGGATTCCTGTTCTTCTGCCGCCTCACTTTCCTCCTTGTCTATATATGGGGTGAAAGCAAGTGCGCTTGTTGATAAAACCGAGGCGGCAAGAATGCCGGCCAGTATTCTTTTAAAATTCATTTTCTTTGTCCTTTCAGAATTGCGTGCGGCAATCGGTGACTGCCGTAAGTGTAAAATCCGTAACCTCAGCAGTTATTCCGTTGACTTCAATGGAATAGCTTGCATGTAAAACTCCGCCCGAGTCGGAAAAATTGTTTTCCACACATTCTGCCGAAAGACATAGCATGAGGGGTGACTGATTTTCGTTGTCCTCAGCTGCGTTTTCCAAAAAAAGAGATTCGGGAAGTGCTATGTAGTTGCGTTTTCCTTTTTCAAAGACAAGCTCCGAAAAGTCGTCGTCCTGACCGTTGAGGGAAAACCTTGAATTTTGTGCATGAATGCATATGGGAGAAAAATCTCCGCTGTAACGGATAAGATATCCGCCCATACCGTCGCTTTCAATTGTCCCGACGGTGGAATATTCAATTTCTCTGCTTAGTGCGGGCATGGTGGAAAGCTCAAGAGCCTCTCCCGTGTCAGAGTTTATAAACTCATCGAGGGTTTCGCTGCTGAAATCTCCGCATTCGGGGTCTCTTGATATTTCTTCAAGCTCACCCGGAGGGCGGAAATCGCCTGCTTCTTCGGTGAATACACTGCTGCCGTATATGTTGGCGAAGATGTAGTCGCATCCGAAGTAGTGTTTGCCGCTTATGCTTATTGAAACCTCCCGCGGTAAATGTGTGATTTTCATGTGTACCTCTGTTATTTGCCTGTGAATTGGAATTTGCCAATGTCGGTTTTTGTAATGTTGTCTATGCTTTCCCCGAGGAATATGGATGCTGTGTCCCTGAAGCCGAACGGCTCGTCGCTTACAAAGTATTCGACACTTCCGTTTTCCGATGAATTCAGAAGCTCGCTTTCTTCGAGAAATCGCTTTACTTCAAAAGCCGCCTCTTCGCCCGAATCGACAATTTCTATGTCCTTTGAAAGTATTCTTCTTGCCGAATCAAGAATTATGTCCTTGATGATAGGGTAGTGGGTGCAGCCTAAGATTATGCAGTCGGGAGAAAAATCACAAAGCTTCGAGATGTACTCATCGGCGATTATACGTGTAACCTCGCAGTCACCGGAAATGTAGGAATTTTCAACTAAAGGCACGAACATGGGACAGCCAATGCCTTTGAGGGAAAAGCCCGAGTAGTTTTCGCTTATATATTTTTCGTATGCGGCGTTTTTTACAGTTGCCGGTGTTGCAAGCAGGGCAATTCTCTTGTTTTTTGATATGCCGCAGGCCTTTTTTGCGGCAGCCTCAACAACACCCGTTATGGGTATGTCAAAGCTTTGTCTTAAAGCTTCAAGAGCAATTGAACTCACGGTTCCGCACGCAACAAGTACACACTTAACCCCGAAGGATGATAGAAAATTCATGTCATCAAGGGCATACCTCGTGATTGTTTCGGGAGAACGGGTCCCATAGGGGACACGACCCGTATCACCAAAGTATATTATCTTCTCGCCGGGAAGTATTTTTTTTAAAACCCTGACGGCAGTAAGACCGCCAAGACCTGAGTCAAAGACTCCGATAGCACTTGTTTTGTTCATTAGATTGTTTCACCCGTAAAATATATATAAAAGCGATTTTTGCAATATGCGCATTATGACACACTTTACATGAAGTATTATACCATATATTTTTATATAAGTCAAATAAAAATACAAGAAATAAAGGCATTTTTACGTTAATTTTTAATGATTTTTCTTAAATTTGAAAAAAACCCTTGCAATTAAGGAGCTTGTGTTGTATAATATCGTTGTATATGTGTGCAGACTGAAAACTTGCGCCTAAAAATACAGGAGATAATAATGGTAAAGGATATTGCGATTGACCTTGGTACATCAAATGTACTTGTATATGTCAAGGATAAGGGCATAGTCATAGAAGAGCCGTCGGTGGTGGCGGTGGATAAAGAGACGGGTAAGGTGCTCAAGGTCGGCAAGGAAGCGCAGCTTCTTCTGGGCAGAGCGCCGGGAAATATACTTGCGGTAAAGCCTCTTGAGGATGGCGTAATATCGCAGTATGACGTCACGCTTCATATGCTGAGGTATCTCATTCGCCGTGCGGCGGGAACGGGCTTTTTTAAGCCGAGGGTAATGATATGCGTTCCCAGCGGAATAACGGAGGTTGAGGAAAGAGCCATATGTGACGCAGCAATTGCGGCAGGAGCGAAGAAGACGTATCTTATTGAAGAGCCTCTTGCGGCGGCAATCGGCGCAGGGATAGATGTTTCCAAACCCAACGGTAACCTTGTTGTGGATGTCGGCGGAGGAACGTGTGATATCGCGGTAATTTCCTATGGCAGTATAGTTGCGGGCGATTCCATAAAGATGGCGGGCAATAAGATTGATGAGGCAATTATCAAGTATATCAGACATAAATACAATGTTCTTGTGGGCGAGAGAACGGCAGAGGATATCAAAATCAAGGTAGGCTCTGCGCTTCCGCTTGATAAGGAGTATATACTTGAAGTAAAGGGACGCTGTCTTACAGAGGGACTTCCTAAAATGATTTCCATAAATTCTGCCGAGATAAGAGAGGCAATTGAACCTGTTGTAAGGGCAATTGTTACGGCAGTAAGACACGTAATAGAGAGGACTCCCCCCGAGCTTGTCGGTGATGTTTCGGCAAACGGAATAGTAATGACAGGGGCAGGAAGCCTGCTTTACGGTCTTGACAGCGCAATAGAACACGCAACGGGCATACGCACCTTTGTTGCGGACAACCCATCTTCGTGTGTAGCGATAGGAACAGGCAGAAGTCTTGATAATATTCAGGTGCTTCCCGAGGGTATTATCAATATCTCTAGAATGAGACAGCAGAGACTTTGAGACCGTGTATCGCTTCCAAATGATTTTGTTATAAATAAAGCTTTTTTTGTTAATAGGAGGGCATAACTTTGAACGCAAAGGAACTAATTACCATAATCGAAAATTTTGATATTGAGGAGCTTGAGGTGCAGAAATACGGCAACGGCCATATCAACGACACCTTTGTTGTAACCAAAAACGGCGAAAAAATGCTTTTGCAGAGACTTAACACAAACATCTTCAAGGATCCCGAGGGAGTAATGGCAAACATTGTAAATGTTACCGAACACCTCAAAAAGAAGATTGAAGCCAACGGCGGAGATCCTACAAGAGAAACCATGACCGTTATAAATGCATGCGACGGAAAGCCTTACTTTATAACTGAAAGCGGAAAGTTCTTCAGAATGTATAAGTTTATTGAAGATAATCTTTCGGTTGATAAGGCACAGAGTACAGAGCAGATGACAAGTGCAGCCGAGACTCTCGGCAAGTTCTATCATATGCTTGACGATTATCCTGCAGATACACTTTCCGTTGCAATTCCCAAGTTCCATGATACAAGAAACTATTATAACCGTCTAATGGGAGCAATTGAGAAGGACGCAGCGGGAAGAAGGAGCAGCGTAGAAAAGGAAATTGAGTTTGTAAAGAACCATGAATTTCTTGCAGATATTCTTAATGATGGACTTGCTGACGGATCTATTCCTCTTCGTGTTACCCATAATGATACAAAGCTTAATAACATTCTTTTTGATGCACCCACAGGAAAGGGGCTTTGCGTAATCGACCTTGATACCGTAATGCCCGGCTCTGTGCTTTACGATTTCGGTGATGCAATGAGATTCGGTGCGGCAAGCGGTCCCGAGGATGAGCAGGATCTTTCAAAGATTTGGTTTGACCTTGAAATGTTTGAAGCATTTACAAAGGGCTTTGCGTCTGAAATGAAGGAAACACTTGTTGAAGGCGAAATCAAGAACCTTGTAAACAGCTGCAAGATTCTCACGTTCGAGTGCGGCATGAGATTCCTTGAAGACCACCTCAACGGCGATACATACTTCAAGATTCATAGAGAAAACCATAACATTGACAGAGCGAGAACACAGTTCAAGCTTGTTGCTGATATGGAAGAGAAGACTGCACAGATGGAAGCAATTGTTGCAAAATACTGTAAGTAATCAAAAATGACGCAGCCGCATGCTGCGTCACACTTTTATTTTTTTGTTGGAGAAATACTATGATTTGGCTTTTTCTTGTTGTTACGGCAGTGGCAGTAGTTTCCATGTCTGCTCAGGGCATTCTTATTAAAAGATTTGATGATGTCAGACCCGGTGCGGAGATTACATATACTTTTCTTTCTGCTGTTTTTGCATTTGTTCTTTTTAGTGTAATCGCACTTGTTTCAAAATCTCAGTTCAATCCGGACTCTGTGTTGTATTCCTTTTGGTTTGCTTTTTGCTATGCCGGATCTACCGTTACATACGTTCTTGCGGTGGGATGCGGCTCTCTTGCGATAACGGCAACAGTTCACTCGTTTGCGCTTATAATACCTACTGTTTTCGGCATGGTTGTCTGGAACGAGGACATTGGCGCTTTGAAGGTGTGCGGTATTGCATTTCTTGTGGCTTCACTGCTTCTTGTGGGCGAAAAGGCCGGTGAGGGTGAAAAAAATATATCCAAGAAATGGCTGATAATTATGTGCATTTCTTTCCTTTGCGAAGGCTTTGCACCTGTTGCTCTTACAGCTCATGAAAGGGCAGTAGGCACGGAAACGGCTGCAAGCTGTGAAGGTACACTCATGGTTATGGCGTATGCTATGGCTGCTTTGGGAATTTTCGTTGCTGCACTTGTCAGAGAGGGTAAAAAAACGGTAACCGTTGTGACAAAGAGCGGAGAGCAAAAGAGAAATCTTATGCTTGAAGGACTCAAGATAGCACTTCCTCTTGCATCCCTCGGAGGCGTTGCCAATGCACTTCAGAATTCAATGTATAATATTGCCGACGGCAGATTTGGCGTGTCGGTGTATCTTCCGGTAGTGTCTGCTGCGCAGGTAGTACTTACATGTGTTCTTGCGGTTGTGCTTTTCAAAGAAAAGCTTGCAAAAAAACAGTATTTTGCAATTGTATGCGGCATAGCGGCAATTGTCCTGTTGAATGTGTAATAATTCGTATAGACAAATAGATGAAGGCTCGCAGGACAGTAATTGATAAAAAATGCTGTTTAACGGCATATGTCTTACAGAGTAGGTAAACCGGTGTAAAACGAACGGTGTTGAGTCGAAAAACTCGGCATCGTTCTTTTTTTGTCTCTGTATACTTTGTGTATAGAAGTATGTACCATGTAAAGAAGTAATCTTTCAAACTCAACCGTGATAATGTGTATTGTTCTGCATTTGCGAAAGAGAAAAAAGCAGTATAAGAGCATGACATTGACGAAACGCTGGATTTGTGTTATAATGTGCTTAATCAGGCTATAATTATTTCTCGGCAGAAAACGTATTTTTTCACGGAGAGTAAAAAAAGTATGAAAAGGATTAAATTAACAACGACTCAAATTATACTTTTGAGTTTTCTTTTGGTGATATTGTCAGGAAGTATTCTTTTGTCACTGCCGATAAGCTCAACCGACGGAACCGCAGTGCCGTATATTGATGCCCTGTTCACCGCAACAACTTCAACCTGTGTTACAGGACTTGTAACACTGCCGACTTTTTCAACATGGAGCCTTTTCGGGCAGATAGTTATATTGGTGCTTATACAGGTTGGCGGACTGGGCGTTGTTACAATCATGACAGGCCTGATGCTTCTCTTGAACAAAAAACTCGGTATCGGCGACAGATTGCTTATTCAGGATGCATTTAATCTCAATACCATGTCGGGACTTGTCAGGTTTGTCAAGAATGTGCTGATTGGCACACTTGTAATCGAGGCAGTCGGTGCCTTTCTTTATATGCTTGTGTTTATCCCCGAGTTTGGTGCAAAAGGCATTTGGATATCGGTATTTAATTCGGTTTCCGCATTTTGTAACGCGGGTATTGACATTATTGCTGAAAACAGCCTTTGTAATTACGCTGCAAACCCCTTGATTAACGCCGTTACCTCTGCACTCATTATTCTCGGAGGTCTCGGTTATATCGTGTGGTGGGATGTTCTTCGTGTAATTAAAAGCCGTTCAAAAAAGAACCGCAAAATATTCAGGCATCTGACCCTGCACTCCAAAATTGCCATTACCTTTACGGCGGGGCTCATCCTTTTCGGTGCGATTCTCATATTTGTTTTTGAATATTCAAATCCTTTGACCATAGGAAAAATGGACCTGTTTGATAAGCTCCAGGTATCCTTCTTCCAATCGGTCACTACGAGAACCGCAGGCTTTGCCTCTGTTCCGCAAGAGAATTTGACGGATGCTTCAGCTGCCGTATCTGTTGTTTTGATGTTGATTGGCGGTTCACCGGTGGGAACGGCAGGCGGCGTGAAAACCGTAACCGTCGCTGTCCTTGTCTGCTCGGCATTCGCGACCATCAGAAACAAGAACGGTGCGGCTTTGTTCGGCCGCCGTATTTCCGATGATTCGGTGAAAAAGGCTGTTGCCGTAGTGGTAATGTTCCTCGCAATCTGCACCGCTTCGACGGTGCTAATACTGGCAACATGTGACGCCTCTGCCATTGATGTGGTTTATGAAACGGTTAGTGCAACGGCAACCGTTGGTCTTTCACGAAATCTTACGGCGACACTCAATATGTTTGGGAAAATTATTATAATTGTGACTATGTATTTTGGCAGAGTCGGACCTATATCGCTTGCTGTCGCTTTGGGCAGAAAGAATGAAAGTCAGAATGTTATTTCAGAGCCGGTTGAAGATATCAGTATTGGATAAAGGAGAATGTTTATGAAAGCAAAGAAAACATATGCAGTATTTGGACTTGGAAGATATGGCAGGGCAGTAGCAAGAGAGCTTGTCGAGAACGGCATGGAGGTTATTGCAGTAGACAGTGATGAGAAAATAGTCAACGAGGTCGCCTCATATCTCCCTGTTTGTAAATGTGCAGATGTGACCGATGTTGAGGTAATTTCTCGCCTCGGCATCAGTAATATTGATACGGTAGTTGTTTGTATGGCAAGTAATCTTGAAGCGAGCGTAATGGCCGTCACACTCTGCAAGGAGGAGGGCGTTAAAAATGTTATAGCAAAATGTGCCAACGAAATGCAACAAAAAATATTGCTTCGCGTTGGCGCTGACAAGGTGGTTTATCCTGAGAAAGAATCGGGTATCCGTCTTGCAAGGAATCTTCTCAGTTCAGGCTTTGTTGATATGATTTCTCTGTCTAAGGATGTGTCGGTAATTGAGATTGATGTGAGAGATGAGTGGTGTGGTAAAAATTTGATTGAATTAAATCTCCGCAAAAAATACGGCTTCAATATCGTTGCTATTAAAAACGGCGAAACAGTAAATGTAAACATCAATCCCGAACAGCCCCTTGAAGCTGAAAGCACGCTGATTGTTATTGCCAACGTAGCAACGCTCGGAAAAATAAAATAAGTCCTGTAAGGCACGGTCGGTGTGCAGCCAATATCCCGAAAACGGTTAAAGCAGTCGGGATGTTGACCAATAAGCCTGCATGAGCGGGTACCGATGGGTAATGCCTGTTAATTCACCCGTGAGATTATCCGTTTTGTTTGGGTGAATGTTTCGAGAAACAGCAAAACAGGCATGAACTAAATCATGCCTGTTCAAAATAAATTGCAAATTGCTGATTTGTCGGCGGGCAGCCTGTGCCTGCCTTTTTTATTGCTCTTTGCCTGTTAGCATAAACCCTTTGATTTGAGATAGTCAAAGCTCTTTTTGAGACATACAAAAGGATCCTCGTCATAGCAGTTGTCCTGCTCTACCATGGCGTAATCTATGCCGCAGCCAAGGCTTGTTTCAATAATCTTGTCCCAGTCGAGAATACCTGAGCCGATAGGTGCATATCTGTGTGCACCGTCGGGCATAACCAGCATGTCCTTGTAGTGAATAACGGGAGTTCTTCCCTTTAATTCTTCAAGCATTTCCGCAGGGTCCTTGCCTGCTTCCTGGAACCAGTAAAGGTCAGCAGTAAAGCCCATGATTTCAGCGGGGAAGTGCTTTAAAAGATGGTCATAAAGGATTTTTCCTTCTATGTCCATAAATTCGTAGTGATGGTTGTGATACATAAAGTAACAACCGGCTTCCTTGATCTTCTTTGCTGCAGGAACAAAATCACGTACAAAGCTGTCCCAGTATTCAAAGGGCTTTTCCTTGTAGTCAGCATTCCAGAGACCGCGCATACCGCCGATACCAATGTACTTTACACCCATTTTTTTGTGAAAAGCTATGACCTCTTCGGTTTTGTCTGCAACATCGTTTGTGTTGTAGTGGGTAATGGGGGCTTCAAGACCGAATTTGTCGAGCTGTTCAGCCATCCACTCGGCATCATACTTACAAAGACCCGAGAGCTGAACACAGTCATATCCTATGTCCTTTACTTTTTTGAAGGTTTCAATTATACCGTCAAGTGTTTGACACTGTTTTTCGCATGTGTAGAGCTGTGCACCGATTTTCATATTTTATACCACCTTTTCATATGTTTTTCTTACCACAATTATAATATAAGGATTTGATTTTTTCAATAGTTATATATAAAAATCCAAAAGGTTTAAAAAAAACTCACATTGATAATTGTTAACAAAAGAATAACAAACTGTCAAAAAGCCTTGCCGCAGTAAAGAAAATATGAATTTTCCTGATTATTGTTGACACTTAAATATACAAGTAGTATAATAACAAAAACGATTTTTCCAAGGAGAAAAAGCATGACACGTTCAAGATGTTTTTTTGCACACAACTTTTTTTATTTTGGCTTTGTCTATTTTTATGATAAGGTCTTTCGTTGTTGTGCCCTGATTGAATGTGCATAGTTTTAAGGATAACGAAGGACCGCAGTGAATTTTGCACTGCGGATTTTTTGTTTACTGTGTAATATGATGTTGAAAAAATATGGATGAGGTGTTATAATTATGACAGTAGGAGTAGTAGGACTTGGTCTTATAGGTGCATCAATTGCAAAGACCGTTAAGAAACATACGGATTTTGCAGTAATGGGAAGGGATATATCCGAAGAGGTAATGCAAAACGCCCTTCTTGACGGAACAATAGACGGAGAGCTGAATCTTGAAACGGACAGATGCGATATTGTAATTGTGGCTTTGTATCCCGATGACGTTGTGGAGTTTGTAAAGTCTAATGCAAAGTATCTTTCCGATACGATTGTCATAGACTGCGGCGGTACCAAGACAAAGGTGTGTCGTGAGCTTTTTCCTGTTGCAAAGCAGTATGGCTTCAGCTTTATCGGCGGTCACCCCATGGCGGGTATCGAAAAATCGGGATATACCTATTCGACGGACAGCCTGTTCGACGGTGCGTTTATGATTATGGTTCCGCCGGAGGATATGGACAGAAAGACGCTGGATTATGCAAAAATGTTCTTTATTTCCCTCGGCTTTTACAGAATAACCATAACCACGGCAACAGAGCATGATAAAATAATTGCGTATACCTCACAGCTTGCACATATTGCCTCGAGTGCATATGTTAAAAGCCCGACATCCTTGCAGAATCTCGGTTTTTCCGCGGGAAGCTTTAAGGATATGACGAGGGTTGCTTTTCTTAATGAGAATATGTGGTCTGAGTTGTTTTTGCAGAACAGAGATTTTCTTCTCGGAGAGCTCAAGGTGCTCATTGATAACCTGACAGAATATTATGAAGCCATTGATAAGGGTGACAGAGATGCACTTATGGAGCTTCTTGTTGACGGTAAGCAAAAGAGAATTGCTTCCTGGACAATGGCAGAAAATAAGCGGAAATAAACTTTATTAAAACGAAAGGCTTTTTGTATGGAAAACGTAAGGGTTGTTACCGTAAAGGCATCGGGATGCTACGATATAACAATCGGTAAGGGCATACTTGATGAATGCGGAAAAATCATCGGAAAATTAAAGAAAAAATGCAGGGCTGTAATAATTACCGACTCCAATGTCGAGCCGCTTTATTTCGACAGAGTGAAAAAAAGCCTTGAGACAGAGGGCTTTCAAACGGATAAATTCTGCTTTGAGGCAGGTGAAAAATCAAAATGCGCCGACACTTTTGTTGAAATACTTGAATTCCTTGCCTCAAAAAGAATCACAAGAGCAGATTTGCTTGTTGCCCTCGGCGGAGGAGTTGTCGGTGATATTACAGGCTTTGCTGCTGCCTGCTACCTTAGAGGAATTGATTTTGTGCAGCTTCCGACAACCCTGCTCTCGGCGGTTGATTCTTCAGTCGGCGGAAAGACGGCAATTGACCTTAAGGCGGGAAAAAACCTTGCAGGTGCCTTTTATCAGCCCATAGCCGTAATATGTGATACGGATGCCTTTGATACGCTTCCCGAAAAAGAGGTGTCCTGCGGATATGCCGAGGTTGTCAAGTATGGTGTTCTTTTTGATGAAGAATTTTGCATAGACCTTGCAGAAAAAAGAATAGGTATTGCAGATATTGTGGAAAAATGTGTTGTGTTCAAACGTGATGTCGTTGAGAAAGACGAGTTTGACAGAGGTGAACGAAAACTGCTTAATCTCGGTCATACGGCGGCTCACGGCATTGAAAAAACAAGCGGCTATACCCTTACCCACGGAGAAGCGGTAGCAGTTGGTATGGTGATTGCAGCAAGAATTGCAGAAAATACGGGCATATGCGAAAAAGGGCTCTCAAAGCAAATAGAAAAGCTGCTTGAAACGTATAATTTGCCCGTGAAATATGATATCTCGGCAAAAGAGCTTGAGTCTGCGGCACTTTCGGATAAAAAACGCGAAAGCGGCGTTATAACCCTTGTGCTTCCCGAAAGAATGGGAAAATGCAGATTATGCGATGTTGATGTGACAAGACTTTATGATTTGTTTTCAGATGCAATATAAAAAATAATTGACTGGACGGTTTTAATATGACAGTAACCCTTGACCCCAAAACGGTGCTTTCGGGAAAGCTTGATATAATTTCATCAAAATCCGATATACATAGATGTATAATATGCGCCGGCCTTTCAGATAAACCCACAAAGATTTCCTTCTGCGGAATATCCAAGGATATTCTAACCACCATTGAGTGCGTGAAAATGCTTGGCGCAAAGGCGGAGTTTCTTGACGGAAGCCTTACCGTAATCCCTTGTGATAAAAACAGAATAATGCAGGGACTTGTCCTTGATTGTGCGGAAAGCGGTTCAACCGCAAGATTTCTTCTTCCGATAGCTGCGGCAATATGCAAAAATGTCACCTTGACAGGCAGCGGCCGCCTTCCCGAACGCCCGTTTTCTGCTCTTTGCGACAGTCTTTCGGAACATGGGGCGGTGTTTAGCTCGGATAAATTGCCCATAACCGTCAGCACTAACGTAAAGACTGGCGGTGTGTTTGAGGTTCCGGGAAATATCAGCAGTCAGTATATAAGCGGACTTTTGCTGATGCTCCCGCTGCTCCCCGAAGGAGGAGAGGTGAGAGTTACAACCCCTCTCGAATCAAAGGGATATGTTGATATGACTGTCGATACCATGAGAAAGTTTGGCATTGAGGTTGAAAAAGAGGATAATCGCTATATAGTTGCAGCAAATCAAAAATATGTTTCACCGTCTGAGATAAAGGCACAGGGCGACTGGTCGAGTGCGGCATTCTGGCTTTGTGCAGATGCACTGGGAGCAAACGTGGTTCTGTCGGGGCTTGATGAAAAGTGCCCTCAGGGAGACAGACGTGTGCTTGAAATATTAGAGAGCTTCGGTGCGAAAAAAATAGTGACAAACG
This sequence comes from Eubacteriales bacterium, assembly GCA_045541355.1. GTDB lineage: Bacteria > Bacillota > Clostridia > Oscillospirales > CAG-382 > UMGS1387. The sequence goes on along the minus strand of JAZQIW010000061.1, from coordinate 9,610 downwards.
AAGGAATATGCGTTGAGGCGGGCAGACTTCATGCGATAGAAATTGATGCATCGGATATACCGGACCTTGTGCCGATTCTTTCGGTAGTGGCGTGTGCCGCAAGGGGAAAGACGAGAATATACGGAGCAAAGCGCCTGCGTCTCAAGGAAAGCGACAGACTTGAAACAACAAAGGATTTTCTCACAAGACTCGGTGCCGATGTAACCGTAACATCCGACGGACTTGAAATAGAAGGTAAGGGAAAGCTTTGCGGCGGAACGGCTGTTGGGCATAATGACCACAGAATTGTGATGTCGGCAGCGATATGCTCGCTTATTTGTAAGAATCAGGTAATAATCGAGGGGGCACAGGCGGTAGAAAAATCCTATACCACCTTCTTCTCGGATTTTGATAAGCTCAATATGAGAACTAACTGACGGAGAATAATGATGAATACTTTCGGAGAAAAAATTAAAATTACAATTTTCGGACAGTCACACGCAAATGCAATCGGAGTTGTTATAGACGGCCTTGAGGCAGGCTTTGAGGTTGATACCGAAAGGGTCGAGAGGTATCTTGAAAGACGTGCTCCTGGAAGAAACAGCTATTCCACTTCAAGAAAAGAAGCGGATAAGGTAGAGTTCCTGTCGGGACTTGTGGATAATAAAACCTGCGGTGCACCTGTATGCGCTGTTATATATAACTCGGATGAACGCTCAAAGGATTATAGTGAGCTGAAGGAAAAAATGCGGCCTTCACATGCCGATTATCCGGCAAATGTCAAGTTTGGAGAAAGCTATGATGTTCGTGGAGGAGGACAGTTTTCGGGACGGCTCACGGCACCCTTGTGTATAGCGGGAGCAATACTTTTGCAGATGCTTGAAAAGAAAAACATATATATCGGTGCACATATTGCCTCTGTCGGAAATGTAAAGGATAAAGCCTTTGACAGAACAAGTGAGAGTGTAGAAAAACTCTTTGAAGCGGTAAATAAGGACTTTCCCGTTGTTGATGATGAGGCGGGAGAGAGAATGAAAAAGCTCATTCTTTCGGCAAAGGAAAAAAAGGATTCTGTCGGCGGATGTATTGAATGTATGGCTGTCGGTGTTCCTGCCGGCATTGGCGAGCCGATGTTCCTGGGACTTGAAAATGTTATATCGTCGGTTGTGTTTGCCATTCCTGCCGTAAAGGGCATAGAATTCGGAAACGGCTTTGAGGCGTCAAGCCTTTTTGGCTCGGAGAATAATGACGAGTACTACTTTGACGATAATAAAAATGTGAAAACAAGAACAAATAATTCGGGCGGAATTGCAGGCGGTATTTCCAACGGCATGCCAATAAGCTTTAAGGCAGCAATAAAGCCGACACCGTCAATAGCAAAGGCACAGAACACGGTGAATATCAAGACGGGTGAGAATACGGTGCTTGAAATAAAGGGACGCCATGACCCGTGTATTGTACAGAGGGCTGTTCCATGCGTTGAGGCGGCACTTGCAATAGCACTTTCGCAGTTTTTGCTTTAATCGGAGGAAAAAATGGAACTTTCTGAAATAAGACAAAAGATAGACGGTATAGATAATGAGCTTGTCAGACTTTTTTGCGAACGCATGGAGCTGTCTGCTCTTGTCGCAGAATATAAAAGACAAAACTCAAAGGCGGTGTTTGACCCTGCAAGAGAGAGGCAGATAGTTGCAAGACTTTCGGAAAATCTCGAAGGAGATATGTCAAACTATATTGCGGTGCTTTATAATACTATTTTTGAAATCAGCAGAGCAAGACAGAGTAAAATGCTCCAGAATAATATGTCACTTGCCTTGAGTATTGAAAACGCAAAGAAAGAAACAGCCCCCTATTTTCCTGCCTGTGCAGCTGTTGTGTGTCAGGGCGTTGAGGGCGCATATTCCCAGAAAGCGTGTGAAAGACTTTTTGCAAGACCCGACATTTCATATGCCGAAAGCTTCAGGGATGTGTTTGAGCTGGTGAGCAGCGGTGAGAAAAAGTACGGTATACTTCCCATAGAAAACAGCATTCACGGAACCGTCGGCGAGGTTTATGATTTGCTCAAGGAGTATAAGAACAGAATACATATCGTAAGGGGAGCAAAAATTCCGATTCACCACGTTTTGCTGTCGAAGAAGGGGGCAAGGCTTGAGAATATCAAAAAGATATATTCTCACAGTCAGGGCATCGGACAGTGCAGTGAGTTTTTGAGAAAGCATCCCGATATAGAAGTAAATGTTTGTAAAAACACAGCCCTTGCCGCAAAAATGGTTTCCGAAAGCGGGAGAGACGATGTGGCTTCAATTTCCTCATTTGAATGTGCCGAGCTTTACGGACTTTCGGTGCTTGAAAGCGAAATACAGAATAGCGATAATAACCATACAAGATTTATTTGTATCTCAAAGGAGCTTGAAATATATCCCGGCTCCTTCAAAATCGGCATAATGTTCACCGTTCCTCACAGAGCGGGAAGCCTTTCGGGAATACTCTCGCGTTTTACCGTTATGGGAGTAAATCTCACAAAGCTCGAAAGCCGCCCCATTAAGGGCAGAGACTTTGAATTTATGTTCTATGCCGAGATTGAATCCCACGGTCCAAATGAAGAGCTTATCTCATACCTGTGTGAGCTTGACAGCCGTCCCGAGGAGTTTGTGTTCCTCGGAAACTATATTGAAATTTGATAAAGGACAGTAATTGACATGATACAGTACGGTCTGTGCGGAAGAACACTAAAGCACAGCTATTCAAAAATAATACACGAATACCTCGGTAATAACGAATATAAGCTGTTAAGCCTTGAAAAGGATGAGCTGTATGAGCTTTTTGAATCAAGGGGCTTTAAGGCGGTAAATGTGACAATACCCTATAAGCTTGATGCTCTCATGCTTTGCGATGTTGTATCGGATGAGGCAAAGAGCATTGGCTCTGTCAATACAGTTGTCAATAAAAACGGTACCCTTTACGGCTATAATACCGATTACTTTGGGTTTAAGTATATGCTTGACAGAGCAGGCATCACGCTTTGCGGCAAAAAGGTTGTAATTCTCGGAAGCGGCGGAACAAGCCTTACGGCAAGAGCCGTTTGTAAAGGCGAGAAAGCAAAGGAAACGGTGGTCGTTTCAAGAAGGGGAGAGGTTAATTATGATAACCTTGTTCTTCATGCCGATGCCGATGTTCTGATTAACACAACCCCGGTCGGAATGTACCCAGATAATGGCAGAGCACCTGTTGATATATCTCTTTTCAAAAACCTTTGCGGCGTTGTGGATGTTATCTATAACCCGATAAATACTTCCCTTGTGCTTGAGGCAAGAAAAAGGAATATACCTGCAACCACGGGACTTCCGATGCTTGTGGCACAGGCAGTAAGGGCGCATGAATATTTCTTCGATGTTAAGCTTTGCGATGATGTGATAGAGGAAGTTTATAAAAAGTGCCTGATGAAAATATTAAATATTGTTCTTGTAGGAATGCCCGGCAGCGGAAAGACAAGCATCGGCAGATGTGTTGCAAAGAACATGGGCCGTTCATTTTTGGATACGGATGTTTTTGTAGAGCAGTGCGGAATGTCGATCCCGGAAATTTTTGAGAGGTACGGCGAGGATTATTTCAGGGATAAAGAAACGCAGGCAATAGAAATGCTCTCGGCACTTTCCGAAAAGGTTATTGCAACGGGCGGCGGAGCGATACTCAGAGAAAAGAACATTTCAATGATGAAGCAAAACGGCGTGGTGGTTTATCTTAAACGCGAGCTTTCAAAGCTTTCTACCGACTCAAGACCTCTTTCGCAAGGGGGAATGGAAAAGCTTTGTAAGCTTTATGACCAACGGCATGAAATATATGAAAGATGTGCCGATGTGATTGTTGAGACACATGAGGATATAGAGGAATGTGCCATAAGAATGGAAAAAATGATAAAGGAAGAGCTTTCCCGGCTGTTTTAGGTGAATGATTATGAAACTACTTGTTGTTAACGGACCTAACCTTAATTTTCTCGGTATCAGGGAGCCTGATATTTACGGCAGAAAAACCTATGATGATTTGTGTCGGCTTGTGAAGGAGGCGGCAGAGAAAAGAGGGGTTGATGTCGAAATCTTCCAGTCAAACCATGAGGGAGAATTGGTTGATGAAATTCAAAGAGCTTACGGCAAAGCCGACGGAATAATAATAAATCCTGCCGCATATACCCATACAAGCGTAGCTTTGCTGGATGCATTGAAGGCGGTGGGTATTCCCGCAGTTGAAGTTCATATTTCGGATGTTGATTCGAGGGAGGATTTCAGAAAAATCTCGTATGCAGGTATGTATTGCTTTGCAAGGGTTGCGGGAGAGGGCTTTGACGGATATGTCAGGGCAATGGATATTCTCATAGAAAAAATAAATGTGTAGGTAAACACCGCAGAGTAAAGGCTTTGCGGTGTATTTTTATTTTCGTAAACAAAAAGTTTAGCGTTTGTTGTTGAATTGTAGATATGAGTGTGTTATTATATAATTAAAGAAGTGTGAAAGGAGTGAAGCGCATGAACGATAATGGCAGAAACGATTTTAATAATTCCAATGATATAGACCTTGTGGATTTCTCGGGAAACAGAGAGATGGACAGAATACGCGAAAATGAACGTATTGAGAGGGAAAGACGCAGAAAAAGAGCTGCTGAAATAAGAAGACGAGAAATAATAAAAAGAAAAAAGATGGAACGCATGAAGCAGACGGCAATTGCCTGGGGTATGCTGATAATGGTCGTGCTTGTGGGAGTTGCTGTGATAGTCGGAATAGCTTCACTTTTTTCAAAGGATGAAGAGCCCGAACTTCCCGAGGTCGGAAACTATGTTTCCGAACAGGAAACGGCAACGGTTGATGCATTTGAGACATTCGAGAATACCGTTTACGGAGAAGGAATATACGCAGAACTCAACGGCGTTTCAAAGGATGTTGTATCAGGCGCGTTGACAGCCGAAAGTACAGTGACGGATTTGTCAAATCTTGCACTTTATGCAAAGACATATTTCTGGAATAAAGGCTTTGAAGGCTCTGATATGATAAGACAAACGGTTCGTGACTGCCCCATGTATTCAAACGGTTATATCTGGTCGTCTAAGGATGGTATGAAGTCGCCCAAATCAAATTCTTATCTCTATGATACCAACGCCTCATTTATTACTGCCGTGGCTGAAATATGCCGCTGGGAGGGTGATACCTCTTTCCTTGATGCTCTTGATACAACAAGTGCACAGAATAAGGACGTGTCGGGCGGCATGACGGTTATGCAGAAGCTGACAAAGGCGCAGGATTATTTCTTTGATACGGATGATATCAACGGCGGCGGTATAAGATATAATGCCGAGGACAATCTTGTGTATGTTCTCACACCCGAGAATGACGGTACTTCAAGCGGAAAACCCTCAAATATTTTTACTAATTACCGCTTCGGATACCTTGATGCCTATAATAATCTTGCTTTCTATGAAGCCATGGTAAATCTTTCCGAGATTTATACAATGCTAAATGATACCGAAAATGCCAAAAAGTATGCAGATATCGCCGCTGCCAATAAGACAGCCTTCAACAATACCTTTTACAGCTCTGCTTCGTCAAGATATATCGGCTGTATTGATGAAAATAAAAACACCTACGATAACGGCTTTACTGCAATAAACCTGTATGCCGTTTCGCTTGGTGTGGCAGATGGCGAAAGAGCCGAGAAAATCATGTCCTGGCTTGACGGAAAGAGCGTTTCCTCTACGGATTCGCCCCTTGAGAACGGTATATATCCAACCCTTAATACACCTGTGTTCAATACCGTGTCTGCCACCGATGCATGGTGGGACTACGGTGACGGGTATCACCTGCTTTCTGACAGTGCTTCCTTCGGAAAATACTGGATGAACGGCTCAGGAAGCTATCTTTGCGGTTACTTTGATATGCTTGCAAGAAAGAAAACCGATAAAAATGCCCTTAAAAACAGGGTTACAAATCTCGGAAACAGCTACGGAAAGGGAAATTTTGCTCTGCCTGTTGATTCTGCCGTGTCGCAGCCGGCAATTCACCACAGTGCCTCGGCAAGCCTTGCGGTAAAAGAAATGTTCGGAGTTGATACAGACAGCGACGTGCTTACTGTAAACCCGATTATTTCAAGCACCGATGTTGCCGGTATAAAGAATATATCCTTTGGCAGAAATGAGTACCATGTGCTTTTTGAAAATGACGGGGTGTATGTGCTGTCCGATTATGAGGCGGCGGTAAAAATGAATGTCGGCTCTTTTGCAAAGAACGCCAAGGTAAAGGTTACGCTTGTCAAGGATAATGTTGTGGTTACCGAAGAGGAAATCACGGCGGATAAAAACGGTGTTGTGTCACTTATGAACCGTTTTGGCGGAAACAGCTATATAAAGCTTGAACCTGTCTCTGAAAAGAGTAAGAAATAAGCACATAAGGATGGGACGTTTGAGTCCCGTCCTTTGCTTTATTTTGCGGTTTTAGTGCATTTTCTATTGACATAGAAGCGATAATTTAGTATAATAAAGTATATTTGTTTTGGAGGCAAAAATTAATGATAACCCTAAGAAAAGAAGGCGTTTTCCTTGTAGATGGAAAGCTTTGTGATGAAAGCTCCCTTTCCCGCGACCAAGCGAGAAAAGGAACAATTGCCTATAAGATTCTTGATGCACATGATAATAAAACGGACAAGGACGTATTGCATATCAAATTCGATGCACTCGTGTCCCACGATATAACATATGTCGGCATAATTCAGACGGCACGTGCCAGCGGACTTTCCGAGTTTCCGCTGCCGTATGCCATGACAAACTGCCATAACAGCCTCTGCGCTGTGGGCGGAACCATAAATGAGGATGACCATGTATTTGGTCTTTCGGCGGCAAAGAAGTACGGCGGAATTTATGTTCCTGCAAATCAAAGCGTAATTCATTCATATGCAAGGGAAGAGCTTGCAAAATGCGGAGGCATGATTCTCGGCTCTGACAGCCATACCCGTTACGGTGCACTCGGCACCATGGGCGTCGGCGAGGGAGGCCCTGAGCTTGTAAAGCAGCTTCTTAAAAACACATATGATGTTAAGAGACCCGAGGTTGTGCTTGTGTATCTTACAGGTGAGCCGAGGCGCGGAATCGGCCCGCATGACGTAGCGCTCAGCCTTGTCAAGGCTACATTTGAAAGCGGCTTTGTAAAAAATAAAGTTCTTGAATTTGCAGGCCCCGGCGTAAAAAATCTCCCCGTTGATTTCAGAAACGGCATTGATGTTATGACAACCGAAACCACCTGCCTTTCTTCTATTTGGGTAACAGATGATAAGACAAAGAAGTATTATGAAGTACATAACAGAGCAGAGTGTTATAAAGAGCTTGTACCCGATAGTGTTGCTTATTATGACAGCCTTATAGAGATAGACCTTTCAAAACAGGAAAGCATGATAGCTCTGCCTTTCCATCCTTCAAATGCATATACAATACATGAGTTCAATGAGAACGCAGAAGAAATTCTTGCAAAGGTGGAAAAGGAAGCGGCAGAGAAATTCGGCGGAATCAAGTATGACCTTGTTTCCAAGGTGCGTGACGGTAAGGTTTATGCCGATCAGGGCGTAATTGCAGGCTGTGCGGGCGGTATTTTTGATAATATCGTTGAGGCTGCAAGCATACTTGACAGTAAGAGTACGGGAAACGGGTATTTTTCTCTCAGCGTGTATCCCACAAGTGTGCCTACAAGTATAGAGCTTACAAAAATCGGCGTAACCGAAAAGCTGCTCAGAGCAGGTGCGGTAATAAAGCCTTCCTTCTGCGGACCTTGCTTCGGTGCAGGCGATGTTCCGAGTCATAACGGACTTTCCCTTCGCCATACAACAAGAAATTTCCCTAACCGCGAAGGCTCAAAGCCTGGAGAAGGTCAGATTGCAGGCGTTGCCCTTATGGACTCAAGAAGTATTGCAGCAACAGCCGCAAACGGCGGCGTAATCACCGCGGCAACCGATATTGAATATACCTCAAAGCATATGGATTATCACTTTGATAAAACTGTTTATGAAAACAGACTCTACTATGGCTTCGGCAAGGCAAATCCCGATGAAGAGCTTATACTTGGTCCCAATATCACAGATTGGCCAAGTATGTACGAATTGTCTGATAACCTTCTTGTTGAGCTGTGCGCCGTAATCAGAGACCCTGTTACAACTACCGATGAGCTTATTCCCTCGGGTGAAACCTCGTCTTATAGAAGTAACCCCCTCAGACTTTCGGAATTTGCACTTTCACGAAGAGTTCCCGAATACGTCGGCAGAAGTAAGAGTGTCGATAAGGATGAAAGAGCGAGAAGAGAGGGAAATGTTTCAAAAAAGCTGAACGCTGTTCTTTCGAGAGTGGGAGATGCTTGCGTTCTTTCAAAGAATACCCAGTTTGGTTCCTGCGTGTTTGCGAATAAGCCCGGTGACGGCTCGGCACGTGAACAGGCGGCATCCTGCCAGAAGGTTCTCGGCGGCTTTGCAAACATTTGCTATGAATTTGCTACAAAGAGATATAGAAGTAACTGTATAAACTGGGGAATTTTACCTTTTACAATTGATGAAAACGAAAAGTTCGAGTATAATGAAGGCGACTTTGTGTTCGTTCCCGATGTAAGAGAGAAAATTGAAAAGGGAATTGAAGAATTTGATGCCAAAGTAATTCGTGCAGACGGTGATGTTTGCGATATAAAGCTTTATGTAAAGGGACTCACGGAGGATGAAAAGGAAATCATCCTTGACGGATGCCTCATGAATTACTATAAGAAGCATAACTCATAAGAGGTGAAACAATATGGAAAAAATCAGGATGACAACCCCCCTTGTCGAAATGGACGGGGATGAAATGACAAGAATCTTGTGGCAGATGATAAAGGATGAGCTTATCCTTCCTTTTGTTGACCTCAAGACAGAATACTATGACCTTGGACTTCCCGAAAGAGAAAAGACGAAGGATAAGGTTACATGGGATGCGGCAAATGCCAATAAAAAGTACGGTGTTGCAGTAAAGTGTGCAACAATAACACCTAACGCACAGAGGGTAGAGGAATATAATCTCAGTGAAATGTGGAAGAGCCCCAACGGCACAATAAGAGCCGTTCTTGACGGCACCGTTTTCAGAGCCCCCATACTTTTGCCCTGCATAAAGCCTGCTGTAAGAAGCTGGAATAAGCCGATAACCATTGCCCGTCATGCATACGGTGATGTTTATAAGGCGGCAGAGCTTAAGGTGCCTGAAGGAGCAAAGGCGGAGCTTGTTTATACCGATAAGGACGGAAATGAAACAAGAGAAAAAATCTATGATTTTGAATGCGGCGGTATTCTTCAGGGACAGTATAATAAGGAAAGCTCAATCAGAGCCTTTGCACATTCCTGCTTTAAGTATGCACTTGATACAAAGCAGAGCCTTTGGTTTTCAACCAAGGATACAATCAGTAAGAAGTATGACCATACCTTCAAGGACATTTTTGCCGATATTTATGAAAATAATTATAAGGCAGAGTTTGAAAAGAATGGTCTTGAGTATTTCTATACACTTATAGATGATGCAGTTGCAAGGGTAATCAGAAGCGAGGGCGGATATATCTGGGCACTCAAGAATTATGACGGCGACGTTATGAG
>JAZQIW010000060.1:0-4767 GCA_045541355.1 Eubacteriales bacterium | reverse complement strand
CATTGTTATACCTTCGGCAACTGTTACTGTTCCGTCGGGTACAAATGTGCCTTCTCCCTTTCCGTTCATAAATCCAAGCTCATATGCAGATTCTACTTCCTTTGCGTACCACGCATCGGATGCAACATCGTTAAATGTTCCGTCTGCATATTCAAGTGTTCGTGTAAAGCCTGCACCGTACACCGCAGCAGCCATTCCGACCGCAACAAGTGCTACGCACACAAGCTTTAGGAAAATTGATTTCTTCATGTTTTTTCTCCTTTTTGCAATAAATTTGGTAAAAAGAAACCTTTAATATGCAAAATTTATTATAACATAATGTTTATCATTTTTCAATATAATTGTTTCAACTTTTATAAAGCTAAAACTCCAAAAAAAGCAAACACATTTTGTTAAACCTGCACAAAATATCACAATACAAGAAATATTAAAACAAACGTGCGACTCTAATTATAAAGCCGCACGTAAATTAATTATTTTACAACCTCAACCTTTATGTTATCAACCATGTATGAGTAATTCAAAAATCCTTGGTCTCCGCCCTTTCCGGGATCCATAAAGAGGGTAAATTTATCATACTGTCTTTCGTCAGCAATTCCATCTTTGATAGTCACTTCAAATTCAAAGTGCTGCCAACCGTCAGCTGTTGAAAGCCTTTGGTTTTTAAAAGAAGCATTGTGGTCAACTGTTGTCTTAAGGTTTCCGTCAATAATTTCTGCATATCTCATGTTCCAGCTGAGAAGTGCGTCGGTCGCAGGATTTCCCAAATGGTCTTCGACAACCCTTGCATCAAAGGACACCTTATAAGTAGCACCTGGCTTGAAGCGCGTACCTGCAATAAAGTACACCCAGTTTTCCTTATCGGGATAATTAGGTACTACGTAATAAGCATGGTTACCTTCAATGAGGTCATCTTCAATAATAGAGACATTCTTAGAAAGATTTGCATTAGAGGTTGTTAGCTCTGCATCGGCATTCTGAATATAGAACGGAGCCCCGTCATCAACAGCAAAAAACTTTTCATTGGCTTCTTTTGCCGCCTTTTCAACAGCCTCAAGCTCTGCTGCATACGCCTCGTCTGCAATAAATCTAATATAATCAATTTCATAATATCCGGAATTGTCTGACGGGTCAAATCTGATTTGATTAACCGAGCCTCTCCAGTTTTCATTAGCCGAAGCATCTATTTTTATTGTATAAAATCCCTGACCATCAGGCTCAAAGTCGGAAAGATTCCATCTCAGAGTCTTACTTTCCGAGAGAGTACCGTCAAAGTCGGTCGCAAAATAAATTCTGGACATATCAAACTCAGTATCGGGCTCATCAAAAGTAACCTTAAGTCTGCATTCAACCGTCTTATAGTATGCTGTCGGAACATTGAGTGCCTTATGAGAAATCGAAGGGTCAAAGCCGGTAGATGAAGCGGGTACGGGAGATGCAGTGAAAGCAAAAATACCGTTAATAACACTTCCCTGACCGTTGTTTACGCTAAAGCCCTGTGTGTCACCGGTTGTATTGAACTCAAACCAGTTTTCCTTATTGGAGGCTTCTTCAATTTCTTCGGCAAGACCTTCTCTTACCGTTACGCTGTAAGTTCCGTCTTTTTCTTCAACCGTATATCCTGCCTTTTTACAGATATACTTGAGGGGAACCATCACAAGACCGTCAACAACACTTATATTTTCACTTATCGTTTCTTCCTTACCGTTGACAAGTACCTTGTTACTGCCTACCGTGAAGATGATTTCTGTTCCGTTGTTTGCCTTTACTAAAAGCTTTCCATCCCATCTGTTCCATTCGTAATAAAGATTGAGAAGTGAGTAGAAGCCGTTATCGGGATTACCTGCAAAATAAATCTCATCACCCGACTTCTTATGGAAGCTTTCGGAAAATTCATTGACAGCACCGTCAACGGAAAGCGATATTGCTCCCAATACCTTATCGGAGAGAAATTCAATCTTCTTAATATATACATCAGACGGCTCTCCGATGGGGTCCAAACGAATCGAGGAAATATCTCCCGACCAGTTTGCCTTTTGTGATAAATCGAAATAGTAATCATTATACTCACCGTTACCGAGAATCTTGAAATTTATACCCTTTGTACCGGTGAATGTTGAGTCAGTGGGATTCATGTAGAACATTTCAAAAGAAGAAGTTGCTCCCACAGATGCCTTCATCCTGACATGAAGTATCTTTGCCTGCTTCGCATTGAGACTAAGCTTATTTGCAGGATTCCATCTGATAGACGGGTCATTACCCGTAGTTGTGATATTAAAAGCCTTCTCCTCTTCACTATATCCCATCTTTGATATTTCCTTGGCGTTCCAACCCTGCCAGTTCTTGACAAGCTCACTGCCGTTATTTTCAAAGTCCCAGGTAATAACAGGAATGTTCTTTGAATAATCTTCACCCGTTACACCCGAGCCATCATCAAGAAGATACAAACGCTTCATTGGAGAATTGACTGATGGGTACAGATAACCGAGTCTTGATTTCTGATTTAATGTGGGTTCTACATCAAAATGAGCAGAATCATCAGCACCTGCAACGCTTGAAACATTGGAACGTGCAGCATCAAGATATCCGAACTTATTTACGTTAGTGGGAGAAATAAAGTGACCCTCACCAAATTCATTCCAGGTTGTAGCAAGAATAAACTTACTTGCCCAGGCACTGTCTCCTGTCTCACGTGAGGCAACCATAGGAAGATATGTATCTCTTATCCATGAAAATACTTCAGCGTGCGAATCTTTTGAAGCAAGAGGAGTTCTTCCGCCACTCCATCCAATGTCATTAAAGCCCATACCGATAGAAGGAAGGAAGGTAACTCCCCCGTCTGCGCCGAGATTAAAGTATTTACTCATGCCATCCTTCTGATACTGAGCATCGTAGCTCATTTCACCGAGAGTATATGAAACAACCGCATCTGCACCAATTGACTTTATTTCATTTGCTCTTTCTTTATTTGCAAGATTATCACAGAACATGACAATAACACCGTCATATCCAAGCTTCTTACACTCTGCATCCATAAACTCTATGGCTTCCTTTGCCTTATCCTTGCCGCCCATCTGAGAGACAAAGTTGTTGAAAAGATAAAGGTTAATATAAGGTTTATTGTCGATTGTCATATATCTTGAGTCAGTAAGATACCAGTCAACCCAATAAGGCCAAATATAATTAACAAAATAACCATAGGTAACATTCTTGGAAGAGGCGTTTTCCCACATAATGGCAAACTTTTCCATGCCGCTGTATTTTGCGTTAAAATAACCGTTATGAAGAGCATCGGAAAGATACGGAATCTTCATTGCAACCTTTTGATTAGCCACAAACCAACAATACTGCTGGAAATCATATCCATGCTCAACCTGGAACTTGATTTCCCAGTCGGCAACCTCCGGCAGACCTTCATCATAGTAACCGAGAACAGGTGTATGCGAGTCATATGGAGAAATCATATCCCAGCCGTAATGTGTTCCTTCTCTCCAAAGTGAGCAGGAGGACATACCTACATAGTATTCATCATCATTCACGGGCACAGGTGTCGGAACATAGTCTGCATAATCAAATGTATTGTACAGCTTTACGTCATCAAACCAAAAGTCGCCTGTTCCTGTTGCCTCAATGGCAGCCGAGGTGATTGAATCCTCTAAAAGTTCAAGAACAGCTACATTTTTTCCGTTAATTTTAAGCACTGCAATATTATTGTCAGTGTCACCTTCAATTCTTATAAGCTGCCATACATTGCTGCTAAAGCTTCTGTAAGAAACACCGTTAACAGAGAAGCTGTTGGCAAAAGCATCAACCTTAACCGCTGTTTTTTCACCATTCTTCAGAGAAACTGATATATTCTGAGCGGAAGGTACAAGTACAAAAGTTTCATAAACAAACTTTCCGCCAACCGCGTCAAAGGTTCTTATGGCAGAGCCGGTGCCTGAAATCTTAACACTGTTAACATCAGAAGAACAGCCGGCATTTGATTCAACAGATGCATTATTTACAGACCATCCGTAAGGAGCTTTCCCGACATTATCAAGTCGGAACACATCCATAACATCATAATTCTTATACATATGAACTTCAGCAACGCCTACAAGAAGCTTATCTTCTTTAGTTGTTGAAAAGCTCATCTTTGCAATATCAGAAGCCTTATCTGACATCAAATAAGTGCCGATTTCTTTTGAATTAAGGACAACCTTTGCTTTTCTGTTATCAATATCAAGTTCAAGATAGAGATTATTGTTGCCGACAATGGCAGCTTCTCCGGTATCCACCTCGGAGCCACCGATAGCATAAAGCTTTCCGTCTCTTGTACAAAGCTCAAACGCAATATTTCCTTCGGAGTCTGAAAAATAAACTCTCGTACCGCTGTCAGCGTTGGGCTTGAATACCGCTTCAACTTTAAGTACACCGCCATTTTGAGGAATTACAGGTCTGTGAATAGCAACATAATCCTTGTCGCTGCTGTCAGCAAGTGAATTTGTTGTGGTACCGCTGACATCAAGTGCGGGATTTGCCGTATTTTCATAATCCCATCCGGATGTAAGCATTCTTACTCCTCTGACTTCTCTTTCCATATCAAAATCATCTATAAGGAAAAATGCCTGCTCTCTGCTATCATATTCTTCAAGAGTCTTTGTGAGTCTGTTTTCGGGAAGTGCAACACGGTTGATAATAGCCGCAGTCTCACTTCTCTTGATGCTGTTTGTTGCAAGGAAGTCACCGTATTCGTTTGAACCCATTACAACACCCGCATTGTAA
>JAZQIW010000059.1:0-5978 GCA_045541355.1 Eubacteriales bacterium | reverse complement strand
AAAAAAGGACTGCTCTCAAAAGCAGCCCTTTTTCAAGGCATAAATTTCAAAAAAAATATAAAACTATAAAAAAGAAATAAAAAAGGAAGAAAGAAAATGCTTAAAACGGTGTTCAGAATTTCGGTGATGTACCTCGTAGCTGCATCGCTGATGCGAATAGCGGGAAAAAAGGAAATCGCCCAGCTTGAGGTAAGTGAGCTTGTCACCTCCTTTATGATATCTGAAATTGCATGTATGCCTATTACCGACCCCGATGTACCTCTGCTCGATGCCATTGTCTTTTCGGTAACCGTGATAGTGATTGAAATGCTGCTGTCTTATTTCAGTATAAAAATACCGCAGGTCAAGCATTTTACCACAGGAAAACCCGATTACCTGATAGTCGAGGGAAGGGTGCAGAAAAAGGCTTTGAAACAATCAAAGGTAAGCCTTTCGGAAATCGTCAGCGCCATGAGGGCAAAGGGAATTACAAGTCTGAAAAATGTCAGCTATGCCATTCAGGAGCCTGACGGAAATATCAGCATAATCCAAAAACGTACAGCGAATGAGGGAAATAATGTGCTTGAACATATGCTGATATGCGACGGAACGGTAAATCTTACAGAGGCAAAGGAGTTTGGATATACAAAAGAGGATGTCGAAAAAATACTTTCACAAAAGGGGTATTCTGACCCACGGGAGCTGTTCTATCTCGGAATAGATGATGAGGGGGAGATTTATGTTGTTGAAAATTAGACAGAAAAAAACCCCATGCATCTGCATAGGGCTTGTTCATCAAAGCAGTAATTGCTCCAATTACATGTTGTTGAGCTTAAGTGTAAGCTGGCTCTTCTTTCTTGCTGCTGTATTTTTGTGCATAGCATTCTTAGCAACAGCCTTGTCAAGCTTGCTTACTGCAACCTTGTAGCATTCTGCAGCTGCCTGCTTGTCACCTGCTGCAACAGCCTGTTCAAACTTCTTAAGAGTAGACTTAAGGTTGGTCTTGAACATCTGGTTCTGCAAGGACTTGGATGCTGTAACCTTTACACGCTTCTTAGCGGACTTAATGTTCGGCAAAACGTTCACCTCCTGTTTGTGTACACCAAAAGGCATACGAATACATTTATTCTAAGGTATTGTAACACGCTTTTTCAAAAATTACAATAGTTATGAGAGATTTTTAACAACTTTTTCAATATTTACGGAATTGGAGTGATTTTTTAGTGCATTTTAGTACAAAATACACAGCAAGAACCGACCTTGCAGATGAAGTTCTTGAAAACTTGTACGGAAAAAAGGGAGAATACGGCGACGGAATAGACTTTAAAAGTAAAAACCTTGACGGCTTCCGCGTAGATACCGTGAATGTGCAAAACCAAAAGGCAAGCGATGCCACGGGGAAACCTGTCGGCAGATATGTTACGGTTGAAACGGGAGAAATTTGGAAGAAAGATGCCGAGAATATGGCAAGGGCAGGCAGAGTGGTGTCGCAGATATTAAAGAGCATGATGCCAAAAAACGGGCTTTGCCTTGCCGTCTGCCTCGGTAACGACAGGATAATTGCAGATGCGGTAGGTCCTTTTGCGGCAAGGAATATAATTGTGACAAGACATATAAAACGTCAGGCAAAACAGCTTTATGAATCGCTTTGCCTCGGAGAGACGGCGTGTATTGTGCCCGGTGTTATGGGAAATACGGGGGCAGAGGCGGCAGAGCTTGTTTTGTCGGCGGTAAAGATGCTTGAGCCTTCAAGCGTTATTGTCATAGATGCTCTTGCCTGCAGAAAGCTTTCGAGACTTGCCAAAACCGTACAGATAACAGATAGCGGTATTTGCCCAGGCTCAGGGGTTGATAATGCAAGAGGGGAGATATCTCAAAAGACGCTCGGCGTACCGACAATTGCTCTCGGCGTACCGACGGTGGTTGATGCCTCAACCCTCTGCGCCGATATAATAGACGGGGTGCTTGATAAAGAAAACAGTACGGGAGCGTTTTTGCAGCAGCACCTGTCGGAAAATCCGTCAGGCTTTTTTGTGACACCCAAGGAGACGGATAGAATAATCGGAAGTATGTCAAAGCTTTTGGGGTATGCCGTAAATGTTGCCTGCCATGGAGATATGTCGCTGTCAGAAATGGAGGAATTTTTGTCATAGAATAAGCATATGCTTTAGAAAGAAAAAAGCATGGAATGGGTGTGACAGGTGTGATTTATGAAAAGATAGGCGATATGGACAGGACCAAGATGCTCCTTCCCGTAAATCGGGAACGGGAGATACAGGATAAGATAAAGCTTTCCGTAACCGACTCCCGTGCTGTCGAGTATAAACGAGAGAGCCTTCCCCCGAGCACAAGTACCCCCATACCCAAGGCGAAAATCAAAAACACACTCAGGGAGAGCCGACGCAATTACCCGAGAAAAAGACGTGTTGCATCAAAGCTTTTCCTTGTGATTTTTACGCTCTTGTTTTGCGTTGCCACATTGGATGTACGCTTTTTTGACGGCAATATGACACATAAGCTTTCTTCCTTTGCAGCGGAAAAGCTGTCCACGGTGCTTTCGCAAATTGAAGAGGAGAAAGACGTGCCGAATATAGGCTCTGACAGAACACTTTATACGCTTACCTATGCACAGGAAAAGGGGCAGGTGTTTGATGCTGCTGATAATAGCCTTTTTGAAGATAAAGAAATGACAGAGGAGATGCCGCAGATATCAGAGCAGACAGAGGCGGTATGCGAGGAAATACCGATAAGCGGCGGCGTTGACGGAACAAGGCTTTACCCTATAAGTGAGCTTGATTTGTCGGGAGATGTCATGAGCCTTTCAAACGGTACCGCCTTTGAGCCTGACCTTTATGCACTCAGCGAAAAAACACCCGCCTGCGTAAAGGAGCTTGTCATAACACAAGAGCCTCTTGTGCTGATTGTCTCAACCCATGCCCTTGAGTGTTACAGCGAAAGCGATGATATGTACCCCGAAACAGAACCGACAAGAAGCTATGATAATGAAAAGAATGTTCTTCGCGTCGGAAGGGAGATTGCCGACACGCTGTCTGATTTTGGAATAAGCTCGGTTCATTGTTTGACTCAGCATGACGGAGAGTCTTTTATAAATGCCTATACCAACTCTGCAAGCACCGTAAAGGAGTACCTTTCAAAGTACCCTTCAATCAGGTTTGTGATTGATGTCCACCGCGATGCCATTATCCGCGAGGATAAAGAGAGCATAAAGGCGGTGACAAGGCTTGCGGGACAGAAGTACGCACAGCTCATGCTGGTTGTGGGAACAAATGAGCTTGGACATAACCACCCCGACTGGCAGGAAAACCTGACCTTTGCCATTGCACTTCAGAATACCGTTGAGCAAAGCTATCCGGGGCTGTGCCGAAGCATAAATTTAAGAAACGTGCCCTTTAACCAACAGCTGTGCAGCGGTTATTTGCTGCTTGAGGTGGGAACAAGTGCAAATAAGCTTGATGAGGCTCTTTTGTCTGCCCGAGCCTTCGGTCAGAGCCTTGCGCGCTTTATAAAGGATAATGCAGTTTAGCATAGTGATTGGGGCAGGCAGATAATGAAAAAGGAAGGATAAAATGAAGCGAAAGATACTTGATTTTCTGTGCGCCTTTGCCGTGTCGGCAATAGTGTTTTTAAGCCTTGCGCTGGTAAGCTCACAGAGCTTTTTTGACGGCGTGGCGGAGCTTGATAAGGATACGGGGGAGCTTACCCTTTTCGGCACAACCTTGACTGTGCGGGAGGATGTACTCGCGGCGCTGGGACAGCTGCTTAAGTTTAATGACAGCATAACCTTTGACGGCTTTTCGGATAAGGTCATGTATCTTGCCGAGTGGGGCGCAGGCTTTGCAAAGGATGCCTTTGGGCTGTGCTTTTACGGTGCAAAAAATCTTGTGGGGGCAGGGGCGGAATGATATGGTAATTGCAAGGCATGAGAGGGCAGTCGTTTTTGCTGTCGGGGCGGCTCTCTACGGACTTTGCGAGCTTGTATACAGAGGATATACCCATCCGTCAATGCTGCTGCTTGGGGGTGTGTGCCTTGAAAGAATATATGATGCAGAAAAACGGTTTAATGTCCTGCCCCTGTATCTTCGCTGTCTTTCGGGCGGCACTTTTATAACCAGCCTTGAGCTTGTGACGGGAAGTATAGTCAATATCGCACTTAAATGGAATGTCTGGGATTACTCGGACAAGCCTTTTTGTTTTCTCGGACAAATATGCCCGCAGTACTTTTTGCTGTGGGTTTTGCTCACCTTTCCCGCACTGCATATCTGCACTTTTGTCAGAGAATTGTACGGCAGGCTGTATGCCTGATATGTTAATCTTTTAACAAGGTGTTAAAGAATAACCGTTAATTTGAAAAAATGAAAGACGAGGTCGCAAATTTGGCGATTTTAGGGCAAAAAATGAAGAAATCCGGTTGACATATAAAAGAAACAGATGTATAATACAAATATTAATTTTATAGGTATATTTTTTTGGAGGTAAAAACAATGAGCAGAATATATAATTTTTCAGCAGGTCCTTCCATGCTTCCCGTGGAGGTGCTTGAACAGTGTGCAAAGGAAATGCTTGACTATAACGGAAGCGGTATGTCGGTAATGGAAATGAGCCACCGCAGCCCCGTTTATGATGCAATCATCAAGGAGACAGAGGCTGACTTCAGAAAGCTTATGAATATTCCCGATAACTATAAGGTGCTCTTCCTTCAGGGCGGTGCTTCAACTCAGTTTGCGGCAGTTCCCCTTAATCTTATGAAGACAGGCAAGGCAGACTATGTTGTGTCAGGTCAGTTCTCAAAGAAGGCTTATAAGGAAGCACAGAAGTACGGCGATGCAAAGTGTATTGCTTCCTCTGAGGACAGAACATATGCTTACATACCCGAAATTACTCCCGATATGGTAAGAGAAGATGCAGACTATGTCCATGTTTGCTATAATAATACTATTTTCGGTACTAAGTATCCCGAAGTTCCCAATGTCGGCGATAAGGTGCTCGTTGCGGATATGTCCTCCTGCATCACAAGTGAACCCGTAGATGTTACAAAGTTCGGTGTTATCTATGCAGGCGCACAGAAGAATATGGCTCCCGCAGGTCTTACCGTTGTTATTATCAGAGAAGACCTTCTCGGTAATGAAAAGGAATTTACTCCCGTTATGCTTTCCTATAAGGAAATGGCAGAGGCAGACTCTATGTATAATACACCCCCTTGCTACGCTATCTACGTTGCAGGCCTTGTGTATAAGTGGGCTCTTAAAAATGGCGGCCTTGAGGCTATGAAGAAGAGAAATGAGGAAAAGGCTGCTCTCCTTTATGATTACCTTGATAATAGTAAACTCTTTAAGCCTACTGCCGATAAGAAGTGCCGCTCTATGATGAATGTCTGCTTCGTTACGGGCGATGCAGATCTTGATAAAAAGTTCTGTAAGGAAGCTGAGGCTGCAGGCCTCTCTAACCTTAAGGGACATAGAAGCGTCGGCGGTATGAGAGCCTCTATCTATAACGCAATGCCTAAAGAAGGCGTTGTAGCCCTCGTTGACTTTATGAAAAAGTTCGAACAGGAAAACGCGTAAGTTAGTTACAAAGAGCTCGTCTTTTCCACCTTTTCTTTAGAAAAAGAAAAGGTTCGCCAAAAGAAACCGTCAAAGGAACATTGGTTTTTGGGTTTTGAACAATACGTAATATTCTCGATTAAAACGTCGCTTGACCGCCATAAAGCGGGGAGCCCCCGCTGGCAATTTCGCGGTCATGTACATCAACCCCGTTTGATATCGCCCGCGACAGAAAACGTCGCTTGACCGCCATAAATCCAAGCGGTCAACCGATACAAACCCCAAATTAGCACTACCCCAAACGGTAGGAGATAAGCCTCCACGGCGAAAGAGGGAGAATCAGCGGAGCGTCGGGGAGATGTAGCCCAAAGTTACACCCATCCCTGATTTTGACGAACCGAAGATAAAACCTCGAAAACCGTGAGTGTCAAAATCAGC
>JAZQIW010000058.1:0-7679 GCA_045541355.1 Eubacteriales bacterium | reverse complement strand
AGTTTTACGATTATCTCAATATCATTTTTCGTTGCTAACCTTATTACCATAAAAACCTCTAAATTTATATTTTGCTTAATATGTTCTATTAAATATTCCCAATTAACATCCTCTGACAGTTAGATAAATTCAAGTTTATCGAATTGGTATCATTATATCACAATAATGTGAATAAATAAAACAAAAAACAGCACCCACTTTCGTGAGTGCTGTGTAAGTACGCCCGGTAGGGCAATAATTATCTCTTTGAGAACTGAGGAGCGCGTCTCGCTGCCTTTAAGCCGTACTTCTTTCTTTCCTTCATTCTGGGGTCTCTTGTCAAGAAACCGGCCTTCTTGAGGGCTGCTCTGTAATTGGGGTCAGCCTGAAGAAGTGCTCTTGCTACGCCGTGACGGATAGCACCTGCCTGACCTGCAACACCGCCGCCTGTTACTGTACAAACGATATCAAAAGTACCTTCTGTCTTAGTAACGCCGAAGGGCTGACGAACGATAAGCTTTAATGTTTCAAGACCGAAATAATCGTCGATATCTCTGCCGTTGATTGTGATAACGCCCTTGCCTGCAAGGAGACGTACGCGAGCTACGGAGCTCTTTCTTCTACCTGTGCCGTAGAAATAAGGTTTTGCACTTGTATACATTGTCATTACTCCTTTCACTCTTAGTCAAGAACAATAGGCTGCTGAGCCGCATTGTTGTGTTCGCTGCCTGCGTATACCTTGAGTCTTGTTAAGCTCTTGGCACCGATGCTGTTCTTGGGAAGCATGCCCTTTACTGCGAGCATGATAGCCTGTTCGGGATTCTTTTCCATAAGCTCTCTGTAGCTTACTTCCTTGAGACCGCCGATCCAGCCGGAATGATGACGATAATACTTGTTATCGAGCTTGTTGCCTGTGAGAACTGCCTTTGAAGCATTGATAACGATTACAAATTCGCCGCAGTCAACGTGAGGTGTGAACTCAGGTCTGTGCTTGCCGCGAAGGATGTCAGCAGCCTTAACCGCTGTCTTACCGAGGGGCTTACCTGCCGCGTCGATAACATACCACTTGCGTTCTACTTCATTAGCTTTAGCCATAAATGTAGACATAATTGTTTCCTCCATTTTTTTCAATCTTTTTTTGACCTTAATCATTATAACACTTTTTTTCTGAATGTCAACACATTTTTTGCACTTTTTGATAATTTACTTTTATTTCTTTAAAATTCGCCCAAATACTCTCGTATACTCTTTATATCTCATACTGGGATTTACAAAATGAAATTCAAAAATACGGGTATTTTCTCGTATTTTCTTTAAAATGAGCTTGTTTTTGCCATATTCCGAAGATGTGCTTAAAAAGTGAAAGGTGCTGCCATAAAGACAACACCTTAAATTCCGCTAATCGTAACAAAAGCTGTGTTTTTTTGAATTGAGTATGTCGAGGTATTTTTTTGCTTCGTCTTTTGCTTTTTCAAGACAAAGAGTTTTGTAGTTCCCGCATTCAACGGCAGAGTTTCCGAAAACCTCACCCTCGTGCCTGCAGATATTTTCAAGCACCTTCTTTGTGATTTCAAGCACCTTTTCGTTGTCGGCATTTCTTATCAGCAGGTAAAAGCCTGTCTGACAACCCATAGGGCCGAAGTATATAACATCGTCGGCAATTTCGGAGTTGCGTACGTATGTTGCAAACATATGCTCTAAAGTGTGCATTGTGGAGTGATCCATAAAATCCGTGCCGTTTGGTTTTCTTGTACGCAAATCGTAGGTTGTGATGTCTTTGTCAATACGTGAAACGTAAATGCCTTCGCTGAGAGTTGTGTGGTCAACCGTAAAGCTTGCAATTTTTTTCATAATGCTACCTCCGATTTAACCTTATACATTTCGTATGTCAACAAACGCATTGTTTGTGTAGCTGAAACCGCCAATAACGTCGTTTGCATCCTCACAAATGTCGGCGAGAATAAAAATGTCATGGTTTTCGTGCGCATGAACGACAGCACCGCCAAGGGTGTCGGAAATGAGCCTGTAACGGTTGATGACGGAATTTTCAAGACGCCATGTCTGGTTTTCCATCTCGTCTGAACATAATGTAAGATAGTATCTGTCGAGCGTGTCATGCTTGACTGCGGTAAGATAACGGCCGGACTCATCCTTGATTTTGTATACGTTGGCGCAAATACTTTCAAATGTGAAACGAAGAATGGGTCTCACACCTCTTGACGGACATAAAACACCGCATTCGTTTGCTGAAAAATCGCAAATTCCGCTGTTCATTTCTACCTGCTTTGTGAAATCCACCTGCCAGAAATTTTTTGTAGGCATCCACACTGTCATGTAAGACTTTTCATCCCATGTTTTGCCTGCAGACTGGAAGTCGATTACAGTAAAGCACGAACCGTCTTTGTTGTATATCTTGAAGGCGCAGAGTACATCAAAATCGGCATTTGTTTTTTCGCATTTAACAACCATGTTTTCGTCATGTTCAATGTCAACAATACCGTCAATTGCCTCGCCGAGCCTTGCATCTCTCGCAAAGGTAAGAGGACCTCTTGTGAGGGCAACAAGCGTCTTGCCGTTTTCATCGGCACCGCCGAAGGGAGGAAGAGTTACCTTCATGTCCATGCCGAGCGTGAGAATAATCTTGTCGCAGCACTTCCATTTTCTTGTAACCTTAAAGTAACCGGAGTGAGTAATCTTAATGTCGTCTCCGCATACATTAAGTGTAGCTCTTTCACACCAGGAGGGAATTCTGAAATAGAGACTGAATTCTTCCTCACCCGTTGCTTTCTGAACAAATATGTTTATTTTTTCGTCAACGGGATATTGTGTGTCAACCTTCAAGCAGATATCGGTACCGGCAGGGGTTTTTGCCGATACTGTGCCGGGGATGTAGAGATTCATGTAGAGTCCGTCATTGCCCTGCATTACGCTTGAAAGCCCCATAAGTGCAGTTCCGGCAGAGCCTATACATGCACAACATCCGTAGGAAGGAACATCCGTATCCATTGGCTGAAAGCCTCCCGATTTCTTTGAACGTATGTCCATGAAAAGGGGAGCATAGCTGTCAAAAGCAAAGCCGTTAAGATTCTTCTTGTTGTATGTATTTACAGAACCGAGCATTGCGTTGTAGGTGGAAATTTCAATGGCATCTGCAAAGCTTGCATCACCTGTTATGCAAAGCACCTGACGGCAGAATTTCATCCATGTAACGGTAACACAGGTTTCCTGCATAATGTCAAAATAGTCTGTGGTCGTCTGACGCTTTGCAGAAAAGTCGAAAAGCTCATGAGTGCAACCGCTGCAGCCTATGAGAGTAATGTCGCTTTCAAGTACCTTTTTTGCAAAGTTTACTACCGCCGTCTTGTACTTTTCGATTTTTGTAACCCTGTAATACTCAAGAAGTCCCTCAAAGCAGCTCATCATTTCATAAGCTTTTGTGGTTGGATACTGATAGGGGTATAGCTCGTTTTGATATGCAAGCTCAAAAATGCTTCCCTCGGTGATTCCACCGCAGTCAACAATATAGGTTGAAAAGTCCAAATACTTCTTTTCGCCTGTCAGGTTGTAAAGGCGAACGAAGGGCTCAAGAATGGATGAGGAATTGAGTCCCATCCAATGCTGAGAGCAAAGGGTTATTTCTCTTTTTCCCTCTGAAGGAGAGCCGACAAGAGACATAATGTAGTCGGCGTGCTTTTTCATGGTTTCTATGATTTCATCCTTCAAAGCCTCATCACGGCAAATGTCAAGGAAATACTGAAAGCCCAAAAGCACATACTTTCTGCACCATAAGTCCCAGCCGTTAAATTCGGCATCAACTGAATATGTGCTTATTCTGCCGAGACTGTCCTGCGTAGAGATGAGGTCGCGAACGGTTTCGCAAAGTACCTTGTAAAGCTCCTCGTCTGCTGTATACTGATAGGTAAATACTGCGCCTCTCATCATTTTGCCCCAGTATTCGCCCTTCCATGAAAAGGTCTTGTCGTCGGGATGTGTTCTGAACTGCTCAACAAAAGCGCGCCAGAGATCACCTCTCAAAAGCTGAATACTTTGAATGTGACGAATGGCAGCATCAATAATACCGTTGTAGGAAAAGGCTTTGTCGGGCAGACGGAAAAGCACGTCAGTATCAGGTCTGTATTTATATGCACTGTTTTGATTGCATACAGAAATAATATTGTTGTTCATTCTCTAACCTCTCATAACATTTTTGTATAATGATACCATTAAATGACCGATGTTGTCAATGAAAAGAGAAAAAATTTATAAAATTATATTATTAATGGAAGAAAATTCAAAAAAACACTTGATTTTTTTTGATGTATATGTTATAGTATTATCGTAAGATTTTTATAGAAAGGTTAAAGAGCGGTCACGGATCGCTCTTTAATGTTTGTTTACGACAAATAATCAAGAGGTGAAGAAATTGCAGGAAAAGAAAAAAGGCAATATCGCATCAAGAGTTGCAGAGCTTGTAAAAGAAGCTGTTGAGGAGTGCGGATGTATTCTGTGGGACGTTGAATTTGTCAAGGAAGGACCTGATCATAACCTTATCATTTATATTGATAAGCCTGAAGGAATAAGCCTTGATGACTGCGAGATGGTAAATGACGCGGTGGAGCCTTTAATTGATGAGGCAGACCCTATTGAAGGCAGCTATTATCTTGAAATATCTTCCCCAGGTCTTGAAAGAGAGCTTAAGACTAAGGAGCATATCAAGGCGTTTGTCGGAGAGAGGGTAATTGTAAAGCTTTATGCCGCAAAGGACGGCAGAAAGGCATTTGACGGTAATATTGCGGCATTTGACGAGGAGACGGGTGTGCTTACCATTGATATGGGAAGCGAAAAGGTTGAGCTTTCGCCAAAGGAATATGCAAGCATTAAAACCGTTTGTGAGTTTTAGTTATTAATAAAAATTAACATAAATGCGGAGGAATGAAGAAAAAGATGAATAAGGAATTTTTTAAGGCACTTGATTTACTTGAAAAGCAGAAGGGTATTCCTAAGGAATATATGCTCGCAAGAGTAGAAGCAGCTCTTCTCAGCGCATTCAAAAAGGACAACGGTTATTCAAACGTAAGAATTGTTCTTGATCCCGTAAAGCAGGATGTCAAGGTTTATAAGCAGCTAACTGTTGTAGATCCTGAGGCTATGGATGAAATTCCCTTGAGGAATGCATCCGAAGAAGAAATGACCGAAGAAGAAACAGAAGAGCTTACAGAATCAGAAATCGAAGAAAACGTACCCGAAGAAGAGTATGACGATGACTTTGATTATGAGGATGAAGAAGAGGAAGAGGAAGAGGAAGAGGAAGAGGAAGGCGTGTTTATAGAGTATGATGATGAGGGAAATATCATCAGAAAGACAAGAAAGCACGTTTTCAATGAGAGAACGGAAATTACCCTTGAACAGGCGAGAGAAATCAGTAAGAAGTATAATCTCGGCGACATAGTGGAAATTGAAGTCAAGACAAAGAACTTCGGCAGAATATCTGCACAGACTGCAAAGCAGGTTATTATTCAGGGCATCAGAGAAGCTGAGCGCGACATCATGGTGCGTGAATATGAAGGAAAGAAGGAAGAAATCGTAACAGCCATTGTTTCAAGAGTAGATCCCGTAACGGGAAATGCCGTGCTTGAAATGGGCAAGAACGAGGTTACACTCTTCAAAAATGAACAGATACCCGGCGAAAGACTTGTTGAAGGCGATAAGATTAAGGTATATGTAACCGTAGTCAAAAAGGAAACCAAGGGCCCGACAATCGTACTTTCGAGAAAGCATCCCGGCCTTGTAAAGAGACTTTTTGAACTTGAGGTTCCCGAAATTCAGGACGGTACGGTGATAATTAAATCAATTTCCCGTGAAGCGGGCTCAAGAACAAAAATTGCGGTTTACTCAAGAGATGAAAATGTTGATCCTATCGGTTCATGCATTGGACCTAAGGGTATAAGAAAGAATAATATAACAGCGGAAATAAAGGGCGAAAAGATTGATATTATTAAATATAGCGAAAATGCTGAAGAATTTATCAGAGCCGCCCTTTCACCTGCACAGGTTGTTTCAGTAAAAGAAACGGGTGAACGTTCCTGCTACGTGCTTGTTGAGGACGATCAGCTTTCCCTTGCTATCGGTAAGGAAGGACAGAACGCAAGACTTGCGGCACGTCTTACAGGCTTTAACAAAATTGATATCAAGAGCGTGTCGGCGGCACGTGCGGCGGCATTCAATGATATCATAGAGGGCAAGAAGGAAGCAAGCGGCTCCTTTGGCGGAAAGCTTGCAGAGGCTCTCAAGATGGTAAAGCAGAACGAGGAATAATTCACAAACCAATCTTGTGTATTTCTTAAATGGAAAGAGGGAAGCGCAGCAGCGCAAAATCTGTATGGCAACAATAGTTAAGAAGATACCTGAACGTAAATGCATGGGCTGTAATGAAAAGAGACCCAAAAAAGAACTCGTAAGGGTTGTAAGAACCCCTGAGGGTGCAGTAGAGCTTGATACAACAGGAAAGAAATCGGGAAGAGGCGCATATATATGCCCAAAGGTTTCGTGCTATGAAAAGGCACTGAAGACCAAGAGACTTGAAAGATGCCTTGAAACCGAAATCCCCGAGACTGTGTATGAGCTTGTCAAAGAGTCTCTTTCGGGGGATTAATGATATGAGACAATATGATTTTACTCCCGAAGAAATTAAAGAGTGCGGCGAAAGAATACTTTCGGCATTCAGCCTTGCGAGAAAGGCAGGCAAATGCGTTCTCGGGACAAATATGTGTATCGAGGAAATAAGAAAAGAAACGGCGGTAATCGTGGCGGCGGCAAATAATTTGTCTGCAAATACAGTCAAAAAGCTGTCGGATAGCTGTTCGTATCATAATGTTAATCTTGTTTTTCTTGATTGTGATATGCTAAAGCTCGGTCAGAGACTCGGCAAAAAGGGCGGCGCGTCCTGCGCGGCAATAACAGATGCGGGCTTTGCGGGCATTGTTGATAAAATCTATGCGGAAATACACACAGAACTTACGGAGGTGCAGTAGTAATATGGCATTGAATACTAAACTTAAAATCAGTAATTTTGCTAAGGATATAGGAGCAAAGAGTAAGGACCTTGTCGAGCTTCTCAAGGAGAAGGGAATTGACGGCAAATCCGCTTCCTCAAGCCTTGAGCATGATGAAATCAGTATAATACTTCAGCACTATACAATGAACAGTACTGTGGCTGATATAGGAGAATACCTTTCTTCAAAGAAGCAGGAGCCTGCGGCAAAGGAAGAAAAGCAGCCCGAGGCAAAGAAGGAAGAAGTAGGGGCAGAGACAAAGACAGAACCTGACGTAAAACCTGAGACAAAGCCCGCTGCCGAAGGTAAGCCTGAGAAAAAAGCAGAAGTCGAGACTGAACCCAAGACAGAACCCAAGACTGAACAGAAAGCTCCTGTTAAGACAGAAAACGATGATAGAAAAGCTCCCGCCGCACGTCAGAACGGGACTCAGAATTTTGCTCCCAAAAATGACAATAGGGAAAATAAGCCCTCCTTTAACCAGAAGGACGGTGTAAAGAAGCCTTTTGACCCGAATAGAAAGGGTACATTTGATAAGAATAATAACGCTCCCAGAAGCTTTGGTGATAAGAAGCCCTTTGGAAATAATAACGGACAGGGCGGCATGAGTTATAGCGAAAGACAGCTTGAAAAGCAAATCGGTAAGAT
>JAZQIW010000057.1:0-12213 GCA_045541355.1 Eubacteriales bacterium | reverse complement strand
CGCATATACATTTTGCAAAGCTCCTGAGATACAGGGTCGGGAATATGAATCTGGTCAAGGTCATTCTTACACGGCAGCTCTGTCTTTTTCTTGCCTGCCGTTATCATTCTTGCGGGAACACCCACTGCCGTTGCTCCCTCGGGAACTGTATCAAGCACAACCGCACCTGCCGCAATCTTTGCGTTATCACCGACTGTGAAAGGACCAAGCACCTTTGCGCCCGAGCCTATCATTACATTATTGCCGATAGTCGGATGACGTTTGCCCGTATCCTTACCCGTACCGCCAAGAGTTACTCCCTGATATATGGTACAGTTATCGCCGACAATAGCCGTTTCGCCTATGACAACGCCCATACCGTGGTCAATCATAAGTCCTTTGCCTATGGTTGCACCGGGGTGTATTTCAACTCCCGTGAAAAATCTGCCTGTCTGGGAAACCCAACGGGCAATAAATTTCAAATGATGTCTGTAAAAGAAATTTGCAACTCTATAATAGAGAACTGCGTGAAAGCCCGAGTAAAGAAGGAAAACCTCAAGTGAGCTTCTTGCCGCAGGGTCTCTCTCTTTAATGGCTTTGATATCGTATCTGATGTTTTTGAACACCAAAATCACCTCATAAATTACATGGTTATATACTTACTGTATGCCTTTAAATACTGTGCTCCCGAATATATTGTAAAGAACACCATTACCGCCATACACGCATATGTAAGAGGAGTATAGACAGCAAAGAACTCTATCTTACCGAGAAGCATGGGCTCGAGTATTACAAGCTCCATGAATATGCACTGGGAAAATGTCTTGATTTTACCCGGCATTGCCGCAGCTATTACTACGTTATCCGCATTCACCGCGACAAGTCTTACGCCTGAAACGGCAAGCTCTCTGAACACGGTTATTGCTATTGTTACAAGAAGTGCAAGTCTTAAATTATCATAGACATATGCCGCCGCAATAAGTGCACCGATTACCATGAACTTATCGGCAAGAGGGTCCATGAACTTTCCGAAGTTTGTTACAAGGTTTCTGCTTCTTGCAATCTTTCCGTCAACAAAGTCGGTTATGGCAGCACCGCCGAAGAGCAACGCCGAAGCAATATACAGAACATTTCTTACTGTTTCCGAGCCAACGTGCTTTGAAACCATAAGAGATATCATAAACAGCGGCACCATTACAATTCTTATTACAGTAAGCTTATTTGGAAGATTCATATTTTTCCACATAATCAACACCTCTTCATCCTAAACAACCACTTCACCGAGAAGGTCATAGTCAAGCACATCCGTTATCTTTACGCTTACAAACTCACCCTCGGCAATTTTTCTCGACTTGGATGAAAAATACACCTTTCCGTCAATATCTGGGCTATCATACTGGCTTCTGCCGAAATATACCCCGGATGCTTTATCAAAGCCTTCGCAAAGCACCGTCAGTGCCTTACCCACCATGGAATTATTGAAATTCTCATGTACGGTGAACTGATTCTGCATAATGGTATCGTATCTCTTTTGCTTTTGCTTTTCCGAAACGATGCCCTCTTTTATATTTGCCGCAGGTGTTCCCTCCTCGCATGAGAAGGTAAACACACCAAGGCGTTCAAGCTTTACTTCCTTAAGGAACTCCGCAAGCTCCGCAAACTCCTTATTTCCTTCACCCGGAAAGCCTACTATGACGGTTGAACGTATTGCAATTCCCTCAACCTTTTCACGAAGCTGCTTTATTTTCTCACGTATGAGCTTTCCGTCGCCGCGTCTGTTCATCATTTTCAGAACCTTATCGGATATATGCTGTATCGGAAGGTCTATATACTTTACAATCTTAGGCTGGGTGGCAATTGTTTCAATAAGCTCATCTGTCAGCTCTTCGGGATAGCAATACAGTATTCTTATCCACTTTATTCCGTCAATGCCGCACAGCTCACGAAGAAGCTCGGCAAGGCTTTCCTTACCGTACAAATCCTTACCATAGCGGGTTGTATCCTGCGAAACAAGTATTATCTCCTTTGCCCCAAGGCTTACCATTTCCTTTGCCTCGGCAACAATATCCTCCATGGGTCTGCTTCTGAATCTTCCGCGAAGATAGGGTATTATACAGTATGTACATCTGTTATCACAGCCCTCGGATATTTTAATATATACCGAATATTCGGGAGTTGTTACAACTCTGTCTCCGCCAAGGGGAGCGTTTTCGGGAAGTGTTACGCAGCTATATTTTGGCTTTTCCTTTTTGCCGCCGTTTTCATATGCGTACTTTACTGCCTCTGCAATTTTTTCGATATCGCCGACACCGACAATTGCATCAACCTCGGGCATAAGGTCAAATATTTCCTCCTTATACCTCTGGGCAAGGCAGCCTGTTACGACAATTCCGCGAAGATGTCTGTTCTCGCGAAGCCAATTGACATCGAGTATTGTATCTATTGCCTCCTGCTTTGCGCTTTCGATAAATGCACAGGTATTGACAACAACAACATCGGCATCAATATCCTCTTCGACTATTTCTATATTTTCACGAAGGAGTGTATTCAGCATCACCTCGGAGTCCATAAGATTTTTGGGACAGCCGAGAGAAACAAATGCACACTTTATACTCATATCCATTCCATTCCTTCCGATTTTGCCAGGTTTGCATATTTTTCCCTTATAAAAAGGATTTCATTATATATTACCACATTTAAATATCTTTTTCAAGTACTAATTGACATATTTTTATTCTTCTTTTCCATGTAACCTTTCGCAGTATTACCGGCATTAACTGTACGGACACGGGTTACATCGTTTTTTAAGGAGACAATGAGTTGAGCAAGAAAAACAAGAAGAAAATATACATTCTGCTTACGCGCTTTAATGACACGGGAGCCAAAATGCTAAGCAAAATCACAGACTTTTATTACACTCACGCCTCAATTGGTATTGAGGGGGACTGTGAAACCTTTTACAGCTTTGTATACAAGGGCTTCAGAATTGAAAAGATTGAACGATATATTAAAAGCGGCAAAGCCCCCATTCCCTGCCGTCTCTATGAGCTTGAAGTCTCCGAGCGTGTTTATAATTCGGTTCAGAGGCTTATCAGAAGCTTTATCAACAGAAAAGAAAGCATGAAATACACCCGTCTCGGCGTTGCCATGTGTCTTTTGAAAATTCCGTATCAAAGAAGCAGACACTTTTTCTGTTCGCAATTTGTTGCTGACATACTCAAAAAAAGCAAGGCGGCAAAGCTTGAAAAAGCAAGCACTCTTTTCCTTCCGAGAGATTTTCTCGACATTCCCGGCATAAAGCTTCTCTTTCGCGGAAACCTTACGGGACTTCGCAAAAGGTTTTCAGCTCTTCCGAGTGCAATATAACAGCATATTTTTAAAAAGACACCGGATACGGTTGTCTTTTTTTGTTGCTTAGTTGTAAACAATATGTTTTGGAAACAATTAATTCTTGAAATATCGACAGAAATATGTTAGAATACGGGTGTATAATTAAAAAGCAGGAAGTGATATGTTTGAACAAAAAAAGAGCTGCCATTGTGCTCAGTACAATATTAGCTTTATTCATAGGCGTTTTTTCCTTTGCATCGGTGTCTGCATATACAGAGGACGACCCGCTTATAACTCTCAGCTATCTTGAGCAGGTTGTTCTTCCCGCCTTTAAGGATGAAATTTTAGGTCTTGTCGGTCTTGCAAGCTTTGACGATCCTGATGACGAATACATTGATGCTTCGGAATATCCCGAAGACGAAGAAGAAAACAACATTGAAAGTGCAGACAGCATGGCAGATGCAACCTACTCTCTTCTTGAGCTTTCCTACGGCGACACGGTTATGGCAGAATCCATCTGTGAATTTATTGTTCGTCCCGGAAGCGAGGTTGTTGCAGTATCCCCCTTCCCTGCTCAGGGAATTGCAGACATCACCAACGGCATTGAGGTGCTTGACGGTGACTACATATCAATCAACGCATACTGTCTCATACCCAGAGGCTCTGACGGCAGAGGTATGAGGGTTGAAAGTGAAAACGCATATATTATGATTAGAGGTGACTACACAATTGGCTAACATGAAAAAGGATGCAAAGAAGATGGCTGTTAGAGTAATTGCAATTGTTCTTGCGGCACTCTTTGTAATTACAGGTATTATTTCCATTATGATGTTCTGATTTCGGAAAAAATACAAGACAAAGGATAAGCGGCGCATAGTCTTAACAAGAGGTTATGCGCCATTTTTCAAGGTGATATAATGAAAATCAAAAGAATATTATTATTGATATCCGTTCTCATTCTGTCGCTGTCATTACTTTCCTTTGCGGAGGATGAGGACTTCGCAGAAAGTCCTTACATAAAGGTGGGGCTCAGTTTTGCAAGCAGTGCAAAGCAGGGTGACATTCCCGTTTCTTTTGAAAACGGTTTTCAGGCAGGATACATTTCTGACGACAACTCCTTTATGCCTGTCATGTTCTTTGCCGACACGGACATTATTGTCTACGGCGAAAATGACAGCGTTCTGATATTTGACTCGTCAAAGGGTTCTCTTCTGTTTGAAGGAACTGCGGGTGCTGCGGTTGCACTTTGTCCTCTTGACTCGGGTGCGGAAATTCCCTACTCTGTCTACGGCGGCACAAAGTACCCTGATATTTTGAAATTTGTTTCAAACGACGGTCTTGTAAGTGTTATAAATGTCGTACGAGCAGACATATACATAAAGGGTGTTCTTCCCAGCGAGGTTTACACAAGCTGGCACGAGGAGGCTCTCAAGGCTGCGGCTATTGCCACAAGAACCTTTACCTACCACAGCATGAACGGCAAGCATTCCTCTCACGGCATTGACCTTTGTGCAACAACCTGCTGTCAGGTTTACAGCGGCATTTCAAAGTGTGCCGACAGCACAAACAGAGCCGTTGACGAAACCGCAAATCTCATCCTTACCTACAAGGGAAAGCCGATTACCGCCGTTTACCATGCTATCAGCGGCGGTATTACGGAAAGTGCGGCAGGTGCGTGGGGTTCAAATCCCGAGGGTTATCCATATCTTACGGTAGTGGAAACACCCTTTGAGAACTACAAAGAATTATCGCGCGGCAGGTGGAAGAGTGTACTGTATGACGAGGATTTTGACAAGCTTATCTCATCATCCTCCTACAAGGACACGCTCTTTTCCCCCATTCAAAGCATATCATGCGATGACGAAACGCCCGGGTATCTTAACAACATGACAATAACAGACACCTCAGGCAACAGCATTTTTCTTAAAACCTCAAGCATGATTCGTTCATTCTTCTCGGGACACGTTCTTTCATCAAACTTTACCATCGGCAGAGTTTTCATGCCTTCGGAATATCCCGAAAATGAAATTTCGGTAATTTCCGCCGACGGCATTGAAGATGGTGTATACGGAGAAGAGCTGAACATTCTCACCTGTGACGGTTATGAAACGGCTCTTGGTGCAAGAAGCGCTTTCTTTATTGACGGTAAGGGTCACGGACACGGTGTGGGACTAAGTCAGTACGGTGCGCAGTATGCTGCAAAATACGGTTATCTTTACCATGAAATTCTCGGCATTTATTATCCCGGTGCAATCATTGAGGACTACACCTTGATGAACGGCATTGAAAACTAAAATAATACGAAAAGGAATGAATTAATTTGAGAATCAACATAGTTTCAGGCGATGCGATGGCTCAATACGGAAGTGAGCTTGGATTTAAAAACTGTATAGCCTTTGCAGAATCAATGATAAGCGGTATAGTCCCAGGGGACACAGAGCCTTTTTCACAGAGCTTTCTTCAGCAGCGTGCAAAGAATCTCGGCATCGGACAGGACAAATACCGAAAGAGGTTTAATCAGCTTTTAAAGATGCGTGCCGGCGATGATGTTCATGTATATTTCGGTGAGGATTTATTCTGTCAGCTTAATCTTATAACGCTTCTTTGCTATCTTGAAAGGCTTGGTATTGACAAGGTAACATACCATGTTATTTTTGAGGATCAAATGAAGGAGACAGCACTCATAGAAAACCTTTCAACCCAAGGCTTTAGTGATATTTACAGGGCTGTATTGATAAACGGCACAAACATTGCAACTCCTCTTGATATTACCAATAAGGCACTCATGCTTTACTTTGACTAC
Source organism: Eubacteriales bacterium (assembly GCA_045541355.1). Classification (GTDB taxonomy): domain Bacteria; phylum Bacillota; class Clostridia; order Oscillospirales; family CAG-382; genus UMGS1387. Next base: position 6,101 of record JAZQIW010000057.1, on the reverse strand, counting down.
CTTGACGAAAACGGTAAGCTTGCCTCGTTTATCAAGGCAAATCCCGACGACACGGTTCTTCAGCTTTCCATAAAGATTATAAAGCAGCTTCCCGAGTATGGTCTTAGCGATGTTCAATGTGCTGAAATAATTAACAAGTACAGAGCCCCAAAGGAAGACTAAAAGCAAAACAATAAAACGAGGAACGGTTCTTGCCGTTCCTTTTTATTTACAGAAAAAGTCCCCGCACAGAATGCGGGGACTTTAAATATTATGCTTTTAGCTATACTTTTTACTTTGCGTAGTCAACCTTACGGTTTTCGCGGATAAGCATAACCTTAATCTGTCCGGGATATTCAAGCTCATTTTCAATCTTCTTGGCAATATCCCTTGCAAGGAAGGTCATTTCATCATCCCTTACATCATCGGGCTTTACCATTACGCGGATTTCTCTACCCGCCTGAATTGCAAAGCACTTTTCTACGCCGTCAAATTCAGTTGCAATTTCTTCAAGCTTTTGAAGTCTCTTGATATAGTTTTCAAGATTCTCTCTTCTTGCACCGGGACGTGCCGCGCTTACTGCGTCTGCAGCCTGTACAAGCATGGCAATTATTGTATTTGCTTCAACATCGCCGTGGTGTGCTTCAATCGCATGAACAATATCCTTATTTTCGTGGTACTTCTTTGCAAGCTCTACACCAATCTGGATATGCGAGCCTTCCATATCATGGTCAACCGCCTTACCGATATCATGCAGAAGTCCTGCACGCTTTGCCATCATTACATCAACGCCAAGCTCTCCCGCCATCATACCTGCAATATGCGATACCTCGATGGAGTGGATAAGTACATTCTGACCGTAGCTTGTACGGAATCTGAGACTGCCGAGTATCTTGATAAGCTCGGGGTTAAGACCATGTACACCCGTTTCAAAGGTAGCCTGTTCACCGCTGGACTTGATAATCTGCTCAACCTCTTTACGGCTCTTTTCAACCATCTCTTCAATTCTTGCGGGATGGATTCTACCGTCGGATATGAGCTTTTCAAGGGACATTCTTGCTATCTCTCTTCTTACCGGATCAAAGCTTGAAACGGTAATTGCCTCGGGAGTATCATCAATAATAAGGTCAACGCCTGTGAGGGTTTCGATTGTTCTTATGTTTCTACCCTCTCTACCGATGATTCTTCCCTTCATTTCATCATTGGGAAGTGCAACGGCAGATACTGTTGCCTCGCTTACGTAATCGGAAGCACAGCGCTGAATTGCAAGGGATATAATATTTCTTGCCTTATTGTCTGCCTCTTCCTTATATTCCTGCTCAATCTCCGCAATCTTCATTGCAGCCTCGTGTCTTACCTCAGACTCAATCTTATTAAGCAGGTATTCCTTTGCCTGTTCGCTTGTAAAGCCGGATATCTGTTCAAGCTTCTTGATTTCATTTTCGATAATTACTTCAAGCTCAGCTTCGCGTGCTTCAAGCGCCTTACCCTTTTCAACAAGTGCCTCTTCCTTCTTTTCATAGGATTCGATTTTCTTGTCTAAGGACTCTTCCTTCTGCTGTGCGTGCTTTTCAAGACGTGCAACCTCGCTGCGTCTCTCCTTAAGCTCGCTTTCCATTTCATTTTTACTCTTGAGAATTTCTTCTTTGGCTTCAATCAAAGCCTATTTTTTCTTCGTTTCAGCTGTTTTCTTTGCGTCATCTACAATTCGCTTAGCTTCCTGCTCTGCCGAACCGATTTTTCCCTCGGCTATCTTCTTTCTCAGAACAAAGCCCAAAAGAGCACCGATAACACAACCAACAACTACGCCTATAATTATTGATACAGGTTCCAAAATAAAAGCACCTCCTTCGTCTTACCAAATAACAAAACAGGTGCAATACAATATCAAACATATATGACTCTCCCAATTATCAGAGCAAGGAGAGTTTTCCTTTATACAAAAACCTCGGGGGCTTATTATCCCGATTTGAATTGTTTCTATAAAAAGCCATAAAGCGGCTGATGTATATCAAAAAATCTATATGTCAACACTGTAAAGCACACAAAAATATAAAATGTTATTTTGTAACCTTTACAATATGTTAATTATACATCATTTTTGACAAATTGTCAAGACCGCTTTATCACTTTAATACACTTTTTATTCAATATTTATATCAATCAAGAATATAAACCTGCATCTGACGGCGTCCGAACTGAATACATTCATCATAGGACATATATGCAAGGTCTACAATATTACCCTTAATAACCCCGCCTGTATCCTCAGCGACTCCAAGTCCGTATTCAATAGGGCCTGTTATAAACATCTTGGTATGCATGGGTATTACTCTCGGGTCAACGGCTACAATGCCCTTTCGGAGCGTTTCGCCCGTAGCGGTAGTCATTGTAGTAAGCCCGGGAACATAGGTATATGCCGTAGCTTCCATTTCCTTACGGTAATTATATTCATACACGGTTCCGTCCTGTGCGGTAACCGTACCGCCGACACCCACGTTTACTATTTCCTCAACAGGGTCGCTGAACTTATATTCGGCGTAAAGTGCTTCATCCACTCTCTCGCCGTTAACATACTTTACAAGATATGTTCTCTGCACCTGACCGGGAATTCCCGCACTTGCTACCTCTCGTGTCCCCTTGGGAATTGTATCAACGGGAACTTCTTTTACGGTATATTGATTGGACTCAACCCTTGTTTCCATATCATACTCAATTCTGTCAATTTCAATAACCATATCGTCTGAAAGCTGTGTTTCCATTCCTACATTAAGAACATCCTCCGCCGCAAGAACAACACCCGCTTTTTTAAGAAAGCTCTCACAGGTGGTCGGGGTTGTGGTAAACTTTCTTTCAGTTCCTCTGTCATTGAGAACTATGTTTATTTTTTCATCTGCATCCGACATCATCATGCCCTGTGCCGCACTGTCCTGATTTTCAAATCCAAAAGCCTGAACATAAAACGGCATGAAAGCACCCGCAATCATCGAAACGCAGAGGACTGCTATGCTGACTATTGCTATTGTTTTGAATTTATTCACAAACATGACCGTTCTCCTTTCACGGTTTTTTTACTGAAAGTCCGCCCCGCGAACTTCGGCTAAGGATATTAGCATAAAGTTAATTTGTTGTCAAGCATTTTAACAGAATATTCACTCTTTTTTACTATTATATTATCGCTTTTATTTGATTATGAATGAAATTTCATCAAAAATATAAAAAACCGATGCCAAAGTCTCATCCAAGACAGGCACCGATTAATATTTAGTTTTGATTTACTGTTTGTTAATAATTCCACTATCTGCGATGACACGGCAGATTTTTGACAGTTCTTCGGCGGGTTTTACAAGTGCAAAGCGGACATACCCCTCTCCGTTTTCACCGAAAGCAGCACCGGGGGTACATATAACGCCCGACTTTTCCATAAGGAGATTACAAAAATCGACACTTGAAGTATATCCTTCGGGAAGAGGACACCAGACAAACATTGTACCCTTTGCATCAGGGACATTCCAGCCTATATTACGAAGACCGGAGCAAAGGGCATCGCGGCGGCTCTGATATTCAAGTCTCTGCTTTTCAACAACGCTCCTATCAAGCTTCATCGCCGCAATTGCACCGTACTGTATGGGTGCAAACACGCCGAAATCATACTGGCTGCGAAGCAGTTTGAAGGCATCAATTACCTCTTTATTACCTACCGCAAATGAAATTCTTGCGCCTGTAACATTAAAGGACTTTGAAAGGGAATAGAACTCTATACCCACATCCTTTGCGCCTTCAATTGAAAAGAAGGAGAAGCTTTCGTTTCCGTCATAAATAATATCGGAATAAGCATTATCGTTGATGATTATAAATCCGTATTTTTTTGCAAGGGCTATTGCCTCTATGTACATTTCCTTTGTGGCAACGGCACCGACCGGATTTGAGGGATAGGAAAGAATTATGAATTTTGCCTTTTCAAGTACATCCACGGGAATAGCCTTGAAATCAGGTAAATAATTATTCTTTTCGAGAAGAGGATAATAATAAATATCCGCTTCGCCAAAATATGCACCGACTTCAAAAATAGGATAGCCGGGATCGGGAAGAAGAACTACATCTCCTTTATTACAAAGGGCAAGTCCGATATGACCTATACCCTCCTGTGAGCCGTGAACAGCTGTCATTTCATCGACGGCAATCTCTACTCCAAAGCGGTCTTTATAATATGTAATAAACGTTTTTGTAAGCTCATCAAGCTCAGTCAGAGTATATTTATAATTTTCAGGGTCAAGGCAGGCTTTGCTGAACGCCTCCATGATACTTTCATGGGGTTTAAAATCGGGGGTTCCGATTGAAAGATTATAGATTGTTCTGCCTGATTTTACAAGCTCATTCTTTTTTTCATCAAGGCTTGCAAAAATACCCGTTTGAAAATGATTAAGTCTCTGTGCTTTTGCTGTTTTCATTTGGATTTCCTTCTTTATATCATTATATTTTTGCCACAGGGTAATTATACTATCGGGGCAAAATATTGTCAACACAATTTTTCTTTTTACAGATTATATATTGCCAAATTCATACATAATATGGTATAATCACTTCATACTAATTATGCAGGAGGATTTTAAAATGGGTGAAATAAACAAAGCTTCTTTATTCAAGCTTTCTTACGGTCTTTACATTCTCACATCGGAAAACAGCGGATGCATTATCAACACCGCATCTCAGCTTACTGACTCACCTCTTACCATTTCTGTTACGGTAAACAAAAACAACGCCACGCACGATGCCATAAAGAGCTGCAAAAAGCTCAACATTTCCGTTCTCTCGGAAAGTGCCACCTTTGACCTTTTCAAGCATTTCGGTTTTCAGTCAAGCAGAGATGTGGACAAATTCCATGGCTTTGACTTCAAAGCTCTCTCGGAAAACGACCTTTACTACATCACGAAGGGTACAAATGCATTTTACAGTGCAAAGGTTATAAACGAGGTTGACTGCGGCACGCACACGCTCTTTATTGCAGAAATCACGGAGGCTCTTGAGCTATCCGAAGAAAAGTCTGCGACCTACGACTACTATCACAAGAATATAAAGCCCGCACCCGAGGAAAAGGCAAAGGGCAAGTGGGTTTGCAAGATTTGCGGATACGTGTACGAGGGTGACGAATTGCCGGCTGACTTTATCTGCCCCTGGTGTCAGCATCCCGCATCGGATTTTGAGCGGCAAGGTGCCGCTGCCGATTTCGCGGGATAGTTTTTTGTAAACAAGCAGTATTAATCGCGTAACAAACCTTTTCCTGCTGTCATTAAGGCGGACAGCAGGAAAAATCAAATTTAAATGAGAACCGCACCTGTCGACTTTTGACGGGTGCGGTAGTTTTATTTAATCATCAAAAAGTCCCGAAACATCAATTACAACTTCCCCGTTCTTGTTTCGGGTTTCCTCTTTATCGGGAGAGATATACACGATATCCCCTTCTTTGCAGCCGTCAAAGAGTTCTGCGGGAGCATTTATCATTTTGCCGTTTTCAAGCTCTACGGTTGCTATACCGTCTTCAATTCTGTCAATTACAACTTTCATTTTTCTACCCTCTCAAATGTGAATATATACGTATTTCTTGCTGTAGGCATTTCTATTGTAATACCGTTACCGTCATATTCTTTGCCGCAAATTTTGTATTTTCCGTTAAGTACCGGATAAACTGTCATTTCTGTCTGTGTCATGGGATGACCTGTATACACAACAACCCTAATTGCATTTTCTGTTTCATACTGAATTGCGAGCAGTTTATTTGTATCGGCTATAACTCTTGCGGATGCGTTTCTCCAGAAAGGCTCATCTTCTTTGAACTTTGCGATAACTTGTTTCAGCCTTTCACGAAGTTCGGGAGTGATGGCTGTAAGGTCGGTTGTAATACCTATGGGCGAGCCTGCAAAAAATCCGTCGAGGTATCCTTCATTGAAATTCACAATATTTGCCCAGGTTGCATCATTGGTTGAAAAGTGGCGTGTTACGGGATTGGGATTGCCATATTCGGGAAAACCGCCTGCTGACAGGAATGCCCCCCACTTTTCCAAAAATGACGGTGTTACGTGCTTTATGGAGTCTTTGAAAATACGCACTGTTTCGTATATGCT
>JAZQIW010000056.1:0-11848 GCA_045541355.1 Eubacteriales bacterium | reverse complement strand
GCTGAAATGTACAAGAACGGCGACTTCGGTGATATCTATCACATCGTTTGCTCCTTCAGAGCTTGCAGAAGCATCCCCGGCCTTGGCGGCGACTTCACAACAAAGGCAGCATCCGGCGGCGGAGCTCTTATTGACTGGGGTGTACATTTCCTTGACCTCATTCTCTATGTTCTTGACGGCGCAAAGCTTAAGACAGTTACTTGCGATACATACTGCGAAATGGCTAAGGATATGAAGTCCTATAAGTACAAGGGCATGTGGGCTGAGGATACAATGAACCTTGAAGGTACAAACGACGTTGACGACTACGTAACAGGTTACGTAAGAACAGACAAGGCAACAATCTCTCTTAACGGTGCTTGGGCACAGAACCTTGACATCGGAGAAATGTATGTTGACTTCCTTGGCGACAAGAAGGGTGCAAGACTCCAGTATCAGGGCATGATTCAGGTATTTGACGGTCAGACACTCGAAACTGAAAAGCCCGAATACGACATTCCCAATCAGTATCTTGCTGAAGACAGAGCATTCCTTGACTCCATTGACACAGGCGTAAAGACTCGCGGCAACATTGACAATGTTCTTGAGAGTGCAAAGCTTCTTGATATGCTCTATCAGTCTGCTGATGCTCACAAGGAGCTTGAAGCTGACAAGGTTACTTTTTCTAAGTAATTCACGCGGCAGATAATAAATATCCAACGCTATTGAAAGGAAAAACACCATGAAAAAAATTGGTTTCATCGATTACTATATCAGTGAGTGGCACGCAAACAGCTATCCTGCATGGATTGCCGAAGCCAACGAAGCTCTCGGCACAGACTACAAGGTAGCATATGCGTATGCAGAGCTTGACAAGAGTCCCCTTGACGGTGTTACAACCGCCGAATGGTGTGAAAAGTACGGTGCAGAAAAATGTGATACAATCGAAGAGCTTTGCGAAAAGAGCGACGTTATCATGATTCTTGCCCCCACATTCCCCGAGACTCATCTCGGCTATGCGCAGAAGGCGCTTCCTTACGGAAAGAGAACATATATTGACAAGACATTTACTCCCGATTATGCTACTGCAGAGAAGATTTTTGAAATCGGTAAGAAGTCGGGTGCTCCCTTCTTCTCTACTTCTGCTCTCAGATATGCACAGGAGCTTGACTACTACAAGACGCTTGATGACGTTAAGTCTGTTATTATCACAGGCCCCGGCTCAAACTTTGCCGAATACATTATTCATCTTGTTGAAATGCTTGTTAAGATATGTCCCAAGAAGCCTGTCCGCTTGAAGGTTGAAACGGTAGGTCTTACCTCTGATTGTACAGTGATATACGAGGACAACTCTCGCGCAAAGGTTGTTTATTCACCGAGATATCCTTACACCGTTTATGCAGATGACGGCAAGGAAAGCGGCGAACAGAAGCCCATTGCTTCGTCATTCTTCCCCGCACTTCTCAAGGACATTATCAAGTTTTATGAAGACGGCGTTATTCCCTTTGATTCACAGCAGACTCTTGACTGCATGAAGATAAGAGAGGCTCTTATCAAGGGCTACGAAAACGACGGGCAGTGGATTGAGCTTTAATTTTCAATACAGCGAAAAAGGCATCCGACGGATGCCTTTTTTTGTTACTTTTTTAAGTTACATTTTGCATGACAGGAGTTTCGCACGTTGCGACGCTGCAATCGAGAATTATACGTTTGAGCCTAATCCCAAAAATCAATGTTCCTTTCACGGTTTCTTTTTGCCAAGCTTTTTCTTTTTCTAAAGAAAAAGCGGAAAAACTCTGCTGTCTGTAACTACACGCCTTTTCTTTGCCTTCTGACACGGTTAAGGTGTCTTTCGAAGTGACCGCCGGCGATAAATTCGGACAAAACGTGTTGTTCAAGAACGGGGACTGTGCAGGAATATCTACCCATAGTAGAGTCATACGAGGGGATAAGGTGTTCAGGGAGAATCATATAGCCCATTCTAAAGGAGGGAGAGAGGCTCTTTGAAAAGGTATTGATATAGATAACCCGTTTGCTTTTATCGAGATTAAAAAGGGTTTCAATAGGGCTTACGGGGATGAAAAATTCGCTGTCAAAGTCATCCTCAATTATGTAGCCGTTATTTTGTATTGCCCAGTTAAGGTATTCGTGGCGTTTGGAGGCACTGGCGGTAACGCCTGAGGGATAGCTGTGAAAGGGAGTTACGTGCAGAACATCTATACCGCTGTCCCAAAGGCAAGAGCTTTTAATGCCGTCGTCTGCCATATCAAGGGGGCGCACCTCAAGCCCCAAGCCCTCGTATACCGTCTTTATCTGGTCATAGCAGGGGTTTTCATGACCGTACACCTTTTCTCTGCCAAGTGTTCTAACGGCTGCCTCATATAACTGCTCAGCACCCGAGCCGATTATTATTCTCTCCGGCTCTGCATACATTCCGCGGTATCTGAGAAGATATTCGGCAATTGCATTTCTCAGACACGCGCAGCCCTTGGGCGGACTTTTGACAAACAGCTCGCGCCCCCTGTCGCTTAAAACCTTCCTTACGGTTTTGCACCATAACGAATACTCAAATCCGACATTATCTGTCTGCATTGCTTCTTCCGATAAAAGCTGAAGCGGCTTTTTTACATCGGTATGCTTGCTTTGCGGCACGAAAAAGGTTTGTCTGACATAGTAGCCGCTTTTTTCACGCGATGTAATATACCCTTCATCCGACAAAAGACGGTAGGCGTTTTCGACTGTTATTAGACTGTATCCCGTACGGCTTGCAGTAACGCGCTTTGAGGGCAGCTTCTGCCCTTTTTTATATTCTCCCGAAAGTATCTTTTCTTTTATGCTCTTATAGAGCAATATGTATTTTTTATCATTCATCTGGTCTTAAAAAAATCTCCTTTTTTGACTATTTACATATCTCCAAATATGATTATAATATAGACATACAAAAAAGTAAAGACATTTATTGGGAGAAAAAAACAATGGCTTTTAAAAGAATAGTAACAATACAGGACATTTCATGTGTCGGACAGTGCTCGCTGACGGTGGCACTTCCCATTATATCTGCCTGCGGCATAGAGACGGCGGTCATTCCCTCGGCGGTGCTTTCCACCCATACGGGCGGCTTTACGGGGTACACCTTCCGCGACCTTACGGATGACATCCCGAAGATACAGGAGCATTGGCAAAAGGAAGGCATAAGCTTTGATGCGATATATACAGGCTATCTCGGCTCGGCAAAGCAGATAGAATACGTAAAGAACATTCTCAAAACAATGGGAAATGAAAACAGCGTCAACATTGTAGACCCTGCCATGGCGGATAACGGAAAGCTGTACTACGGCTTTGATATGGATTTTGTGGCAGAGATGAGAACTCTTTTGCCTCTGGCAGACTATATTTTGCCCAATATCACCGAGGCGTGCTTTTTGACGGATACGCCTTATGTCGAAAGACACGACAAGGAATTTCTTAAAATGCTTGTATCAAAGCTTTATGATATGGGCGCAAAGAATGTTATACTGACGGGAGAAAGCTTTACAGAAGGAAAGACGGGCTTTGTTATGTATGACGGGGAGAGCTTTTGCGACTATGCCCATGACAGAATCTCTCACGGCTGTCATGGTACGGGAGATATTTATGCCTCGGCATTTGTGGGAGCATTGATGAGGGAAAAAAGCGTTTTTGACAGCGCAAAAATTGCGGCGGACTATGTTGTTGAGTGCATAAAGTGCACAGAGAAGGATAAAGAGCATTTTTACGGCGCAAGATTTGAGCCTGTTCTGCCAAAGCTTATTGAAATGCTGAAATAACTTGAATACTCGGCGTGGTTGTGGTATATTTATACTGTACACGCCGATTATTTTGTTACGGAGGAAGAAAAATGTATACAATAAAGAAAAAAAGTTCGGAGAATATCCCGACGATTACAATTTGCGATTATATAAATCCCGACGGCTATTGTCCGAAAATTGTGTTCAACGTCACATATAGCGAAAAAGGCTTTCATGTACACTTTGATGCATATGAAAGTAACCCCAAAAGGGTAATGAAAAAGCATTTTCAGCCGGTGCATCTCGATAGCTGCCTTGAATGGTTTGTAAACTTTGACCCTGAGCATACGGCAAGGTATATTAATTTTGAAATGAACGCCAACGGCGTTGTGAACTTTTCCTTCAGAATGGGCAGAGAAGACGAGATAAGCTTTACCCTTGAGGATGCCGAGGCTTTGGATATTAAAACTGAAATTTTCCATGACCGCTGGACACTTGATTATACTGTTCCCTTTGAATTTATAAAGAAGTATATGCCGCGGTATGAATTCAAAAGGGGAGCAAGGCTTCCTTCAAATGTGTATAAATGCGGTGATGAAACACAGCAGGCGCACTATGGCTGTTGGAAGATGGTAGACAGGGAAAAGCCCGATTTTCATAAACCCGAGTATTTCGGTATAATGGTGATAGAATAAGAATTATGCCCGTCGCAAAAGCGACGGGCAGTTTTATGTTTATTTTTTTCTGTATATGTGAATAAAAAACTCAGCCCTGACAAAAAGACTCTCAATGTTCTCAAGACGTCTTGCTCCCTCTCGAGGTGTGTTCCATGTGTAGGGAGTCATGTGGAAAAGGTCAAGTATTTTGTCGTTACCCTCAAGGGTAAAGCTTGTGCTTACGGGGATTGCCTTTAAAAATTCAAAGCCCTCGTAGCTTTCGGTTTTTTCTTCATTTTTGTAGGGGGAATCGTAGAGAATGCTTTTAAGCTCCCATAGATGAGCTGCTCCCGGCACCACGTAGATAAAAAGCCCGCCTTTTCTGAGAACTCTGCAAAATTCATCTGAGGCTGCGGGTGAAAAGCAGTTTATAACAGCATCTGCACATTCATCGGAGTATGGCAGATGATATGCCGAGGCAACGGCAAATTCGGCATCGGCGCATCTTTTCGCCGCGTGCTTTATTGCTGATTTTGATATGTCAATGCCCGAAACACGAACTCCTTTTCCCGAAAGGGCGTGGAGAAAACCAAAAGTGTAATAGCCTTCACCGCATCCCGAGTCGATTATCAGTCCCTTTTCGTATTCTGCCTGCCGTAAGACGGCACACAACTCATCCCTCAGCGGTGCATAAAAACCCGCATCGAGAAACCTTGTGCGTGCTTTAACCATTTCCTTGTCGTCTCCCGAAAGAGAGGTGCTTTTGTTGGAAATAAGCAGGTTTACATACCCCTGTTTTGAAACGTCAAAGCAGTGGTTTGACGGGCATTTGTATTGATTGTCTGCTTTTTCAAGAGCCGAGCCGCAATGCGGACAGCAAAATGCACTTGTCACCTTTTCATCCCTCCGAAGTATTTACATTTTAACAGATAACGGGCTTTACGTCAAGCCGTAGATGCCGAATGATAAATAAAACCGACGTATATGCCGAGTGTTCTTAAGGACATAAATAGTAAACAACCTCTCAATTATTTGAGAGGTTGTTTTTTAAATCCTATCAGAGTATGGCAAACTATTTATATAATCATTCATAAATTGCCAATCTGGAATATAACCATTTTCTGAATATGTATGTGTTTCATCAATAACAGGTTGTCCTTTTTCATCAGTTTTTACAGGAAGTTTAATTGAAAAATCTGTTTTATAATGTGTATTTAACTCACGACCAAATGCAATATATTTATATTTGCATTCATTTCTTATCAAAGTAGAAATAAATATTTTTGTTTGTATTGTAAGTGGTTCTTTTTCTGTAAGAACTGCTACATTTTGTGCCGTGTAATAAGGTTCTTTTTGAACAAAGCACGAGCCAAGAAAACTTCCACCCAAAGCCAATGTCATTGTTCCTGCTTGAAAAGGTTTTTCTGATACAACATTTCCGCTTTTATCAGTCTTTTTTACTTCATCAACAAAACCCACAACTCCGTTTCCTTTACTATCTCTTGATACATAGTTGTAAATCGGTTCATAATCTGTTGTTGCAGAAGCATCAATACCATTTCCCATACAACAATTAAATAAATCTTTTAAATAAAACTCTTCCCAATTTTCAATGTTTAAATCAAGAATATCTTTTCCATCAATTTTTGTTCTCGGTGGTTCGCAATTTAATGACTTAACATAATTCTCCATAAATTGCCAATCTGGAATATAACCATCATCAGAAAAAGTTTTCTTTTCATCAAAAACAAATTTGTTACCACTCTTTTGTGCAGGTAATTTCACTTTGCTATTCGCAATAGTATCACGCCTCATTTTTCTTCCATAGTTAAACAAATTATGATTAGTATAGGTTAGTATTGTTGTTAGAAACAGTAGTTCATTTTTTGTCCAATTATGTCCCAATGGATGCATTGCTTGAACATGTGCAAAACCAATAAAATCATCTGGTTGATAAAAAAATGTATTTCCCTCTGTTGTATCACTAAATGTTATAATATTTCCTTTTTCGGTTGGTGCAAGTGTTGAAAAGCCATTTATCCCATTATTCATAGCACTATTAGCAATGACCGGAGTAGTCCCCCCATCATCTAAATCTGTATTTGACATTCCTTTATAGTCTTTGGTGGGATATATTTCAAACATTTTACCAACTTGAAACTCTTTCCATTCTTGTATATTTAATTCCATAATCACTCACTCTCAATATCTTTTTCAAAGACATTGCCTTCCTTTACAAGATATGCTAAATAGTTATTGAGTGTTTTTTGAAAATCATCATTAGTAAGTTTCGTATAATCTGTTTTCATATATGCTTCACAAAGCCATTCTGCATCAGCATCAATTTTTTCAACAGCAGATTTTCCGTCTTCTGATGCTTTTCTTTCAAATAAATCAAGCCATTCTTCCTCAATAGCCTTCCACCTAGAATTGCCTTCCATGTCAAACTGTTCAACTCTGCCGAGATTTTTTCGTTTTACAAAACCATCATCTTTGCAATAACCAAAAAATGTGCTTCTTGTAGTTCCGTCTGGTTTGATATGGGGTTGTCCAAGTGTGAAAAGCATACAACACGCATTAACTGCAGCACCAGGATAGAACACTTCTGACGGCAGAGAAAATACGGCTTCAAGTGTATTATCTTTAAGCAGTGCTTCTTTTTCTGCGGTAATAATCTTTCCTGTGCCTATTGCACAAGCCAACGGAAGCAAAACTGCAAGTTTTACAAATTTTGGTTCTTCTCCGTTTTTAATGCGTTCTTCGTTCATTTCTTTTATAACATCTGAAAAATAATGAACAAATACTAATCCTTTTGAAGCATCTTCTTTACCATCAGCAGAAGAACCCCAATCTTTCTTATATTTTGCAGGAATACCAATAGGTTTTGCATTGTATGGTGGGTTCATCAAAATTATGTGTGGGTCTGCTTGTTTAATAAATGCTTTGTGGTCAAAACAACTACCAAGTTTTATATTTGAATTACCATCACCGTGTATCAACATATTTGTAACAGAAAGTCCAAATGCTTTTTCTTCAACTTCAATTCCAAAAATGTTTTCTTCCTTAACTTTCTTTTGAAGTCTTTTTGTTTCTGATTCTGTATTACCCCTACGGCAATCAGCAAGTTCTTTAACCATTGCTTGAACAAGAAATGAAGCACTTCCGCAAGTTCCGTCAAGAACACGCTTTGTCCTATCAACTTCGGTGATACGGCACATAAATTCTGTAATATGGTCTGGTGTAAATGCTTGGTTCTTATCTGCTTTGCCTGTATATTTGTTAAATGCAATAAAGAACAAGTTCAAGATGTCTTGACCTTCGGAACTGTCGGTATCAATAAACTTAAATATATTCATAAGAATATAATCAATAATTTCTATCCAATCAGCCTTTTTCAACGCACGAACCTTTTGGTCTGTTAATACATTTCTCTGCAATAATTCAATTTTCTTCTGTTTGTTTTCAGAGCCGTCAAGCAGTTCTGACAGAGTATTTTCAATACCTGCCCTAATTTCTTTTTCAGATTTTAATGCAAAAGAATTATTTATGGTTTTTTTCAATTCTTCATCAATTCTTGTTGCACCAATCTTTTTAACCAAATCTTTTATATGTAATAAAATCGTTCCAACAAATTGACTTCTTAATTGTTCAGCAATATCTTTTTTGTGAAGAAGTTCATTTAAAGCATAAGTGTTTCTGAGAACTTTTTCACGGTCATTTGATTTATTAAGGTCAAATAAAGACTTGTAGTGTTCCATAGTATCAAGAACTGTTTCTTCTTCAAGAATGTGTTCATCGTCTACAAAAGATTTCCAAACCTTGATTTTATCGTTATTGGTGTTTGCAAGTATGCAAATAACTTTTTTTCCTGTATGTAATGCCCTTTCTTCTTCAAGATATTCTGCAAGTTGTTTTTTGTCAGCATCAACAAAATTCTGTTTTGTTTCAACTAACACAACATATTCACCATCTTCAAAACGAATATCTAATTTAAAATGATTAACACTATGTCCTACAAGTTGTTCTAACTTTGCTTTTGAACCTGCTTCAAAAACATAACTGTATTCTCCACCCTCAATATTTGAGGTCATATATGTATTGCCAATTCGCTCTATCATATCATATCTTGTCATTGGTTTTTACCTCCGTTTTTCTCTTGCTTCTTTAAGTATTCATCAGCTGCTTTGTTAAACAAATCCGCCATACTATGCATATTATCATCATAAGCGATAGTTGCGATTAAACGCTTGACTTTATCAGGATCCATTCTAAATTGGACTTGTCTTGTTCGAGCGGCTTTATTCTCTTTAACCAAAGATAGCACCTCCATTATGATATCATTCAATCTTGATATAATGATATCATAAATTGCAATAAATGTCAATGTTTTTGTCCGGTAGTATAACAAGCAGGGAAGATGTGTACCATCTTCCAATATTTAGGATATCCTAAAACCTTATGATAAAAGGCAGAAACGAATCAATCGTTTCTGCCTTTTGAATTACTGTCCTTAAGAACACTACGCATAACCGTCGGTGTTTTTGCCCTTAGTAGCTTATGCTGTCTGCAAGGGGCGAGAATTTGACATACTCATTTTTACCCGGACATAACGGATACATTCCGAGAACTGCAAAGATGTACCATGCTGCCATCGAGCCGTTGTCCTCGTCTCCCGGAAAACCGTCATCCGCCGATGAAAAGCCTTCATTGCACATTCTTTTTACCCACATATCTGTTTTTTCTGTTTCTCCGAGATATGCGTATATAAAGGGAATATGGAAGCTTGGCTGATTTGAAATGGCACACTGTCCCCATTTGCCTGCGGCAAACTCGGTCATCTCGTGTATTTCAATAAAGTATCCGCCGACTCTGTATTCGGGGGGAGTGGCAAAAAACTCGTCAAGCTTTTTAAGAAGTGCCTCTTTTCCGCCGTATAACTGACAAAGCCCTTCTATGTCATGCTGGACAGCAAAGGTGGTCTGCCACGCCGCCGCCTCGGTGTAGTCCTTGCCCCACTTTATGGGGTCAAAATCATCCTCAAAGACGCCGTCAAGCTTCTTTGCGCGCATAAAGCCTGTTTCTTTGTCGAATATGTTTCGGTAGTTTTTTGCTCTTTCAAAATAAAAGCTTGCTTTTTCGTCATAGCCTAAAATTTTTGCCACAACTCCGACACAGTAGTCGCCGTAGGCTGCATCAAGGGTGAGGTTTACACTCTCGGCACACACATCCGACGGAACATATCCGATTTTTGTGTAGTGGCCGCAGCCCTCTCTGCCGTAGGCAGGGTTTTCGCAAGGGGTGTTTGCGTGCTTTTCCATTCCCTCAAAGGCGGTCTTTAATAAATCACCCGAAATTATGCCCTTTACCGCCGCATCTGCAATTACCGCATCAATCATGGTGCTGGGCATACATTTTTTTGCATCAATTGCACTCCAGCAGGGAAGCCAGCCGCCGTCAACATAGTCATTTATAAAGCCTTCGAGTATTTCCTTGTATTCGTTTACGGCAATAAGGCTGTAAAGAGGGAACACGGTCCTGTATGTGTCCCAGAAGCCGTTATCGGTGTATCGCACCCCCTTCTTTACGCAATCGGCTGCGGGAGAATAGTGAACGGCTGTGCCGTCTTTGTCAAACTCGTGCGCTCTGTGGGGATAGAGGAAAACCCTGTACATACAGCTGTAAAAGGTTTTCATTGTTTTCTCGTCTGCCTGTATTTTTATTCTTGAAAGATATGAATTCCAGATGCTTTCGTTTTCAGCCTTTAATGAGTCAAAGTCTCGGTAGCTGCTGTCATTTTTAAGGTTTTGCTCTGCTTGCTCGTAGCTTATGTATGATGATGCTATTTTAAAGGTTATGTTTTTTGTGTTGAGAAAGAGGTGTATGCCCGTGTTCTCGCCTTCAATCTTTGTACCGCCCGTTCTGTCGTGGTTGCGGTCAACAATCGTTCTGTCTGCGTTGATGTCTCCCTCGTCAAAGGAAAAGACAAAATATGTTCTTGTCTTGCCCTTGTCGTAGCCGCAAAGCTCGTTGCAGTCTGTGGAGCAGTAGAGCTTGTTTTCTTCCTTGTCGTAGCTGTATTCACATGAGCCTCCGACGGGTAAAACCGAGATATACGAATCAAAATCCCTTTCAAAGCTTGCTCTAACGCACGCCCCGTACATTGTGGGAGTAAGCTCAAGCCTGCAAGCAGATCTTTTAAGATAATAGCTCATGTAATGAGGCTCAAGGACAGTTTTTTCGGCATCAAAGCCTGACCAACGGTAGGCAGGGGGAAGATAAGCCTCTTCACTTTGGGGATGAATTACAATTGCACCGTGGTCGCTTATCCAGGGGCTTGGCTGGTGAGTAAGACGAATGCCCTCAAAGCTCTTGTCATCGGGATGATAAAACCAGCTTTTGCGGCTTGAATCTGTCTGAGGAGCAAAGCTTGCAAAGCCGAAGGGACGCTGAACAAGAGGGAGCGTGTTTCCGTTTGAAAAACGCATTGTTGATTTTGTGCCTTGTTTTATATTTACATATTTTTTGTAGTCCATAATGAAACTCCTTTTGAATTGTGTTTGCTTATGGTGAAATTATACATTATGTACAGGCTAAAAGTCAACTGCATTTTGTTCCTTGAATTATGGTCGGTTATGGACTTTTGTCCTGAGTTGTTGACATTGTTTTTTGAAGATGGTATGTTGAATCTACATTACACCATGGATTTATATGGGCTTTCCTTTTTTATTTACTGTTGCACTTGATAGTATAACTCACCAAATAACAAAAAAAGAACGAGGCACAAACCTTGTTCTTTTTCTGTAATTAAATATCGCAAACCAAAACAAACACCCCGTCAATAAAGTACATTGCCGGCTCGGTGTTCGTCTGGTTCTCCATTGGTGGAGGCGACCTGTAACTGCTCATTTTCACGTCATGAGGGGTGTGGATTGGCTGGGCGGGATGGGTGCTGTGCCCGTGACGGCTTTGATATCCATAAGCGGACGCGATAATGAACATGTGCGGTACTAATGAGTCATAAGCCCATACTTGATCTTTACCCTCTCAATTTTCCCGACAAACGCCTCTGCCATTACAAGCAGAAATACAAATGTTGACAGCGAATGTATAAGGTCAAAGGGAAAACCTGCGACAAACGAAGAAAGCAAAAGCTTTGACGAAGGCTCGGGGTTCATCATAAGCACCGATGCGGGATTCAGTATTCCGCCGTAAATGAGGAATGTTGCAAAGAAGCCGAAGATACATAAGGCCGTCTTTGATTTTTTTACCTTACAAGAATCGAATACCAGTCCCGAAACAAGACCAATAAGTGCGAATGCCGTCATCTGCCACACGGTCCACGGACCTTGCCCGAAGAAAAGGTTTGAAACGAATGCAGATACTGCACCCACAATCATTCCCGATTCATACCCAAGACAAGCACCGGAAATTATGATGATTGCCGCC